>DHTF01000108.1:0-17737 GCA_002411515.1 Proteiniphilum sp. UBA5267 | reverse complement strand
CGAGGGTTTAACGCGCTGCTCGACTCGGTGCTGGGCGTGGTAGACTCGCTCTATGCGCTGGCACCCGGAAAATTCTTTCTGCCCGAAGGTTTGAAAGAGGCTTACAGCACTTTCGGTGGTTTGCACCATCTCGACGGAGAATACACCCTGTTTGGCGAAGTGACAGAGGGACTCGATGTGATTGATAAAATCGCAGCCCTGCCGGTAGACGGCAACAGCCGCCCCAAAACAGACGCGAAGATCATTCGGGTTTATATAGAATAGGTTCTATGCAATTAGAATTAATTCTACCTTGTTAGAAAAATGCAACAAAGTAGAATTAATTTTTGTTTGTAAGTAATGGATAGTACTATTCTTTAAAGGAGCTGATCTTCAATACCCAGGCATGTACCGAAGGCAACTCATCAATCGTCAAGACAGGTGGTCTTATTGTGAGGGTACCCTCTTTAAATATTGAGGTTACAGTTCCTGAATAACCTAACAATTCTATCTTCTCTGCTTTTTTCAGATTCTGCAAGACAATGGGCTCTTTTTGCCATTTTTTTATAATAACATACAAATTCCCATCTCTTTTTGTGAATGCCAAGTTCTCATTTTTCGGCTTATATTGACTATGCCAGGGTTGAGAAGCATAAATTGCTTCTCCATTAATTTTCAGCCACTCACCTATGTCCAACAAACGTTCTTGCATCACAACCGGAATTAATCCATTGGCATCAGGACCAATGTTCAACAAGAAATTACCACCTGTGCTTACTTTATCGATCAGAATATCTATTAATTGTTTCGAAGTAAGATAATGTTCTGTTGTTTCAAATCGATTATATCCATAAGATGTACCAATCCCCCGGCTCTCCTCCCATGGATAATTGGCATTATCTCCAATACCCTTTTTATCATGCACCAAATCATACTCAGTTGTATAATAATCGCCGTTTTTACTTCTAGTTTCTTTTCCCCATCGATCGTTCACTACTACCGTATTCTTTACTGGTGAATCGTTGTATAGCCAAGCGAGGAATTCTTCACTTTTCCATACTTGGCTATCGTAGTCCCATTCTCCATCAGAGAAAATAATTTCGGGTCTGTAATTATTAACCAATTCTTTCAACTGAGGAATCATATGGTTTTCGGTCCATTTATTGATAGTGCTCTTCGTATACAATGGATGCTCCCATTCCAACAGTGAATAATAATATCCCATATGCAATTCCTGACGTCTGACGGACTCGGATAGCTCACCCAGTAAGTCACGGTGTGGTCCTATTTCTACACTATTCCACCTTGGACTGTATTTGCTCTTCCAAAGACAGAATCCGTCATGATGTTTGGATGTTAACACAACATATTTTGCACCTGCTTTTTTAAACAAATCAGCCCACTCGTCCGGATTAAAATACTCGGCCTTGAAGAGAGGGGCAAAGTCAGTATAGGAAAAGTTATCACCATAATGCTTGGAATGGAAATCTTTAAACAGTTGGTTTCCACTGATGAGTCGTGCCCAATAATGTTCGGAGTATTTCTGATAGATTTCATTCACTTGATCCATCGGTGCATAGGCGGGGACAGAATACAATCCCCAATGAATAAAAATACCAAATTTAGCATCTTGCCACCATTGAGGTGTCTCGCGTGTATCGAGTGAGGACCATTCCGCTTTGTATTTGTTTTGTGAAAAAAACGGCGCGGCTATCAGTAAGTAGATCATCATAAAAACAAAGATTTTCCTTTTCATCTCTCTATATTTTTTTTATTTTTAATTGTTTCTTTATTTCTTCAGACCAGATTTTGTATGCTTCATCGGTTAAATGTACACCATCTGTTGTATAAGTCTTCTTCAAACGACCTTTTTCCGATAACAATGGATTCATATCAATGTACGATATATTCCTGGTAGTAGCCAAATCTTTGAGAAAATGATTAATTTCATCAATCATCCTTCTCTGATCGTTGTTTTGAGCTTCATTACCTTGGTCTGTATATATGATTAATTGCAGAACCAGGTCTATGTTCTTTGATAACAAAGTATCTACCATTGACTGATAGTTTTGTTTTATTCTGTCTATGGGAATACCCACTCCAATATCATTTATGCCACCTTCCAGGATTACGATCTCTGGTTGATACCTGATCACCTGTTTTTCCAACAGCCAGACAAAATGCGAAGTAGTAAATCCTCCCCTGCCGCTATTCTTCACATCATCTCTCCCCAATTTTTGATTCCAACTCCCACCACCCTCAATCAGAGAATTCCCGAACATAACAACTTTATATGATGGCGCCACATCCGCTATTGTTTCCGATTGTAGAGATGGGGTCAATCTCATCGCAAATCCTCCCCCGGAAACCATATTTATATCAATTCGTTCCCCTTCTCTTACTCTCTTTCTTGAGATCAAATAATCGCTCCCAACACGATCTGCATTGACTCCATCACAGAATATCTCCACCTCGTATGTCATATTCGGCTCCAGAAAATCAAGTTCCAGTGAAAAATTACGTTTCTCCCAGTTTGTCATTCCACCCACGTACCATTCTTTTTCTTTTCGTCGTGCTACAGATACAAATTCTCCAACTTTGCTATCCAATGGGTAGGTTTCATCCCAGACTGTAGGTATTTTTGACAGGAAGCTCAGATAATCAGGTTCTTTCTCATAAGCCGTAGGAGAATCGCACAACATCTGTAATGCTCCATAATAGATAATAAACATAGACAGTTGATGACAACGTGTTCCCTGGCTCATCGGACGATTATTTACCTGTTTCCAGTCCCCTTTGTTATAATTCTCCATTGCACCTGGGGTGTAATCCATACTCCCGGCAAACATCCGAATAAATGGAATTGTTACCTCATGGTCAGGTGTCACCCCTTCGGAGTTAAATTTATTCCATTCCAATCCACGCACGCCTTCCACGTTTATATTGTTGGGATAAGTCTTTGACATTCCTGTGGGATGATAGGCGCCGTGGTAATTTACCAAAATATCTCTCTTAGCCGCTTCTTTAAGTAAACGTTCATGAAAAGCAACCATAACCTGATCATCCCTGTCCATAAAATCTACTTTAATACCCTTTATTCCCCACTTCTGAAACAGGTCTAAAGCCTCTGTCATTTGCTGATCTATTACCCACCAAACGCACCACAAGAATATCCCAATATTTTTGCTTTTTGCATAACTTGTAACCTCTTGCATGTCTAAACCTTCCGTTACTTTCGTCAAATCAAACCAATCGCTCCAACCATCGTCAATATTGATATACTCGATATTATTCCTGGCAGCGAAATCGATGTAATGTTTGTATGTCTCTGTATTGATACCTGTGTTGAATGCAACTCCGGTCAAATTCATAGCGTTCCACCAATCCCACGCCACTTTCCCTGGCTTTATCCATTCTTCATCGGGAATTTGGCTTTCAGAAGCAAGCAAATAAACAATTTCATTGTTTAGAATATCTTTATCATATTCTTCGAAAGCAAGTATACGCCAAGGGAAAATCCTTTTGCCAGTCATTTTTGCAATAAAATCTTCCGTTTCTTTTACCACCAAATTGAAGTTATTGTATCCACCCGGCTCAACACTTTTAGGATACAAGGAGTGCGAGCCGCACAAGGAATTCGGCTTGGATTTATTTGATTCGACATGTAAACAGGGATAATCCAGGACTTCCGATTCATGGATAAGAATATTGATTCCGTTATCAGGTTTTAGCAACACCGGAAGGCTCGAAAAATTTGGATGAAGCCCGGAATCCGAGATTTTCTGGAGTCTGTAAAATGATTCTGATATAGACGGATGAAAATACACCGAATAATTATCTGCGAAGTTGAATTCCACTTTTTCACTTTCTATTACAATATCTCCGATCATATTTGTCTCTATTCGCCACGCAAATCCTTCGTTATAGGCTCTGAAAACCATAGAGTAATTATCCTTGAAGTCTATTTTCAATTCATTATATTGTTCTTTTACCTCTTTATTTATGCCATACATGGGAGTTGATAGGTTGTTTATCGATCTCCTGCTCTCCTTTGTAACAGAAGGGTCTCGACCTAATACCTTTCCATTATCCAAAACCATACCGATCTCAGAATTATGAAGATAGCAGACATCATTGAAAAACAAACTATAAGTAAGTACCTTCTCAACGTTTATAATTGCTTTGATTTTTTGATCAGGCGATAACAACTGGTAATCCTTTGCATTGGCAAAAGAAAAAACAATCAGGAAAAACACAAGTAGTAGATTTTTTATCATATTATCAAACTGTTTATTTTATTTACTGTCAGAAAGTTGATCGCTAAGCTCCTGCATGTTAATTGAAATGATCGGTTCTAAACGGTGATGCAGGCATACCCTCCTTATTGTATAGATTACCTCGTGGAACACTTTCCCATCCATAACGCACCGCAACAGGTTCCTTTATATTGGGATTGCTAAGTATAACACGATTTCCTGTAATTTTCACTTCGGCGGGAACAAATTGTCTATCTTCCCCTGCGATCATAAATCCATGCAGTTTCCCATTTCTGCTCACCAATCCGTTTTGTGCATGAGAAAAATTTACAATAGCCTTATCATTGTTTATTTCCATAAATTCATAAATGGGCCCAGAATATTCAATCTTTTCCTTATAAGCCAAGAAACGGGCTGCTAATGAAAGGCGATAACCCACCGGTTGTTTATGCGATGGATGGATGTCATTCTCATCTCCACAATCAGTTGTAACAACCATCGCTGTGTTTTTAGTATTCTTCAGAACAAACAGCTGAGCCTCTCGTATTTCAGGCGGCATCTCCTTATACGGAGCGATCTGAACAAAAAGAAAAGGGAAATCACCTTGAGTCCATGTTTTTCTCCAATCGTCAATCAATAGGGGAAGAAGTTTTTTATATTGTTCTGGATTATGTCGGTTGCCTTCTCCCTGATACCAGTTTACGCCCTTAATTGCGTACGGCTGCAGAGGAGCAATCATTGCATTGTAATAGCCGCAGACATGTCCTCTTTCCGCTGGGTTGAGAGGTTCTTTTCCTATTCTTCCTTCACGCTTATACTGTGCGACCTGCATGGCATAAGACGTTAACGATTGTTCATATTTATCCAGACGATCTTTAAATTCCGGCATACCCTCCAGGGCAGTCCTGCTGGTCCAAAATTCGGCAGGAGTTCCTCCCATCGCTGAGAAGATGATTCCCACTGGAATTTTCAATGCATTATAAAGATCACGGGCAAAAAAATATCCAACGCATGAAAAATTAGGAACTGTTTCCGGGGAGCATATAACCCATTCACTCTTCACATCGGGTATCGGTTCATCGGATGAAAGAACCGGAACATAAAATTCCCTGATTAAAGGGTAATGGGCCGAGTCTCTCTCTTTCTCCCAGTCTGTGATTAATTTTTGTGGAGGTCTTGGTCCTAACTGCCGCTCCATATTGGATTGTCCACTGCATACCCATACCTCTCCCACGTAAATATCTTTGATCTCCACTTTACTTTCACTACCAAAAATGATTAAAGTAAAAGGGCCTCCTGCCGGCATTGGATCTAAATAAACCAACCATTTATCATTCACTACTGTTGTTTGTTTTCGCTGTCCATTTATTTCTATTGTAACACAGTCACCTGAATTTCCCGTACCCCATACAGGGAGAATTACTCCCTGTTGTAAAACGGCATGCTCGCTGAAGAGACTATTCGGCCTAATTGAAGCCTCTGTATAAGCGCAAACAAAGATGGTGACAATCAAAATCATATACTTCATAGATTCAAACTTTCTATTTTCTCTCAATTGTTATTATTGTTACCTGTATCCCTCCAACGTCAAAAGCATTAGTGTTGGAAAAGTCCATACAAAATGATGTTCGGGATAGATCAGGGGACGGTTCGGTTTAAGAAATTGCTCGTAAGACGCGTCCCGATAGATACCTGCCATTGCCTCCAGCAAGTTCCCTGGCCAACGGTTTGGTTTCCCAATATTCGGATTTTTATACCATTTCCATTCGTCTGGATGTTGGTTATAATAGAACAAATAGTCAATGGCAGTTTTAATGGATATCCCGCCTTTCTCCCAGCAAAATAGATTTTCTCCGGTACTGTTATAAATAATCCAGCAAGATGCAGTCATAGGTGCCAGAGAAAAGTAAGTATACCATATACCGTTTTTCTCCCGTTTTATTTCTTCTGGCATACTTCCATCAGACGCAATCTTATTGAAGATATCTGACTTAAACAGTTGCATATTCTTCTGAAGCTCCTCCTCATCAGTGAAATATGTGGAACATAACAGAGAACCAAAACGCCCCCAGTCAGCCCAGTTGTTGGGGCGGTTACGAATTTCATTACATGCTTTCCAGTAGACGTTTTTCACCCACAAATCAAATAACGATTTTTCCACCTCTCCCCAAAGATTACTATTGCTCATTAACTGCGCTGCAATAATCATCGCTGACCCTGAATAGGCCATCACCAAGCTTCCATCATTCCCTGAATACCGTTTGTTTATCTGTGCCCATTCATGCAATATTTTACAAGCCTTCCTCCCATATTCATTTCCTGCTCCTAACCGATATGCCAATGCATTTGCGTAAGCTTTAAATGCATCGGTTTGTAACCTTTGGGCATTTTTTCTATGTTCTTCTGGATTTTCATAGAAGCCTGGAACATAAAAAATTTCTTGTATCTGATTGGGAGAAGATAAAGCTTCACTTGCTACCAGAAGCAATTGATTGTAAGCCGACAGAAAAGGCTCTTCCATTTTTAGAATCCGTTCCTTTACAAAGTCGATTTGTTCTTCGGGATGCATAAAACCTTTTTGTCCAAAAGAAAAGAATGTGGATTGAATCAAAAAAAAGATGCTTATTATTTTTTGCATAATGAAATTATCAAGATGGTATGCTGAATAACTGTGAGTACAAAAAAATACTATTTGTAAGCCCCTTTATTTTCCAGGAGACGTTTATAACGCAATAGTGCCTCAATATAATAATAATCGGCATATGATAAAGGGACATCAATTTCCATTTTTCCTGGCAAATAACCCACTGAATGTTTCAGGATAAAATTTCCATTATTACCACTTTCTGCAAAATATTCTGGAGAAGACAAGCTCCTTATTTGTTTTTCCACCACATCAAGATACTCTTTTTTTAAGGTATCATCTACGTATTGGCTAAGCTCAATCAAAGCCGAAGCAATAATGGCGCCCGCTGAGGCATCACGGAATGTATCGGGGATGTCAGGGGCATCAAAATCCCAATAAGGAATCTTATCGGAAGGCAAGTTAGGATGATTCAATATAAATGCGGCGATATGTTTTGCCTGTGATAAATATTCCCTATTTTGTGTTTCGCGATACATTACGGTGAATCCATACAATCCCCATGCTTGTCCTCGCGACCAGGCCGATTCATCAGCATAACCCTGATGTGTGCTTTTCTTTTCTACTTCTGCTGTGATGGTATCATAAGAGACCACGTGATATGAACTGTAATCAGGCCTGAAATGATTTTCAATTGTTTTATTTGAATGTGAAACCGATATATCCCTGTATCTGGAGCAATCGGCAGCGCGAGCTGCCCAAAGTAAGAATTCAAGATTCATCATATTGTCAATAATTACAGGAAATTGCCACTTGTCATTACTTTCCCAGGATTGTATGCAACCGATATGTGCATCATATCTGCTGCTGAGCGACTCGGCACCGATCAGCAGGGTCTCTCTGTAGGTTGAATCACCCGTAAGCCGATAACCATTCCCAAAACTGCAATACAGCATAAATCCCAGATCGTGGGTGTTTCTGTTGTTTTTCTCTCCTTCAAGACGCTGCGTATAGTTACGTGCATATTTCAGTATCGTTGGATCGCCGCTATATTCATACAGATACCAGAGGGTGCCAGGCAGAAAACCACTCGCCCACCCTTGCGGGTTGGTCGTCAATAACTGACCTTTCATATCGACACTTTGCGGTAATTTTCCCGGGGTATCTATCAGCGATTCGGCCATCATCTGGTATTGCTGCAAAGAACGCCCCAACCTGTCTTTTATTAATGAATCCATCGGTTCCTGATCAGGGGAACAAGATAAAACAGAGAGAGCTACGAATAGCAAAAGGATGGGCAGATGCATATGATAAGATTTCATTATTTAACTTCGATTTATTTTTTGTTGATTTACAATCAGAACACCAGATTAACCGGGGGTTGTAGAGTTGTTCAAGCGAAAAAAATAGTATATTATATATCCGGCATACATTCCTGTATACCGGATATAATATGCCACTTCTCACTCCCAACCCGGATTATTGGGAGTTAATGCCGGATTCCGTTCAATTTCCACACCCGGGACTGGCCAAAGCATATCACGCTGTTTAAATTTATGCTGATAAATAAATTCACCATAGATATTTACAGCATCCACATCGCTTATTGCAGCTTGCGCGATTTCCCAGCCCCAGCGGCGTAAATCACTGAAACGCAACCCTTCCCCGGAAAATTCTACCGCACGTTCATTTCGAATACGTTCGGCCATCTCCTCTTGGTTCGCGACATTCAACCAGCTTGGCCCGGAATTTAATCCCGGCATGTTGACTCTCGCCCTTACCTTATTGAATTCGGTAATGGATTCATCCAACCTGTTATCCTCATTATAGGCTTCTGCCAACATTAATAACACATCGGCATAACGGATCAAAGGAAACTCAAACGGTGTGTGCAAGCGATCACTGATACTTCCGCCAAGATTATATTCTACCACAAATTTTCTATATAAATAAGAGACCCAACCTTTATTGTTCCGAATTGTACCTTGATTCTCATTGCCTTGCCGATTATAATCCAATGCAAACAACATGTCTCTTGGTATGGTTTTACCAATACATCCTTTGTAGATGGAATATGGGACAATTAAGGTCGCCATCAAACGAGGATCACGGGATTTATAGGCATTTAAGATCTTCGTGGTGTCGGCATTACGAAGACCAATTACCGCACCTGCAGCATCCAATTCCACACTAAACAGTTTTTTACGTTCTTCAGGTGTTGCCGAATGATATCCCGGAAAGATTTCATCCCAGTCAAACGGCCGGCCGTCTTGAAATTCATACATGTCTGCCAGTTGGGTGGAAGGTACCGTAGTATTCCAACAGCTACCAAAAGCGCTTCGGGTTCCCATAAGTGCCTGCATTGGCATTCCGTATTCTGTACCCACGCCGCTTTTATTTTGGATAGAAAAAATCATTTCATTGCTCTTCGCTCCGTTATACAATTTGAAAATACGAGCGTAATCAGGCTCAAGTGCATATCCGTAAGCATTGGACTTATTATTTACAATCTCTTCAAAATCGGCAATTGCCTTTTTCCACTCCTTGTTATATAGGTATACTTTTCCACGCAGAGCATAAGCCGCTCCTTTTGTTGCGCGACCGTAGTCGACGTCGGCATGCTTTACAGGGAGCATACTGACCGCTTCGTTCAGATCATCGATAATATATGCCCGAATCTCT
The DNA here is from genome assembly GCA_002411515.1 of Proteiniphilum sp. UBA5267. Taxonomy (GTDB): domain Bacteria; phylum Bacteroidota; class Bacteroidia; order Bacteroidales; family Dysgonomonadaceae; genus Proteiniphilum. The sequence continues at coordinate 8,236 of DHTF01000108.1, read as the reverse complement.
TCAGCTGAACTCCTTGGTTTTTTCAGGTTAATATATTCGGCATTCAGATTTGTTGTTTCATCATAATAGGGAACTCCGCCATATAAATCGAGCAAGGTAAAATAGAATAATGCCCGAAGGAATTTTGCTTCGGCAATGTACTCCTTTTTCATATCTTCTGTTATTCCATCCATTGAAGAAATTGAGCGAATAAAACTATTTGTCCGCTGTATTCCGTCATACATTGTTTGCCATTTGTTTTGAATTTCACCTGAACGGTCATCATAAGTTCCCAAATACATCATATAATAGTCATATCCATAGGCGATGTCTGTTAAATGATCAAATAGAAATTGATAACCATAGGCGTGATTATTCTTCATCATTGCATAAATTCCCATCAAACCCTGCTTAGCATGGTTTTCTGTTTTCCAGAAAAGGTTTTCACCTAATTTGTTGCCGGGATAGGTATCCAAATCATAGCACCCAACCAGTGATAACGATACTATAATGATTGATAAAAATATTTTCTTCATGTGATATATATTTAAAAAGTTAAATTCACTCCAAATGTACTAAGACGCATAGTGGGATATCTGGTTCCTGCTACCTCCGGATCAAGACCTTTGTATTTGGTGAAAGTCAGGGCATTATCAACACTTATATACAGGCGCAGAGTTTGCATCCGCATTTTTTGCATAATGGATCTGGGTAGTGTATATCCTAATTGTATATTCTTGATTCTCATGTAAGATCTGTCCTGTATCCAAAAATCACTCGCTACCCGGTTACGTGAGTCGCTATAATCCAATAGACGCGGGTAAGTGGCATCGGTACGTCCGGGATACCATCGTCCGTCAGCAATTGTTTTATTGATTTGGTTTCCTCTCCGTACCTGTGGCCAGAAACTTGCACCATCCAACCCATCCCAGTATACTTTCAGGCCTGCAGAACCTTGTAATAAACAGGCAAAATCAAAACCTTTCCAATCGATACCGAAGTTAAATCCATAAGTAGTCGTTGGATTGGTGCCATTACCTACCATGATCCGATCATCACTTGTGATACGACCGTCAGGAACTCCATCAGGTCCACTCACATCCTTATACAGTAAATCTCCCAATTCCGGTCTTTGATATTGCGTAAAAGCATTGGGATTCGCATCCACCATAGCTTGCACCATAGCCAGGTCTTCTTCAGTCTGTACAATTCGGTCAACGGAAAGAACATATTGAATATTGATTGGCTGACCCTCCAAAATCATATTGGTTCCGTTTATCGCCGATTCCATACCTTTGAATTTTGTTACTTTGTTTTTCACATAGGTATAATTTCCACCGATATAATAACCGACTTGTCCAATCTTGTCGTTCCAAGACAGGTTTAATTCTACCCCCTTGTTGCGTACTTCGCCTGCATTTGTTTTCGGTATGCTCGCATTCCCATGAACCAGGGGTGCAGGTAAATCGATCAGTACTCCTTTGGTGTTTTTAATGAAAAAGTCGACACTTCCATTCAACTTATTGAACCCAAAGTCCACACCAGCATTGGAGACGTAAGTAGTTTCCCATGTCAGGGCTGCATTTGATAAGGCCCGTTGCGCCATACCAATCTGTACCGCATTATTCAGGATATAGTTTTGAGCGGAGTAAAACATCTGGTAGTCATAATCTCCTACTGAATTATTTCCCATAGATCCATAGGAGCCTCGTATTTTTAACTGATTAAAAAAATCATTCTCTTTCATAAACTCCTCTTCACTTATGCGCCAGCCAGCAGAGAAAGATGGGAAGAAGCCTCTTCTGGTTTTTCCCGGAGCAAATCTCGAAGATTTATCCATACGAAGATTGGCTTCTAATAAATATTTTTCATCCCAATTGAGATTCATCCTTCCGAAGAGAGAATGCATTGCCCAATTACTATAATTTCCGCCAACAGATGCATTAGCAGTAGCGGCATCCAACTCTGTCATTTCAGGAGCAACAAGGTTTTCTTTACTCGCTGAAACATAATTATACCGATAAGCTTCCTGACTGGCACCCAAAGTAGTTTGGATGTTTAATTTGTGAATATCCGTTTCGTAACGAACAAGTCCGTCAAGATGGTTGCGTATCCATTTTTCATCGTAATTGGTTACTTTGGTTATCCCGGTTCCTTTCGTCTGGATCGTATTGGTGTACAGATTCCATAAATCAAAAAATACCGGTTGTTCATATCGGAATGCATTAGAAAAATCATATGTATAGGAACCTTCCACCGTGAATCCCTTGAGAGGCCTTAGTTGAACAAAAAAGCGCGAGACCATTTTATTGGTAGTCCGATTTCCTTTTACACTGTTCAGGCGGCGTAAAATATTATTAGTGCCAGATTGAGAATCATCTTCCGGATTATTCACACCTCCATATCTCCCATCCGGAGAACGGAAACACATACCGGGTGTAGTTGCCTGAAGATAGGAGTAAAACAGATTGCCACTTTGTTCCGTACCAGAAAGACCAAGATCTTCTTTTCCTCTGTATCCGTAGGCGTTAACCCCTACTGTAATCCATTCCTTTACATCAATGTCGACATTCATGCGAGCACTGAACCGATCATACTTTGAATTCTCCATGATACCGGGATTTTGCAGGTAATTACCCGATAAGAAATAGCGAGCCTTATCCGTCCCCCCGTTGATTGAAAGTGTATGGTTCTGTAGTAGACCTGTTTTAAAGGCTTCATCCTGCCAATCGGTATTGGGATATTTTATGGGATCTCCATCTCCTGCGTTACGCCATTCGTCTATCTTCTCCTGACTGAATACTGCAGGTAGACCACTGTTTAGTTGAGCTTCGTTAAACAGATCCATATAATCGGCATAATTAGACACAAGATCTATTTTGTTTACTATCTTCTGCTGAGTAATATAGCTGTTATATGATATTTTGGCTTCTCCTGCTTTTCCTTTTTTTGTTGTAATAAGAATAACTCCATTCGCCGCACGAGAACCATAAATTGCTGATGAGGCAGCATCTTTCAAAATTGAAATACTCTCTACATCCTGAGGATTTATATCATTCATTCCGCCCGGTACTCCGTCGATAACCACCAGCGGATCAGAATTATTGAGTGTTCCCTGTCCACGTATCCGTATGGTTGCCCCATCGTGTCCGGGGCGCCCTCCTCCAGCCTGCGTTACAGATATTCCGGATGCCAGGCCCGACAACCCGGCAGAAAGCGATAATATTGGACGGCTATCCACCATTTTGCTTAAATCTACCGATGAGACAGCACCTGTCATGTTTACTTTCTTCTGTATTCCATAACCTACCACCACTACTTCTTCCAGTAATTCCGTGTCGGATTGCATTTCAACATCAATTACTGTTCTTCCGTTGACGGAGATAAACTGGGTTACCATTCCAACATAACTGAATTGCAATGTAGCATCTGAAGGAACATCGCTCAGTGTGTAATTACCATCGATATCTGTAACTGCGCCATGTGCTGTATTTCCCTGCACCACGACGGTAAGTCCAATAATCGATTCTTTGTTTGCGTCAGTAACCTTTCCACTTATGGTAAGATTCTCGGCAAACAGTCCAATTGATACTATCCACATACATGCGAACAGTATTCTTTTCTGAATTTTCACTCTTCTCATACATATTGCTTTTTAAGGATTAATAATATTTTATAAATTGTTTCAGGATGATTGTCTATTGAGGTTCGAAAAAGATACTTTCCATTTTCAGGAAACATCAAACGTTTATGAAGCATGAGTTATTCATCATATTTTACACAGCGATATCAACCCACCGATATTCCAAACAATGCGACTGGCACATTAGAAAGAGATGGTTCAAGGGAAATTTTCAAGAAACTTGTACATAAATCCAGATTGACTTTCCTCATTGTCTGATAAATATCAGATTCACAGATAAATGTATTTCCTCTTGAGTCCATTATCTTGTAACTTCTGATACAAAAAGGCATCCTATTGTCATAATGCCCCCATTGCACCGACTCCATGGGATGGTCATAATCCGTGTCTGTAAAAAGCGTTATGCCTTTTATCTCTTTTGGTTCTTTCCAGGTCAGCGTAATTGTTGGGTTATCATCATCGATATCTGCCACCCAGGCATTGGGTTTTTCTACAGGACGATAGGGAAATGTTCTCAGGTTTTCTTTCGAAAAACAGTTGATGCCTGGATTTATATGCATCGCAATATTCTGTCCATCCGGCCGGCGCTCGGGACACCAGAATTCAAAAGCCTCTACACCAATATCTTCTGGCGGAGTCTGTTTACCCCAGTTAGATACTTCCGGCAATATTTTATTGAATACCGAGACCAGACCAGTGACCAGCATCTGCGATGTTTGTATGCTTGCATGTATATTCTTCATAAAACACACAAACGCATAACAGGTTTCGGGAATAATAGCTGCAAAAGAGAGTGACACCATGTTTTCACCCTCCTTTAAATCAATAGTAATAGTTTCTAAAATAACATCCGGCGTATGATTGAAAGGCTTGGAACTGATGCGCAATTCAACCGTTTGTTTCACTTTCATCTGAGAGCAAATACGGACACCAATCTTCGGCATCCTACCGGCGCTTACGGGCAACATCTGTGCCGCAGACTGATTGAGACTCTTCCAGGGACCGTCAAAAGGGATTTCACTCAGGTTTAATTCAGAAGAGACTTCTATTTCCGCATCACTCAAAAGGTTATTTTCATATTGGATGTGAGATAAAGGCAAATAGGCGCCTTGCTCCATCAGGTTGCGTTGTAATAGTTTTATCTTGTCACTATCCATCAACTGCGCAGGCGTATATCCTTTATGAATACACAATGCTGCAGCTCTGCCCACCGCTTCTCCCCCAGTCGCAGAGGTGCCCATTACACGACAGGAAGCAAAAGCCACATGAGAAGCACTTATTATCCTACCCGATAAAAAAATATTATCGATATCAGGTGTGATATAACAACGGTAAGGAATTTGGTACACTCCCATAGAATGCCATTGGTGACAGGCTTTCTTCGTTTTATCGAAAACACCGTCGGCTGGATGTAAATCCAATGACCAACCTCCAAACGCCACAACATCGGGATGTATTCTTTGCTCAATAATATCTTGCTGCTTCAGCATATAATGACCAAGAAAACGCCGGCTTTCTCTTTTGCCAGGGATGTTCCCTACCCATTCCAATGTCAGGTTCTCCACATCTTCAAATTTACCGGAGTTCTTGATATAATCCCATATCCCATAAATGACCTTCCACAATGTATATTTTATCTCTTCTGCCTCGTAGATAGTATCCAATCGTCCTCCAAATTCAATCCACCAAAATTTACAACCTACCTGTCTCGGATTAAAATAATCGGGGTTATCGATCCTGTTGACACGTTTGACAATCTCTTCTTTGCTCATGGCAAATTTCGGAGGAACAAAATTGACCGGTTTTCCTGCATCTTTGGTGTAAAAGAAGATCGAGTGTCCTAATTTCTCACCATATTTATTTCTGTCGGGAGCAAATTTCTCATTGAACTCATTTCTGTCTTCAGCTCCTATTCTGTAAGTTGCACCGGCCAAATAGCCTATCAGACCGTCTCCGGTAGAATCACAAAAATATTTCCCTTTGAAAATATATTCTGTTTCATTTTGTGGATTAAATGCAGTGATGGAAGATATCCTGTTTTCATCTGATTTATCTACATCAAAGATTACAGTATTTAAAAAAAGTGATATATTCTTTTCAGTCAATACCTTATCCAAAACTACCGCATCGAAAAGTACTGGATTACCCTCTTTATTTCGATACGTATTCTCTACCAGTATTTCGTCAATAATACCTCCTTCGCGTGCCCATCTGTTGTTGTTTCCCATGTGTGAAGTAGCTCCCAATATCCACAGTCTCACTTCACTCGAAGCATTCCCGCCCAGCACCGGGCGATCTTGGATTAATGCGACTTTGATTCCAGATCGTGCAGCTGAAATAGCGGCACATACTCCAGCCATACCCCCTCCTGCCACAACAAAATCCACAGTTACCTGTACCTTCTTGTGACCACGTTCCTTTCCTGTAAATAAACTCTCAATCATAACTATATTTGTCCTTTAAAACGTTAGGATCCGGTACTGCTCGATCTCATCAAAATTATTCCCATGAGGATAAAAAACACTCCCGTACCTGTAACGAATATTTTATAGGCAGGAGTTAATAGGCCTAAAACAGCAATAGTAAGACCAATAAAAGAAACTCCATATCCTATTACACGCATACTGTATTTATTCTCACTTCGTGAAAATTGGATTTCCTCTTCAGAAATCTTATCTCGTTTTTCCTGATTTTCATTCTCCCATCTTTTATAGGTGTCAAACTGTGAGGAAATCCGTTTTTTTGTAATGTACCATATCTCAAACACTGTCATACAAAGTATGGGGAAAGTAACTCCCAGCAGCATTTCTTCAGTTCTGTTCAATGAGAGATCAAAAAACAGCGGCGTAATGAATTTAAATATTCCATTTACTATGAGACCTAGAATCGTAGCGGTCAAGACTGAAAAAGCGGTTTGTCTTTTGGAAAACAATGTCCAAATAACAGGGAGATAAAGTGGAACTCCCGTAAGAGCTGCAAGACTAATCACAACATTTACTACTCCGCCCATCTTAGGGATCAAAAGAGCGATTAGAATACTTAAAACTCCGAAAACGACAGTCGAAATACGTGCTGCCAACATAAGTCTCTTGTCAGAACTATTGGGCTTCAATCGCTTAAATATATCGTTCGTAATCACACCGGAAGCAATATTCAATTTTGAATTCATTGCACTGGTAGTTGCAAAGATCATTCCTCCTATCATTAATCCCATTACACCTCTAGGCAGTACTTCCTTACACATCATCAGATAGGCACCTTCTGCTTCGATAAGGCCCAATGAAGGGTTATAAACCCTGTATAACATAGGAGGGAGCATCCACAAAACTGGTGTAATAAAATACAAAGCAGAAAAGAACAGCCCCACTTTTCTGGAGTCAGATGCCGTCCTGACACAGGTAAAACGCTGTACGTAGGCCCAATTCCCACCCAGAAAGATGGTGTTATATATGCCAAAAGCAGTGATAAACGTGAATGTATATTCTGCGTTAAAGGCATTAAAGAATGTATCTGGAGCTTTAACCGCGAAGTTGACAAGACCGTCCACCTTATCGATTGATAACGGAATTACTATTATGACTGCAGCAATGAGTACGATGAATTGCAAGATGTCGGTAGAAACGACTGCCCATAATCCCCCGGCAGAGACATACAGGACGCAGAATACACCCAAAAAGATAATACATAAATCCAAATCGATACCGGTTGACACCTCAACAATCTTTGCAACCGGATAAAGGAAGGAAGCCGTAAGGAACAATGAAATAAACAGAAACAAATAAGTATATGTCTTTTGGGTAGATACACCTAATCTTTTGTTAATATACTCAGCAACGGTAAGCGAACCGGTTCTATGCCACTTTGGAGCAATAAACAAACCGACTATAAGACCTGCCACAGCCATCGTCCATTGTATAGTGAACGCAACCCACCCATAGGCATAGGCTACTGATCCCCACACAACAAACGTACCTGCAGAAAAGAAACCCATAAATAATGACAATCCACTCATTTGCCAGGGTACAGCTCCTCCAGCAGCAAAAAAGGAGCTCATACTTTTCCCCTTTTTAGAAAAAGCTAAACCGGAAATTAATACACCGACAGTGAGAAGAATAATCATCAGAATGTCCAGAATGCTCATAGTATCGTACCCTTGGAATGATATTGTTATTTATATGCAAACAAAGGTATAGACAGAATAAATGAGACATATACTTTATTTAAAAAATCTACGTAAACGTTTACAAATAGATGAAAAGATAAGGTAAAAGTAAAGAAATTTGGAGGGCGGGATAGACCACAAGTAATTTTGTTAGAATGTAATTCAGGAGAATGACAGGAAGAACTTGAGAATTACTGGCAATGTTCTTCGAACGGCAGATTGGTCGCAATAATTTAACGAATCTTTTTTAACATGGGGAGCGTGGAATTGCGTATATTCAGCTTTCCATCAAGAATTACAGTTTCAACGGGAGAGTCATAGTGCTCTATTTTTTTTAGTAATAATCCGGCAGCTCTTCTTCCGATATCAAAAGTTGGCTGATACACACTGGTCAATTCCATGATCCTGCCGATAGGCGATTCGGAAAAACCAGCAACAGCAATGTCTTCAGG
>DHTF01000097.1:2575-3014 GCA_002411515.1 Proteiniphilum sp. UBA5267 | reverse complement strand
GCCATGGGTGCTGCCGCTTTCCATAACGAAGCCATCAACCAGATCGCGGAAGCATACCTCACCTACCGGCAGCAGGAGCTCAGGCAGCATGTGGATCCGAACAAGTACCGCGAAGAGTTGCAAAAGATAAAAACGCATATCGCTCTTAATAATGTCTATGGTGTGGACATCAACCCCACGGCCGTGGAACTGGGTAAGCTCTCGCTCTGGCTCAACGTGATTCACAAGGATATGCAGACCCCCTTCTTTGGTTATCGCCTGGGTGTGGGGAATGCGGTGATTGGTAGCTGGTTGAAAGTATACAAGCAGAAGGAGTTTTCGTTCGAACCGGTTGGTAATCGCAATTACATCAAAAAAGAATGGTGGGAAAAAGCTCCAAAACACCTGCAATTCGGCAAAAAGGGAATCTTGCGTGCAGAGAATGAGATCTATCACTTCC
>DHTF01000097.1:2257-2379 GCA_002411515.1 Proteiniphilum sp. UBA5267 | reverse complement strand
AAGGGGATGGGCTCATCGGGCAATATCCGGTTGCTGAAAGAAACCTATCCTGCCGAGGCAAGAAGGATGAGCGAATGGCGTAAGGAGTTTATCAAACCCCTGCGGAGCGATGAATACGCTTT
>DHTF01000097.1:1686-1958 GCA_002411515.1 Proteiniphilum sp. UBA5267 | reverse complement strand
GGATACAGTTACGCGCAAAAACAGGCGTTTGCCGACAGCCGGTTGAAGTCCAATGCTCCCTATTATAAGCTGAAAAAGATCATGGACTACTGGTGTGCGCTCTGGTTCTGGGATGTGCGCGATGCTGCCGAGCTACCCACCCGCCAGGAATGGTACACCGATCTGGTGCAAATACTGAATATAGACTTGGAGCAAGCCACAACGCTTGTTGCAGAAGATGATGACGCGGTACGTGATTATCGAAAAGTAAGAAACCAGATTGAGAAGCAGCT
>DHTF01000097.1:0-1420 GCA_002411515.1 Proteiniphilum sp. UBA5267 | reverse complement strand
TGGAATTTATCGAAGTATTCAGGGAGAAGAACGGTTTTGACCTGGCGGTGGGAAATCCACCCTGGATCAAAGTTTCCTTTGAAGAGAAAGGGTTGATTTCCGAATTGTTCCCGGAAGTGGAAATTCGAAAAACCACTGCACCACAGGTGCGAAGAATGCAGAGTGATTTCCTGGAAGATGAAACAAGAAGAGAAAGCTACTTCGATGAGCAGATTGAGAGCGACGTGTCTGCGATCTTTATGAATGCAGTGCAAAATTACCCGTTGTTGAAAGGGCAGCAGACCAATCTTTACAAATGTATACTGGAGAACGGGTTGCGTTGGATTAATCCGCAAGGTTATTTGGGCCTGATACACCCAGAGGGTGTTTATGATGACCCCAATGGTTATCCACTGAGAGAGGAAATATATCAACGATTGAAATACCATTTTCAGTTTAAAAATGAATTAATGCTTTTTACTGAAATTGATCATCATAATATTTATGGCATTCATATTTATAACGGACAAAAATCAAAAGTGAAATTTCTTTCTATTTCTAATCTGTTTCATCCTTCTACTATCGATGCTTCATTTGTTCACAATGGAAGTGGAGTTGTAGGTGGTTATAAAACAAAAAATGAACAGACGGGAAGGTTTGAATGGAATATCAAGCCGCACCCTTCGAGGGTGGTTCGGATAGATGAAGAGACGTTGAAAATATTTGCCCGGACTTTTGAAAACAGTGATAATTGGCAAGGTGCAAAGCTGGTATCCATTCATGCCAGGGAGATCATTGATGTGATTCAAAAGATTGGTAAATTTCCAAATACGGTGGAGCATACAGAAAATATTATCTCTGAATGTTGGCATGAAACAGAGGCTGTAAATAAAGGCTATATTCAAAGAGAAACCAGGTATCCCAACATTGATCAGTTTGAAATGATTTATTCAGGTCCACATCTTTTTGTGGGGAATCCTATGTATAAATCACCGAGAGAGAAATGTCTATTAAACTCAGATTATGATATTATTGATTTCTCAAAGATCGATGAGAACTACGTGCCACGCACCAATTATGTTCCATTGAATGTAACGGCCGGATATGCTTCCACGATTAAAGGATTTCAACAAGCCGATGGGAGTTACGATAATTGGTTAGAATATTATAAAGTAGCATTTAGGGGAATGTTAAGCCAATCTGGTGAACGAACTTTATCGGGTGCCATCATTCCTCCAAAAACGGCTCATATTAACGGTGTAAAATCAATCTCATTTAAAGAACAAGAATATTTGGTTGAATTTGCAACTATTACTTCTTCACTTATAATTGATTTTTATATTAAAACAATGGGCAAAGGTGGATTATATGATAATACACAATTATTTACAATCCCTTTAGGTATCCACGACCGATTTAAACCGGCTTTATTTGTCCGTAC
>DHTF01000066.1:41447-48234 GCA_002411515.1 Proteiniphilum sp. UBA5267 | reverse complement strand
TACATCGAGCAAGTCATTGATACCCACTACCTGGATATCGCTTCTGTTTTGTGCTGCACGGAAAACCAAACGTCCGATGCGGCCAAATCCGTTAATACCTACTTTAATCATACCTTATTGAATTTTATTTGTAAAATGAGTTCATTAATAACCAGTCATTTCAGGGCGATGAAGGAGAGCTTTAAACAATCCTAAAAACCATCTTTAATTGCGTTACAAAAATACAACATCTTTTCATTTTAACGAAATTATTTACATCAAAAAACTGAAATTTACTGCTAATGAATATAAATATGTCATGAAAACAAGGAGCAGCGGGCATGATCGTTAAAACTTGACCATCACACCAATTGCCGGCAGCACCGTGCCGCTGTATGTCTCAATTTGTCTGAGTTTTTGCCTTCCCGCGTTGGCCGGATCATCCATCACGGCTCCGTTTGCATCCCTGTTGGTGTAAATGGGGGCGTTCTCCGACTGGAAGTTGTAGGCATTCTGCACATCGAGGTAGAAGTTCAGCATCAACTTTTCATAATAAACCTCTTTATCCAACCGGAGATCGAGCTGGTGAGAGTCTTTCAGCCGGAGGGTGTTGTAACGCTCATAATCGATATAGGCACGGTTTGTGACGCTCCAGGCATCCTTGCTGGTCGATAGCTCCATGTCGATGGGAGAGTAGGGTGCACCGCCCACATAGCGCCAGCGCATGGAGATATTCCAGTTGCTGGGCAGATTGTAGCTGCCCAGCAGGTTCAGCATGTGTCGGGTATCCCAGTTGGAAGGGCAGTAAATGCCATCCTTGTCGGTGAACTCACTGCGAAAAAGAGTATACGTGAAGGATGTGGTCAATCCTTTCACGTCATTCAGCTTTCCCGAAAGCTCCACGCCATAGGCCCTGCCTTTTCCAGTGGAAACAATCTCTTCGTCGCCAATCTGTCCATAATCGGTTCCCTTGCCGGCAATGCTCATGCCGTCGGTTACCGACAGCGGATAATTGTCGTACAGCTTGTAAAATCCTTCCATGTTAAACCGCATCTTCATGTTGGGTTCAAAAGCGACCCCGCCAATGACCTGGTTGGAGATGATGTGCTTCAACTTCTCGTTCTTGTTCACGTAGTTGCCCGAGGCGTCCTTATATCCCATCGTGGTATAGGCCGGTCGCATGGCGTAACGACCCACATTTCCGTTCAGGTCCCATTTGTCGTTTAGCTGGTAAGATGCTGAGAATCGTGGGGAGAACTGATTCAGCGGGTTCTGCATGTTGTTGTTGAAGTTGTTGCCAATGGTGTTCACCCCGAGGGAAAGGGCAAGCCGGTTATTCAGGTAGGTATCCGATGCCTGAACAAATGCCTGGTAAGACCATAGATCCAACTCGGTGTTGTAGATCAGATCATTGAGTGTCCCGTTGCGAAAGATCTTGCGGTTTGTTTCGTTGACGTAGTGGGAGTAAGTTACGCCGGCACCCAGTAAGATTTTTACCGGAAGGTCGGGATAGCTTCTTTCAAACCGCAGTTTATTTTCTGCCTCATCGGAACGGTAATCCGATATTCTGGGTTGCGATTCATCGTTGCCGGGATACTTGAAGTTGCCGTTTCGCAGCATGTTCCTGCTCAGCACCCAGGTGTCGAAGAAGTTGGTGCTGAAGTGTTTGTAGACCGTGCCAATGGTATAGTTCCATTGCTGATAAACTGGCAGGTAATCGAGCAGGTAGCGCTGTGCTTCCGTACCATCTTCCTGCAAGTCGGTATTGAGCTTCATGTTATCGATGGCACCGAGGCCGATAATCGAAATCTCGTTTTTCGGATCTATCTGATATTTATATTTCACCTGAAAGTCGTTGTAGGTAGGCAGAAAAGGGAGTCCGATAAACTTGAAAAGCAGCTGAAGATAAGATTGACGGGCCGACACGATGAAGGAGGATTTCTCGCCGATCGGGCCATCCATGGTGAAAGCCGCATCGGAGGCTCCGATACCTACCTGTGTGTGAATGCGGTCGCGGCTGCCATCTTTCTGGCGGATATCCATGACCGAGCTGAGGCTATTGGGGCGGTTGGCAGGAAAAGCGCCGCTGTAGAAGTTCACCTCCCGCACAAAGTCGGGGTTGATGATACCCACCACACCTCCCGAGGAGCCCTGTGTGGCAAAGTGATTGATGATGGGGATTTCAATGCCGTCGAGATAAAACACATTCTCCGAAGGCCCACCTCCGCGCACAATCAGGTCGTTCCGGTTGGGATCGGTAGCCCCCACACCGGGCAGCGTTTGTATGGCTTTGGAGACGTCGCGGTTTACGCCGGCAGCTTTTTCAATGTCGCTTACACCCACAGTCAGGTATGAAACAGGGCTTTCAATCTTCTTGAGGTTCGTGGTGGGACGTACCACCACTTCATCGATCAGGGTAGATGATTCCGGCACGGCAATATCCAGATAGGTGGTTTGATTTCCCTGAATGTGTACTTCAGCGGAAAGGGTAGTCTCATAACCCACGTAACTCACCATCAGCCTGACAAAGGCCGGACTGGCTTTGATCTCATAGTTCCCGTCGAGGTCTGTCGTGTTGCCAATGGTGGTTCCCTGTATCTGTACGGTGGCGAACTCCAGGGGCTCGTTGGTTTTGGCGTTATAGACCCGTCCTTTCACTGTGCCGGTTTGGGCGAAAGTGAGCATGCTCACAAGCAATAAAAATAAAGTAGTTAAGTGCTTTAGCATAAAATATCTCTTATCTGTCTTTTTTGTGTTAAATTTTATCCGCTTATAACAAATATCTCTTATTTATGTTCTCGCCAACATGTTGGAAATTACAGGACAAAAAAAAACCCCAAAAGCATGCAACTGCTTCTGGGGTTTACCCATTTTTCGGAAATTATTTTTTCAGCTTTCACATGAAACGGACTTCCATGTATAGAACCCACTCAGGAGATTACAAGACATCCCGCAAAGCTCTGATTTCATCGTGAGAGACTTTTATCACATCGAAGTGATTGAGGAGGATGTCTCTCTGGGAGGGAATCAAGTCGTCCGACTCCAAGGCCGATCGGTAAGCCACGAGCGCTGCATCCTCTCCGTTTTCACAATTGTCGAGGATCGTCTTTCTATCTGAGCCTGAAAAGAATGCTTTTACATCCATCCAGGTACGGTAGATTTTGCCACTCGCCATGGTTCCTGTGGCGACCACTTCTCCCAACATCGCCACCTCTGCTGCCAATTCTCTGTGAAATGCCTGACTTTGTCCTATTCTCTCCTGAAAGAGTATGCGCAAGTCTGCATCTTCCGGTTTTAACTCTTCAATGGCTTTTCGGTAGCCTTCCACTCTGTCGTTGTTTATTTTGACCAGATCGTTCAAAATTTCTGCTTGTCTTTCAATATTCATCATGTTGTTGTTTTTTTTAATGTTACGATATTGCATTTTATGAGACCATGCGACTGCTATGATGCTAATCATGCGCATCGTCTTTTTTCATTACCTGTTCCAGAACCTGATTTCTTTGATGGCTTTAACGAAAATTTCCGGTGGAGCATCCTGCACAAATCCCTCTTCCGATGTAAAACCATCTCCCAGTGTGCTTTTGATATATTCAACTGCCAACCCGTTACCTGCAAGCGGTTTGAAGTGATGGTAGCAATCTCTCACAAACTCCTTGTACAACTTGTCGGATCTCATTGTCTGGAACATCTCCGGGGTCCCGTTGGGTATTGCGAGGGCATCGTAGAATGTAGATGAAGAGGCTAGGAGCGCCTCATCTACATTTATTGCATTCCCATCCTTGTCGGTGAGGGCGCCCAAGTGTTGGGCAACGACCTTTACAAAAGCTCCTTCACCAAGCAAAGTCTCCTTGAACAGGGTCAACTCGTTGCCATCCACCCCATCGTTACACAAAATGGCCACACGGCGGGTACGAATATGATCTTTACGCTGGTTTTTGAGGATGCTCAAAGCTGGTGATTCGGTGAGTAGTGGCTGCGTAAATATTGTTTCATATTCTTCTGGCGCTGCGTCAGGACTATGTTGCATGTTTTCGGGTATCCCCGTCTGCACGGGTAGCCCCAACATGTCGGCCACGTACTTTGCCAGGTCCGCGTTCACAATGTGAATCATTTTCAGGATATTTCTGCGGATCTCCACCCGCTTCACTTTTCCCAATTCAAAACTGAATGCATCGGCAATATGCCTCTTCTCCACTTCAGTCTGGCTATTGTAGAAGAGTTTAGCTTGGGAGTAGTGGTCGAGAAAACTTCTGCTTCGCCCACGTATCTTGTGTGCGTCTATGCGCTCGTGATAGCTTGCAAAACCGCCCTCTTCCTTTGATGATTGCAAAGGATAGTTGTCGCTGATGCTGTTGGGGTGATAATTGGTTTCATCCACGTCAATGGTCATGCGATGCATGCCATCACGTTGGTTGTTGACAACCGGTACCACCGGCCTGTTAATGGGTATCTCGTGAAAGTTGGGGCCTCCCAGACGCGACAATTGGGTGTCGGTATAGGAGAAGAGACGTCCCTGCAACAAAGGATCATTTGTGAAATCAATGCCCGACACAATGTGCCCCGGATGAAAAGCCACCTGCTCGGTCTCCGCAAAGAAGTTATCGGGGTTGCGATTCAACGTCATGCGCCCAATGATGGTTACAGGTACCAGCTCCTCCGGAACAATCTTGGTAGGGTCCAGCAGATCGAAATCATATTTGAACTCATCTTCTTCCGGAATTAGCTGCACCCCTAAATCCCATTCCGGGTACTCTCCGGCCTGGATCGCTTCCCATAGATCCCTTCGATGAAAATCGCTGTCCTTACCTGATAACTTCTGTGTTTCATCCCATACCATCGAACTCATTCCGAGAACCGGTTTCCAGTGGAATTTTACAAAAGTAGACCGATCCTCTTTGTTAACGAGACGGAAAGTGTGGACTCCAAAGCCTTCCATCATGCGAAGACTTCGGGGAATAGCCCGGTCACTCATCAACCACAGGACCATGTGAAATGTCTCGGGAGAGGTGGAGACAAAATCCCAGAAAGTATCATGCGCCGACGCAGCCTGGGGAATCTCATTTCGAGGCTCCGGTTTGACCGCGTGCACAAAATCGGGGAATTTTATGGCATCGTGAATAAAAAAAGGTGCCATATTGTTCCCTACCAGGTCGTAATTGCCCTCATCGGTGTAGAACTTAACGGCAAATCCTCTTACATCACGGGGTAAATCGGTGGAACCACGTCCCCCCTGCACGGTGGAAAAGCGTGCGAAAACAGGCGTTTCCTTATCCATGACCGACAAAAATGTGGCTTTGGTAAACTGAGGAATGGGGTTGGTCACCCTGAATACACCGTGTGCCCCCGATCCACGTGCATGGACGATTCTTTCCGGGATACGTTCGTGATCGAAATGGGTGATCTTCTCGCGCATGATGAAGTCTTCCAGCAAAGAGGGACCCCGTTCGCCAGCTTTCAGCGTATTGCTGTCGTCGTTGACCTTCACCCCCTGGTTGGTGGTCATCTTTCTCCGGTAACCGCCTGCTTTGTGAACAGCAAGATCTTTCTGCTTGTCGCTTTCAGGCGTTGAAGGACGCACCTCGTGAGATACCTTTTTGTCGGCTTCGCTCATCTCCACCGGTTCTGGATCCTTCAGCGCAAGTCTTGACACTTTCGCCGGCTCCACACCTTTGCCCGGAATCGAGGGTTTTTTCGGTTCCATAAAATCATCTTTGTTCATAGCAGATTCATTTTATGTGATTACGCACAACAATTTGATCAGCCTGGAAATGTAAGGGCTGCGTCATTCTTTTGTAGCTTCTTCGTTTACCGATTCCACAGCAAGTGTGGTGAGGGTCACATCGGTCTTCTTTTCTTCATCGAGGGTGAGATCGAGAAGTTCTGCCACATCCTCCAGGCCCAGTGTTCTGGCCAGCTCGGCCAAGCTACCGTAAGAGGTGATCTCGTAATGTTCTACTTTCTGGTTGGCAATGATGATGGCTACATCGCGCACCATCGTTTCGGAGTCGGTATCCTCGAGGACACTTTCTCCATCTTTGATGATTCCGAGAATGCCCTCACATTTCTTCTTGGCGGGCTTCTCGCCGAGCAGTGCAAACACCTCTTCCAGTCGTTTTATCTGCTCTTCGGTTTCGGCGTAATGCTGACTGATACTCTCCTTTAAAGCCGCTGAAGTGGCAGCATCTTCCATTTTTGTAAGTGCTTTCAATGCTTCATGCTCAGCGAAGTAGATGTCCTTGATTTCCTCAATAAAGAATTCCTTTAGTTTGCCCTCGTTTTTTTCGTGGAAACGCGCTTTTTGTTGTCTGCCGGAATTGGAACCGGTTTTCGCTTTTGAATCAGTCCTGGTAGTTTCGCCTACCTTGGTTGATTTTTCCTGACTTTTGTTTTTTGTAGATGGTTTGTCAGAATTAGATTTTTCCTGTGTTTGGCCATGAGCCGTTTGTTTTTTTGAGTCCATAATTTTGATAATTTTTTGGTTTGCATAACCTAAGAGGAGTTCCCGGCTACCTCTCCGATTATTTGTTGCTTTCGCAGCTGAAATATTCAGCTGCTTCTATGTAGAGTAAACTCTGCTCTCTTTATAAATGTTCAACTGATTCATAATGCTTTATGCATCGTTATATAAAATTAAAGGTTGTAAACGAGGTGCTGTTTGCACAATTGGTGTACAGCTTTAAAAACAGTGGTTGAATTCCTTAAATTTCACTATCTTTGTGCTCCATTAGAAAAAGTAGATGAAAAACAGATTGATTTATAACTACTTAATTCATTGGGTGATTGTATAAGGTTGCATTTCATAATT
>DHTF01000066.1:25791-41214 GCA_002411515.1 Proteiniphilum sp. UBA5267 | reverse complement strand
CCGCCCCACAAACAGGTATTGAAAGATATATACCTTTCCTTTTTCTATGGTGCCAAGATTGGCATTATAGGTCTCAATGGTTCTGGAAAATCTACCCTGCTGAAGATCATTGCCGGGATAGAGAAAGAGTATCAGGGTGAGGTGGTGTCAGACAAAAGCTTCTCGGTAGGTTATCTCGAACAGGATCCTAAACTTGATCCCGACAAGACGGTGATTGAAATTGTTAGGGAAGGAGTTCAGCCTGTCATGGATCTGTTGGCAGAATATGAAGAGATCAACCTGAAATTCGGGTTGCCCGAATATTATGAAGACGAGGACAAGATGAACGGTCTTTTTGCCCGTCAGGCCGAGTTGCAGGATAAACTGGATGCAGCCGATGCCTGGAACATCGACAACCGGCTTGACCGTGCCATGGACGCCCTGCGTTGCCCGCCGGAAGAACAACCTGTGAGAGAACTCTCGGGAGGGGAGCGCCGTCGCGTGGCCTTATGCAGGCTGCTCCTGCAGGAGCCCGATGTGCTGTTGCTCGATGAGCCGACCAACCACCTCGATGCTGAATCCATCGACTGGCTGGAGCAGCATCTGCAGCAATATCAGGGAACGGTAATCTGTATCACGCACGACCGTTACTTCCTCGATCATGTAGCTGGCTGGATACTGGAACTCGATCGTGGCGAAGGAATACCCTGGAAAGGGAACTACACCTCCTGGCTGGAACAGAAGACAAAACGGATGGAACAGGAAGAGAAACAGGTCAGTAAACGCCGCAAGACACTGGAGCGGGAGCTGGAGTGGATTAACCTGGCCCCTAAGGCGCGTCAGGCCAAAGGGAAGGCTCGTCTGAACTCCTACGAACAACTTTTGAACCAGGATCAGAAAGAACGGGAAGAAAAGCTGGAACTCTTTATTCCGAATGGTCCCCGTCTCGGGAACAAAGTAATTGAAGCGATCGGCGTGAAAAAGGGTTTTGGCGATAAGCTGCTGTTTGACAACCTCAACTTCATGCTGCCACCCAACGGCATTGTGGGGGTAATTGGACCCAATGGGGCCGGTAAAACCACCCTCTTCCGCCTGATTCAGGGCATGGAAACTACCGATGCGGGGAGCTTTGAAGTTGGTGAAACAGTGGTGACTGCCTATGTCGATCAGTCGCACGAAGCCATTGATCCGGAAAAAACGGTGTATCAGGTGGTTTCGGGCGGTCTGGAATTTGTGCGGGTAGGCGGAAAAGATGTCAACGCCCGTGCTTACCTCTCTCGTTTTAACTTCTCGGGTGCCGATCAGGAGAAGCTCTGCGGCGTACTATCTGGTGGAGAGCGTAACCGCCTTCATCTGGCACTGACACTTAAAGCTGGCGCCAACGTGCTCCTGCTTGACGAACCGACGAACGACATCGACGTGAACACACTGCGTGCATTGGAAGAAGGTCTGGAAAACTTCGCCGGCTGCGCTGTGGTGATTTCTCACGACCGCTGGTTTCTCGACCGTATCTGTACGCACATTCTTGCTTTTGAAGGTAATTCTGAAGTATTCTATTTCGAAGGATCCTACAGCGAATATGAGGAGAACAAAAAAATGCGTCTCGGCAATGTGGAACCGAAACGTGTACGGTACAGGAAGCTGTAGTTCAAAATTATCAGATCATGAGAAAATTTGTATGGATTGCGCTGACTGTTATTTTCAGTTCCACTCTTTTCGCACAGAATAGATGTTACCAGGGTAAGGTGATTGATGCAGTCTATCGCACGCCGGTAGCTTATGCCGCTGTGTATATACAAAGCACCTCTTATGGGTCGGTGACCGACAATGTAGGGGAGTTCTCATTCACTGCACCGGACTCTTTGCCGCATGTCCAGCTGGTTGTTGCACGACAGGATTTCAAGATCAGCTACCTTGCTGTTGATCCACAAAACAAAGCGGACCTGCTTATCGCTATTCGCCCGGACGATTTTGAAACGAGTACACAGGTGCTGATCGATAGCCTGAAGGGAGGAAAAAATAAACTGGGAACCCTCGTGGACAAAGCAACACGGTTCGTAATCAACGACTGGATTCCATTGGGTAATCCGGAAGTGAACAAGTTTGATTTTGGGCGTATCCAGACCTTCCCGACCTATAATCCCATCGAAGGTGTTCGCCTCAGAGCAGGCTTTGCTTCAAATGCGAGACTGAGTCCTCACTTTTTTCTCAAAGGGTACGTAGCATACGGTTTTAAGGATCAGCGACTCAAATACCGGGGTGAGGCAACATACGCCTTTACTCCGAGAGCGTATCACGAAGAGGAGTTTCCAAAAAACAACCTCAGTTTTGTCTACGAGAACGATCTTTATTCTCCTGGTGAGATGCACCCCCGTTCTCTCAATAACCTGCTGCTGATCACCTACCGGCGCTCGGAAGACCAGGCAACCTATCGCAACTTTGGAGAGATCAACTACGAGAGAGAATACAGCAACGGGCTTGCTCAGACACTGTGGGTAAGAAAAGCGCGCATGATTCCGGAGGGTGAACTGCGTTTTCAACAGCAGTCGGGTAATTCTATATTGGATGATCAAGCGCTGCATACAACGGAAGTAGGACTGCAGCTGCGCTATTCGGTGAGAGAAGCCTATGTGCAACAAAAGCGCAAGCGCAAATCCCTTGAAACAACCAGTCCCGTTTTCTTTTTGTCTCATACAGCAGGTGTGGCTGAATTTTTGGGCTCCGAAGGTACATATCACCGTACAGAAATCTCTGTACAAAAACGTACATTGTTAGGTACTGTTGGGCGATTGGATGTGGTTGGAGAAGCCATGAAGGTATGGAATGCTGTACCATTTCCCTTGCTTGTATACCCCAACCAACGTTATCGGCATCTCATCGAAAACAATGCCTTTTTTCTGAACCGTGCCATGGAGTTTATGGCCGATGAGCAGGTTACGCTGCGGACCACGCTGGTAGGAGACAACATGTTGCTGGCGAAAGTTCCACTGCTCAATCGTCTGCAGATAAGGGAGCTGATTTCCCTTCGGGCATCCTATGGCAGGTTGAGTGAGAAGAACGATCCTGCGCTCTCGGGGGGGCTCTACGATTTTCCCTCCGCTTCTTACAAATACGGCTCTGTACCCTATGTGGAGGGAACTGTGGGGTTGACCAATATTTTGGGACTTCTGCGTGTGGAGTATGTGCACCGTTTTACCTATCGCGACCATCCCGAAGCGTTGCTGGGAAAGATCAGGGTAGATGTGACACTCTAAGGCGTTCCATCGGGATATGCAGTAAAAAAGCAGGTAGCATATGAACAACTGGATAGATTCTATCAGGGAACAGATTGTAAAACGATGGATCAATCTTTTCTGGAAGAACCCCAATCGCCTCTGGGCGTTGAAAGTGGCTGCTTCCATTGCTTTCTTGCTGATACCGGCCGAGTTGTTTTTTCATGATTCCTTTTATGGCACCACCATGGCACTGGGTGTGGTTGCCATGGCACTGGGTGAAACCGACGTGCATCCCCGGGGCCGAATGAAGTCGGCCGGATTATCCCTCATTCTCTTTTTCATGACCAGCAGCCTGGTTGGTTTTCTCTATCCTTTTCCTGCCTTTTTTTTCCTGCTTATTTTCATCATGTCCTTCTCGCTCACACTGGCGGGGGGTGTGAATGCACGATATCAGGGAGTCACCTTCGGTACCCTGCTTATTTTTGTGTACACCATGCTGGGAGCCGACGCCAGTGAGAGATGGTTTTACCAGCCTCTGCTCTATACCATTGGAGCGTTTGCATACTCCGTGGTTTCCATCCTACTGTTGCGTTACCGTCCCTACAGGTTGCTCAAGGAACAACTGGCGCGAGGATTTCACTACCTGGCTGAGTACATCGAATTGAAAGCGGACCTCTTCCCCAGTAACCCGCAGGTGCAGATGCAGATCAGGACACAGCTGGCACAGAAAAATATTGAACTGGCTCAACAAATAGAGACCTGTAAAAACAATCTTTACAGCTACTCGGCGGAGAGTAGCGAGGAGGTCCGCCCCACGGTGAACCTCTATTACCAGAAATGGTTTCTGCTGCAGGAAATGCAGGAGCGGGCCCTCTCCAGCCACGAGCAGTATGATTTGTTGAGCAGGGAGGTGGGCAACCGGGAGCTGTTGGAGGGATTCGGACAACTGATGCGGGAACTGGGGAAGGCAATGCACCGCTTTGGTGAATCGCTGCTCACCGACCAACCCTATAAACATCCCCTGTCCTTGGAATGGACGCTCTCGGCACTGCAGCAAATGTTAAGAGGAGAGGAGGGTGAGCCTCATTATCGCACTTTGTCGCTGCTGATGAAAAATCTGGCGGGGCTCGAAAAGAACCTCCGTGAAGAAGAGATGCTCACTGCACAAATCGACGTCACGGTATTCAATTCCCGCAAGCCGGAGAACATACGCCTCTCGTCCTTGCTTAACCCGGCACACTCACGCTTTAAATTTGCCGTGCGCCTTACGCTGAGCTGGTTACTGGGCTTTGGGATCATGCAGCTGTTTCATTTCGAAAAGGGAGCCTGGATTCTACTTACTTCGCTTATCGTCTTTCAGCAAACTTACAGCGCCACACGGATGCGTTTACTTCATCGTGTTTTCGGAACGCTGATAGGAATACTTCTGGGAGTGACCCTGGCCAGCCTGCTGCCTACCCTTGCCGGACAGATGCTGCTCCTGGTGAGCTCCATCTATCTTTTCTTCTACTGGCTGAAAAAGAATTACGTGGTAGCTGCCATATTTATCACCACCTACGTGCTGGCATCATTCAATCTTCTTTCCGAACAGGGCATCGCGGTGATGTTTCCCCGTATCGTCGACACGCTCATAGGTGGCACGATCGCTTATCTGGTGGTACGTTTTGTGTGGCCCGACTGGCAGTACAAACAGTTGCCGGGGTTGTTGCAACAAGCGATGACCAAAAATCGACGTTACTTCGAGAGTATCTATGAGGGCTCGGTGACCGAAGAGGAATACCTCCACAACCGGCGCACTGCTTACAATGCCGACAATGCACTGACTTCGGCTTGGAAAGGAATGCGGCTTGAGCCAAAAAACAGACGGCAGTACGAAGAAAGTGCTTTCACCCTGACCAATCTAAACCATGCATTGCTTTCCTATATTTCAGCCTTCGGGGTGCATAAGCATACCGATAGTCTCACACAGGCGGAGCGGATATTCTGTGGCGATATCAGCACCGTACTTGCGTATGTGACCGAACTACTGTCCGGCAGGTCGGACCGGTCACAGTTCGAAACCCTTATTCACAAGGCTCACTCCTGGGAAGAGAGTCTGGAAGAGATGCAAAAAGATCCCGCCAATACCCGGGCAGGGCTCATCTACAACATTGCCCATGTCTCCCGGGAGCTGCTCGTTGAATCTCCGTCTGCCATGTTGGGGGATTTGAAATAAAAAAAGAGCGTGCATTTCACGTAAGCCTGTGAAACGTTTTTTTTTGTATTATCTTTGTAAGTTATTTGTTTCGCGATATTCAACTTAAGCTGTTATGTTTGCCATGTCTCAATCATCATGTGCCTATGTATGCTAGGAACAATCGAAACAAATTATTACATAATTGAAATCGATCCATATGATTACAATATTGGGAATTGAATCTTCTTGCGATGATACATCGGCTGCCGTAATACGCGATGGGGTGATTTGCTCCAACGTGATTGCCGGACAAGCTGTACACGAACGCTATGGAGGAGTAGTGCCCGAATTGGCGTCGCGTGCGCACCAGCAAAACATCATCCCTGTGGTACACGATGCCCTGAAACAGGCAGGAATCACCAAAGAAGATGTCTCTGCCGTGGCTTTCACCCGCGGTCCCGGCTTGCTGGGTTCGCTGCTCGTGGGCACCTCCTTTGCAAAAGGATTCTCCTCGGCGCTGAACATTCCCCTGGTAGAGGTAAACCATCTGCAGGCACATGTGCTGGCTCATTTTATCAAGGAAGATGAGCAGGATCAGAATCAACCCGGTTTCCCTTTTCTCTGTCTGCTGGTTTCGGGCGGTAATTCACAGATCATCCTGGTAAAATCGTTCGACGAGATGGAGATCATCGGGAAGACCATCGACGATGCCGCCGGGGAGGCCTTCGACAAATGTGCCAAGGTGATGGGACTGGGCTATCCGGGAGGACCGGTGGTGGACCGACTGGCAAAACTGGGCGATCCGCAGCGGTTCGTCTTCAGCAAACCACGCATAGAGAGGTACGACTACAGCTTCAGCGGACTGAAAACATCGTTTCTCTACTTCCTGCGTGATGAGTTAAAAAAAGATCCCGACTTCATTGAAACGAACAAGAACGACCTCTGCGCATCTTTGCAAAAGACCATCGTGGATATCCTCATGGATAAGCTTTATCAGGCATCGGTCGATTTACACATCAAAGAGGTGGCTGTCGCCGGTGGAGTGTCGGCCAACTCCGGTTTGAGAAACGCATTTGAAGAATACAGTCGCGTACACGGCTGGAAGATACATATTCCCAAGTTTTCCTATACCACCGACAATGCAGCCATGGTGGCCATTACGGGATATTATAAGTACCTGAACGGAGAGTTTGCCGCTCCCGACGTGGCTCCCTACGCCAGGGTGTCGATATAAAATAGTTGAGAAAATAAACATCATCAGAGAGTATAAATTCATAGACCCTATGTCAGTAACAGAAAATTCCATCGTGGAGGAGAACAAAAAGAGCCTCAATTTTATTGAACAGATTGTCGAAAACGATTTGAAAGAAGGGAAGAACGCCGGACGCATACAAACCCGCTTCCCGCCTGAACCAAACGGCTACCTGCACATTGGCCACGCAAAGGCCATCTGCATCGATTTCGGCATTGCCCAAAATTATGGCGGCATATGCAACCTTCGCTTCGACGATACCAACCCCGTGAAGGAGGATGTGGAATACGTCGATTCCATCCTGGAAGATATCAAATGGTTGGGCTTTCACTGGGAAAACGTCTATTATGCATCCGATTATTTTCAGCAATTGTGGGATTTTGCTGTGAGACTAATCAAAGAGGGTAAGGCGTATGTCGATGAACAGACGGCCGAAGAGATTGCCCGCCAGAAGGGAACACCCACCGAAGCGGGGATACACAGTCCCTATCGGGACCGGCCCATACAGGAATCGTTGGACCTGTTTGAGAAGATGAACAGCGGCGAGATACCGGAGGGAAAGATGGTGCTCCGTGCCAAAATCGACATGGCCTCATCCAACATGCACTTCCGCGACCCCATCATCTACCGCGTGATCCACATCCCGCATCACCGTACAGGCACCACCTGGAAGGCCTACCCGATGTACGATTTTGCCCATGGGCAGTCGGACTACTTCGAAGGGGTCACTCATTCTCTCTGCACGTTGGAATTTGTTGTACACCGGCCATTATACGACTGGTTCATTGACCAGCTGGCCGACAGTGATTATCGTCCGCGGCAGTATGAGTTCAACCGCCTCAGTCTCACCTATACGGTGATGAGCAAGCGCAAGCTGTTGCAGCTTGTACAGGAAGGGCTGGTCTCGGGATGGGATGATCCCCGTATGCCCACACTCAGCGGCATGCGCCGCCGTGGCTATACCCCTGAGTCCATCCGTAACTTTGTGGATAAAATTGGATATACCAAATACGATGGCATCAACGACGTGTCGTTGCTGGAACATGCTGTAAGGGAAGATCTCAACGCCACCGTCATGCGTGTGTCGGGTGTGGTTGATCCCGTGAAACTCGTACTCACCAACTATCCGGAGGATACCCAGGAGGAGTTGGAAGCAATCAACAATCCGGAAGATGAGTCCATGGGCAGTCGCCTGGTGAAATTCTCACGGGAGCTCTGGATTGAAAGAGATGACTTTATGGAAGATGCACCCAAAAAGTATTTCCGGTTGACGCCAGGCAGTGAAGTGCGGCTGAAGAATGCTTACATCATCAAATGCACCGGCTGCAGGAAAGACGAACAGGGGGATATCATAGAGGTCTACGCCGAGTATGATCCGCTGACCAAAAGCGGCATGCCTGAAGCAAACCGGAAGGTGAAGGGAACCATACACTGGGTATCTGTTCCCCACAGTGTAGATGCCGAAGTGCGTCTCTACGACCGGCTTTTTATGGTAGAAGATCCGGCAGGTGAAAAAGATAAGGATTTTCGTGAACTGATCAATCCCGACTCGCTGATCGTGAAAAAGGGATGTAAAGTGGAAGACTGTCTCAAAGATGCTAAGCATCTTGATCGTTTTCAGTTCCAGCGCATCGGTTATTTCAATGTAGATACCGATTCAACGGACAACAGACTGGTGTTTAACCGCACTGTGGCTCTCAAGGACTCCTGGAAGAAGCAAGGAAACAGCTGATGATATACTACCAGGCAGTCTTGATGAAAGATAGATAAAAAATTGGTGTTTTTTTGAAATGCGTAGAGAATTTGACGATAGCGAACTGGATATTACTTCGCTGGTAGAAAAGTACGAGCAGATGCGCGCGCTCGGCAAAAAATATTATTTCGATGCCGATGAGTTTGCGTTACTCGCTGAGTATTATAACTCCGGTGGGGACAACGAAGAGGCCGAGGAGCTTATTTCGGAGGGTCTGAAGATGCATCCCGGAAGTCCCGAGTTGATGTTGCTGAAAGTGAAGACACTCGTTTACTCAGAAATGTATGAGGAAGCACTCGATTACATCCGACAATTGTCGGACGATGAGGATGTGGAACTCGCTTTGTTAAAAATTGAATGCTTGCTGCGTACCAACCAATACAACGACGCAGACGATCTGATCAACAAAACGCTGGAACATGAACTCTCGGTTGACGACCTTTACTACTTTATCACTGAGATAGGTTACCTGCTAAATGATGTGGATAAGTTCGATCGGTCGATCACCTTCCTCGAGGAAAGCTTGAAAGTCGATGATTCGAATATCGATGTCATGGTAGAACTTGCCTATGCATACGAAATGAAGGGCGACCTCAATAAGGCGATTGAGTACAACAATCTTTTGCTGGACATGGATCCCTATTCCTATGATGGGTGGGTCAATATTGGGAGACTTTATTCTCTGAATGAACAATATGACAAGTCTATCGACGCTTACGATTTTGCACTCACCATTCAGGATGGAGAAGTGAACGTGCTCAAGATGAAAGCGCTTTCACTCTTCATGAATGACAACGCGAAGGAAGCCATTGCTGTTTTTGAGAAATGTTTGCAACTGTCGCCTGACGATGAGTCGCTCTACGATTCTTTGCTCGAAGCTTATGAAGCCATGGGCCAGTATGAGGAAATGATGAAGCTTATCAGCAAGAAGGAGGCCTCCTTTGGCAATGCAGGCATTCTGGCAAAAGAGGCTTTTGTTCATAACCTCATGGGTGATCTGGATAAAGCAGAGGCATTGTTAGCACAAATACCCGATTCGGAAAAAGAGACCTTCGATTATTACATGCTCGAGGGTGAACTGGCTTTTCAGCGCAACAATTACACGGCAGCCGAGGCTGCATACATGAAAGCAGCTCTCATCTCAGAAAACAACGAAGACATCCTCGACAAACTGATTAACATTAGTGTGGCACAGGGGAAATATGAACAGGCTGCTGATTACCTGGAAGAGCTACTCCATATCGCACCCGACTTTCCGTCTGCGAGAACGAGACTGGCCTTCATGCGTTTCGAAATAGGTGCCAAGGAACCATTCGATGAGATCATCGCACAATTTTCAGACGAAGAGATTCGGACACTACTCGACCTGATTATGGGACACAAAGATGACGATTTCTCCAGCTACAGTAGGGAGAAAATGATCATCAAGCTGAACGAAGCCAGAGAGAACAGGGTGCTTTTCAAAAACATTAAATACTGATCAAAGATACGTCACGATGCTTACCTGATCCGGTAGGTCAGTGACAGATTTAACATGGGCCACCAGTTTAGGATGCTTTCCGATACCGGCAGTTCCATCTCGTCGATGAATCCGTCCAGCCAGTCGTTGCCGGCTTCGTTCATGTTGGGGCTTGTGAGTGTGTATTTTCCCTGGTATACCATCCCCAGTTCGAATTTGAAACCTACTCTGTTGCGGGGAATGGTTCTTCCCAGTCCAATGCCTATATAGGGCTTGATGCCATTTCCCATGCCGAGTTCTCCAAAGAAGCTGCCGTCATCGTTTGGGGTAATGACGATATCTTCATACCGCAAATAAGGACTCTCTCCCAGTTGTTCCGATAATTCCTGGTAGTCTCTGATCAACCCGTTTGTGGATGCTTTGTTGTTCCCAAAATAAACCCCTCCTGTCAGACAGAAGATGCCGTTTTTCATGGGATAATAATCGACCAGCACTTTGAAATTGGGAAGAGTAACTTCCAGGTCGGTCAGCTCAGCCGTAGCTGTCTGCTGGGTTTCGCTGTATTCCACGTCTACCTCGAATTCCGCAACATCCTGCTGGTTGTAGGTAAAATAATCAAATCCCGCCCTCAATTTGAAATGGGAAGAAAGTGACGTGGCACCCTGAATCCCCGCACCATACAGCCCCGCATTAATACCTGCGCTCCAGCTCTCGAAAGCTCCTTCTTGTGCTTTCCCGGAAAGTGAAATGAGGACAAACATCATGATAGATACGAAAATCTTTTTCATAGAGATGTGTGATTAAATTATTGTTATAAAAATAAAAATAGTCACAACAAATCTATTATTTTTTTGGGTAAAATGAGATATTTTTTTTGTTTTTTTTCTCTTTCTGGGAATTTTAAACCCAAAAAAATAAAATTATGCACCTCGACTTTTACTATTCGTGGGTGGTGGTCATGAATGCCGCATACTGGTAATCCATTGGGATGATCTCCAGGTAGTCCTCCACGCTGCCATCGTTGAGGCAAGTTTCAATGATGCGCCGACCGGTGGGGTGTAGGTCGGGAGTGAGATACTTGGGTAGCTCCGCTCTGAAAAAATCATACAGTATGGCGGCACCTGCATCATAACCCGACTCTTCTACCAGAGGTTGCTTGTGTACCTGCAAAAAGCGGGACGGTATCTTGGCCCCTTCGATAGTGAGATAATTCAGCTCATAGCCCAGCAGGGGGCAGCGTGCATTTTGAAACTGGTCGTTGCGAAGTTTCGCATTTCCCCGCCGGGTGAGGTATTCACGCATCAGCAACTGCGGCTTGAATCCTACTTTCCAGACGCCGATATATTGGTTTGGCACCAGGGTATAGCGTATGCGCGGGGTATTGATGATCTGATCGAGCAACAAGTTGGCATGATGGATCATCTTCCCGGTGGCAAAAGGCCAGTAAGAACCTACTCCTTCGCTGCCCATGCCACCACCGTCGACGATGCTCGGGTTGGCGTGTCCACGTGGCGATACCAACCGCCAGAGCCAGGCAAGTGCAGGAGGAAGAATGTGAAAGAGTCCCAAAATGCCATAGCTGGGGTTTTCTTTGGAGCAGGGTGGGGTGCGTACTCCAAAGCTCCGCACATCTACCGTCACCGGATTATTCACAATGTTGGGCATGATGTGTCTTGGAACAATAACCCGTGGGTTGGGACACCGTTTGCCCGGGCTATCCTCAATGTGATCCCAGATAAGCGCGGTACTATCGGGATTGGCCTCGATGTTTAGAAACAACAGCGGTTCTTTGGATTTGATGGTTAGCTTTTCAAGTAACGGCTCATCACCATAGTTTGTGATGCCGTCTACCCGGATGAACCAGGCATTTTCGGCGTCAAGTACGGTGAGCTTTCCGTTGTTTTTCTGCAAGGAAGGGTGACATAGTGCCATGTCGTCGGTCACAGGGTTGAATGAACAAAACAGGGGGAAGTTGATGAGCCTTCTCTCCTCGTTGATGATATTTGTCCCTATCAGCACTTGCCCATTTTCCTCCCGTAGAATGTTTTGAAGCATCTCACTCTTGCCGCCACCGCTGGCCCCTTCGTGCATGAAGGTGGTAATGTTGTCATAGGGGCTGACGGCCTGTACGGTGGAGCAATGCGCGGTGATCCATCCCTCTTTTTCGCCTTTTGTGAGCAGTGCACCATAAAGACCCTTTTTGGCGCTGGGACCGGGATAGAGGTTGTAGGAGAAAATTTCGTGGAGCTCTTCGGAGCGTTTGTGCACCACAATCTGTTTCCCGTTGAAATGTGTATGCCTGAAGGTGGGAGCAACATAAATGGCCGATTCCACGGCAAACTCTTCCGGCAGCTCCTCAAGTGGTATGATATGCTGGAGCATGGCCAGTCCCATGGCAAAGAACCCGGCATTGGCGGGAACAATGGCTACACCGCCTGTGCCGATGTGATCTCCGCCGGCAAAATAAAAAATGAGTGCCAGATCTTGTGACTGAAGCCAGGAGATTGTTTCTTTCCGCAGCGTCTCAAAATCATATCCCATTTTGTCGCTGAACCGCTCCTTGTCGGTCGGCAGGTTGTCGCCAATCAGCATGGTGTCAGGATCTCTGCGCCGCATGTAAGCTTCGGTGTAGTTCGCTGTTATGCCATTCTTCACCCGTTGGATTGTTGCTTCGGTTACGATATCCCCGTTGGGAAGCTCGTATTGTACTTCAAAATTGTTGCTGTTTTCGCCACCCACTGCGGCTACAGCTAATTGCTCCACGCTGTCGAATACCCTATACGATTTGCACCCGTTTACGATCTCCATCGCGTCATTCGGCAAACAGACTTTTCTTTTCTCAAGAAATTGAAAAATATCACTCATTGCTCATACATTAAATTGGTAGATAACCTAACTTTCTTTCTCGTGGACAAAGGTAATGTAAATTACTTAATAAATGAAGTGATACTTTATTTATTTTGTTCTTTACCTAAAAATTGGCGGGTGACTGAATCCAGAGCATTTCGCTGATTCCGTCAGCATTGTTTACGGCATCCTTGGAGTTTCTGGCATTCAGATAGATGCTGTCTCCTTGTTTTAAAAGATATGTTTTGTCCTCAATCTGAAACCTCACCTCCCCGGTCAGGATGTGGCAAAAAACCTGTCCTTGTGAGTCGGAAAGCAAATTCTCCATGCCGGATGTTTTGGCAAAGCGTATCAGGTAGGTATCCATCTGCTTGTTGGCGTTGTGGTGTGAGAGCAGATAAACATTGGTGCCCGAGCGATTCTGGTCAGTAAGTTTCATTTCGCTTCTCAGCACAACCGGGTTGTTGACCATTGCTTCATTTTCTCCGAGTAGCTCACCTACAGTCGTATGGAGGTTTTCTGCGATGCTTTTCAGTGTGACGATGGAAGGAAATGATTTGGATTTTTCTATTTGAGAAAGGGCACTTGGGCTGATACCTACTTTTCCTGCCAGTTCATTTAGATTCAGTTTGTGAAACTCCCGTTTCTTTTTTATTCTTTCCCCAATTCGATTCATATGTGAAATTTTGGGCAAAGATACTTATTAATATATTAAGTTTTACTTCACACGTGATAAAAGTGCTCACGCTTATTTCACAGGGAGGATAAAAAGTCCGTCATTAATTTCACCACTTCCGGAAAGTTGGTTTCCAAGGCCATGTGTCCTCCTTCCAGCAGGTGAATTTGCGCTTCAGGGAGGTCTCTTCTGTAACAATGCGCTTCTTTCATATCAAAAAAAGCATCCAGTCTTCCCCATATCACCAAAGCCGGAGGCTTAAAAGTCTGGAAATAGCGCTGAAAAACAGGAAATAGCTTCAGATTACTTTGATAACTGCAATTCAACTGTCAGTCAACGCCACCATCAGGTTTTTAAACATCAGGGAGGAGGTCGGAAATCCATGAAGGAGCAATATGGCTTGGTTATTCCGATCCCCCGCTTCCCTGTAAAAGATGTTTATTCCATCAACCGGCACCGATCTGTTATAAATCTGCCTGGTCATGCTGTATCATTCTCGGCAATGTGCTTTACCTCATCCAATCCTTTGGAAAAACCTTCATCCATGTGATCTTCGTACTGCTCATCCACATCCACAGATACAGTCAGCGTGGTGGAACCATTTGATTCGATCAGCACGTATTTCTCATATGCCCCTTCTGCGATGCTTTCTTTTTCTACACCATCCCATATTTCTCCCTGGTGTAGAAAAATCACTTCATAAGGTTTTTCGAGTTTGGTGATAGTCGCGAACATGCCGTTGCCGTCCGGACCCAGAAAGAGGGTTTTTCCACCAATTTGCCAATCCGACTCGTAATATGATCCTGGCACAAAATGTTTTGTCCATTCCGTGTATGCATCTTCGTTCCATAATGCTTCCCACACCTTATCGATGGGAGCATGTATTTCAGTTGTAAATGTAATTGTCTTCATTCTGTAAAAATTTAATTGTTTTTATTGCCTGTCCACTATGTAATTTAGTTCAGTCACTCCAATATCAAATTGTCTTGTAGTCAACAGTTTTAAATTTATTCTTTCTTTGATGTCCGCAAACAATGGAATACCTTGTCCAAGAATAATTGGGTTGACAAACAACCAAAAGCCGTCAATCAAATTCTGTTGAACAAGGAAATGAGTGGCTGTCGGGCTACCAAAAAGCAAAATCTCTTTACCGGGTTGTCGTTTTAATTCAGCTATGCTGTCCGAAAGATTGTCGCTGATAATTGTGGTGTTCATCAAATCTGCGCCTTTCATTGTCCTTGACAAAACAACTTTGTGTGCCGTTTTATACCACTTTGCATGTTCAATGTCATGTTTGGTGGCTGTAGGTTTGTCTCCTGCAGTTGGCCAGTAATTTTCCATCATCTGGTAGGTCACTCGTCCATATAATGCAGATTCGCATTCTCTGATCCGTTTCCCGACGTGATCAAAAATTTCTTCATTTATTTTTACCCAGTTGATTTCTCCGTTAGATCCCGCTACAAAACCGTCCAGCGATACATGCACGAAAGATATTATTTTCATCCTGTGATTATTTGATTGTGAGTGTTATAGATATTGGTTGAATTGCTGTCGTTGAATCAACCCATGTACTTGCTACAGTTGACTAACAATCACTCTTTTGTAAATGTTGAAGGTCGTTTGTATTTCTTGCCCTATGGCAAGTGATCCAAACAGTAAAACAGAGAGTCAATTGATCGATATCCGCCAGCTTATTAAGAAAAAATAACGAATTGTCGTGCAAGGTTTCTCCCTTTGTCTTGTTTTAATGATTGAAACAAAAGAATTCGTAACGTTTAAAACCACAAAATTATGAAGATTACCAATTTACTTTTCACGACGGGAATCTTGCTCGGTATGCTCGTCTTGCCCTCCTGTCTTGACGATGACGACGATGTAGACCGTTATTATCCCAATGCACTCGTCACCGTAAAAGAGGCAGCCGACGAGACTGTATTCTTTCAGTTGGATGACAACACAACTCTGTTGCCCGTGAACATTACGTCACACCCCTTTGGCTCAAAAGAGGTGAGGGCGCTGGTAAACTACGATGAAGTAGACGATTCCAGTCAAGAGTATGACCAGGC
>DHTF01000066.1:21882-25536 GCA_002411515.1 Proteiniphilum sp. UBA5267 | reverse complement strand
GTATATGGGAATGATCCCGTGGAGATTGTTGCCGACTGGGTCACGATCGCCGAAGACGGTTACCTCACGCTTCGTTTCAGAACCATGTGGAGCCATCAGGGAGTTACTCACTACGTGAATCTCATCCCCACCAACAATCCCGAGAATCCCTATGAAGTGGAGTTCAGGCACAATGCCAATGGCGACGTAAATGGCAGGATCGGCGACGGCCTGGTGGCTTTCAAGCTCGACAATCTGCCTGATACCGAAGGAGAGACCGTGAAATTGAAGCTGAAATGGAAAGCATTCAACTCCGACAAGTCGGTAGAGTTTGATTACCGCACACGTGCTGCCACACCGGCCACGTCGGCAGTAGCCGCCGAGAGAAGCGTGATTCCATTGCAATAATCCTTTGTAGGAATACAAAACATCATTTCAGGATCATTAAAGTAATTTTGTACTGAATAAAAAGGCAAGGTTGTACATTTGTAATAATTTACAACCTTGCCATCATACAATCGGAAGAGCGTATGGGGCGTGTATGGACGAAATCTGTAGATGACAAAAGAAGAAAACAAAGAGCGGGAACTCATCCGGCAGATTGTGCAAGGCAACAGAGTTGCCATGAAGAGGTTCTATGACGATCACTCCGGGTACCTCACCACGGTGTGTGCCCGTTACATCTCAAACAGAGAAGACATCAAGGATGTGTTACAGGAAAGTTTTCTGAAGATTTTCAATGCCATGCACAAGTTCGAATACAAAGGTCCCGGTTCTTTGCGGGGGTGGTCGGCACGCATCGTGGTCAACGAAGCATTGAATCATATCAAGGCAAATGAAAGAATGCTGTTTACAGACTTTCCGGAAGCAGATTTACCCGACCTGGATGAAGAACGGGAACCCGACTTTGAAGATATTCCCACATCGGTCATTCTGGAAATAATCCGCATGTTGCCGCCGGGTTACCGCACGGTCTTCAATTTGTATGTCTTCGAGAACAAAAGTCACAAAGATATTGCATCCATCCTGCACATCGCGGAGAGCAGCTCAGCCTCCCAGTTGCACAGAGCGAAAGCCATATTAAAGAAAGAAATAGAATTATACCGGTTAAAGAAAAAGCATGATGAACGATCACTGGCAAGATAACCTGCGCAACCGGATGGAGCATCACGAGGAGCCTGCCCCCGAGGGTTTGTGGGAGGGGATCGATCAACTTCTTACCGACCGCAGCATAGTCCGGGAAATGCCCATGAAGCCAAAGCGCTTCGTACAGGGTGTCTTTATTGGAGCGCTTTCAGCCGTCGCAGCCATTGCCATCCTGTTGTTGCTTGTTTTGCGGTACACCTCTTCTGACAATCAAGAAGATGTCCGCTTTACGGAAAAAAATGCCCCCGTCGTTACACAGAAAGAACAACCTATTGTAGAGACAATGGAGACAGCAAACGACATCAAGTCGCCTTCCTCTACAAAAAGCAAATCGACTATGAACCCACAACCGCTTTATGGTGAAGCAAAAACAACGGTTGCCGCAACTCCGCAGGAAGGGCTCACTGCTATGCATACGGTCAAAGAAGATACGGGAGAAAGTGAAGCAACAGACCAGGTCTCCGAAGCAGATAAAACCAACAACGATTTATCAGCCAAAGAAGCTGCACTGCCTGAGTCGGATGTCCGCCAAGCTAATGATCAGTTATTTGCATCAGCTGCTCAAAAGCCTGCCCGCAATCCATCAAAATGGCAAACCAATCTCTCCATGTCGAATCTCCCTGCGGGTTCTTCAGAAACCTATTCGGGATACGGAACATTTGCCCTGGCTGAGACTGTGGAGGAACAGTATCTTTTTCCTGCTAATTACACAAGAGAGCAAGAGCAAGTTTACACCCATGTCAAACATCATCAGCCCATCACATTTGGCCTCACTTTGCGGTACAATTTCAACGACAGGTGGAATCTGTCAAGTGGCTTGACCTATTCACTCCTCACATCGGAACTCTATTCCGGAAATGGCAATTATTATTACGATGATCTACAGACGTTGCATTACATTGGCATTCCGGTCAGTGTAGCCTACACTTTCTGGCAAAATAATAAGCTATCGACTTATGTCTCTACCGGCGGTCTCGTGGAAATGAATGTCGCGGGGAGGTTGACTTCAAATTATTATCTCGACAACCAGTTGGAAGTAACCACCAAGGAAAAAGTACGATCCAAAGCATTACAGTGGTCCGTAAATGCAGCAATGGGATTGGGGTATCAGATATCGAACAACATCGAACTCTATGCAGAGCCTGGCATTTCCTATTATTTCAGAAACAACAGTGAGTTGGAGACCATTTACAAGGAGAATCCGCTCCATTTCAATCTGCAACTGGGATTGCGTTTCACTTTCAACGACTGATGGCCTACGATTAAATCACCGTCGTCTTTGCCGAATGCGATGAAGAGTCCTTCCATGTATATCTTTTCCTGTATTCACCCGGTGTAAGACCCGTATTATTTTTAAAAATTTCCCTGAATGCTTTTGCATCGGAATAGCCCACATCAAACATTACTTCGTTGATGTTCATTCTTGTGGTCTCGAAATAATTTTTTGCAGCTTCCATTCTTACTCGCTGAATATACGCCATTGGTGTGTTGTTGGTGGCTTCCTTGAATCGTCTCTCAAATGTTCTGCGGCTGGTGTGAATGAGATTGGCGAGTATTTGTATGGTTATCTTATCCTTGAATTTTGTTTCTATATAATCCTGAACTCGTATAATGTCAGTATCTCCATGATTGCGTTGACCCCTGAATATGGTGAATTGCGACTGACTTTCCCTTCCGATATCCAGTGCGAAATACTTTGAGATCATCACTGCTGTCTCCCGATCGGCATACTTTTCAATCAGGTAAAGAAGCAGGTTCCATAAACTGTTTGCTCCACCACTGCTATAAATATTTTCTTCGATTGAGATAACAGAACCGTTTTCAACTTCTACCCGAGGAAACCTCTCTTTAAGGGTTTCCATAAAGGCCCAGTGTGTGGAACATTTTTTGTCGTTGAGTAACCCCGTCTCCGCCAACAGAAATGCACCCACACATAGACTGGCAAGAGATGCACCCTGATGGAATAACTTTTTAATAAAGGGGATGGCCGGAGCATTGGCATACACAGCCTTTGAGATATCGCCAAACAATGGCGGGATGATCAACAGGTTCGTTTCCGTCACATCCTGGAGCAACCTGTTTGTTTTTATCATATACTCACCATTGTTCGCAGGAATGTGTTCAAGCAGGCCCACATACTCTACTCCAAACACCGGTTCTTTACCCGATGCGGTTAAAAAATCGTTCGCTGTGTGAAAGGCACGGTAAGGAGGTGTGATACCCTCTATTGATCCATTTAGGGGCACATAAATTGTAACACGCATATCATCTATCTTATCCTGCTACAAATATAGAAATACTTTTGTCATATTCAACCCTTTAATTTGTCGCTTTAACCATTCTGAGAATTCTAAATTCCGTTCTATCTTCGCAATATCACTTTTTAAACGATATAAATATGAAACGTAATTCAAAAATCGGCAGCATAATCTTTTGGGTAGCCACAACAATTATCATTCTTTTCGAAGGAGTAATGCCATTGTCAACCGTTATTTTTTCACCGGAAAATGTGAATGCAGGTACCAAGCC
>DHTF01000066.1:9552-21659 GCA_002411515.1 Proteiniphilum sp. UBA5267 | reverse complement strand
ATTTCCGTTCCACAAATACCCGGTAAGCTCAAAGAGTGGGCATATGCAGGATTCACCTTTAGCCTGATGTTCGCATTCATCAGCCATGCCATTGTCGATAAAAATATCGGATTCATGTTGTTGCCACTCATCATACTGGGTATACTCACGCTATCCTACATCTATAATCCAAAAATAGAAAAACAGCGTGTAAGCTGATCCATACACAGGAAGCTGGTAATCCCGATTGATATTCTTCGGATTTCATTTTGTATGGTTGGGTACCCAAAATCTCCATTTCGGTGAGTAAGAGGCATGGTGGGTACCCCGCTGCTTTAACTTTGTATCATCGTATAGAATAGTTGTGATATTTTATTCAGAATGAAACAAAGAACCATAAAAGAGTCGTTCTCTCTCAAAGGGAAAGGATTGCACAGCGGATTACAGACCACCATCACCTTTCGTCCGGCACCGGTGGATTTCGGTTACCGGATCCAGCGCACCGATCTGGAAGGAAGTCCAGTCATCATTGCTTCGGCCGGGAATGTGAAGCATTCGCAGCGATGCACCCTCCTGTCGGTCGACGGAGTAGAGGTTGCCACCATAGAGCATGCGCTTGCGGCACTCTACGGATGTGAGATCGACAACTGCCTGATAGAAATCGATTCACCCGAGTTTCCAATTCTGGACGGAAGCTCCATCGAATATGTGCAACAGATTCAACGGGTAGGGTTTGAAGTACAGGCCAAAGAACGGATCTACTTCGAGGTGGAGCAGCACATCGAATATGTGGATGCCGAGACCGGTTCCTATCTCAAATTGCTTCCCGCCGATCATTTCAGTGTGGGTGTGCAGGTTGTCTTCGACTCGGCGGTTTTGCCGGTGCAGCACGCTTCGCTTGATCGTCTTGCCGACTTTACGACGGAAATCTCCATGTGCAGGACCTTTGTGTTCATCAAGGAGATCGAACAGCTACTTAAACACGGACTGATCAAGGGCGGCGATCTGGATAACGCCATCGTGATCAACGATCAGTTGATTGAGCAGCAGGAAGTAGACCGTCTGTCTGATATCATGGGTATCGAGCGGAAGAATATCGATAAGATGGGTTATGTGATGAACAAGCCGCTTGTATTTCCCAACGAGCCGGCACGCCACAAGCTGTTGGATGTGCTTGGAGATCTGGCTCTCGTGGGCAGGTTCATCAAGGGGCACATCATCGCGAACCGTCCCGGTCATCGTGTGAACAACCTCTTTGCAAGAAAGATCGTGGAGCAGATGCAAGCAGAGCCTCAGCCTGAGATGCAGGATGCCCTTAAAATGTAGCTCTCTTTCGAAATGCTGTTCAGTATGTACGGCCTGTTGTTTCAGAATTAAATCGCAACTATTGCGGTGCATTGCGTATATTGCAACGGGCATTGTTTTTTTTGAGTAAGTGAGTGACATTCCTTACATTTGTATTCACTAGTCTTACGTCAACATGATACGGAAAGCAAACACGCCACTCATTCGATTAGATAAAAAGACAGCCTTTTTGTCGGCGCTGTTTTTGAACCTTTTCTTTTTCCTCGTCCAACTCGTGGTGGTTGTTTACAGTTACCACATGGGAGAGAATGTGGGGGAACAATTTATTGAAAGAATCGTTGAATCCGGTCGGCATGTTAAACCCATAAACCTTATACTGGAGCCTATAATTTGGTTTATGGTGAACACGCTGATGGTCTATTTCTTTCTTAGGGTTGAATTTTGGATCGTTAAAAATTTCCAGAACGAAAAGAAGAAGACCGTGTTATATCTGTTCGTTTTTTTCTTTTTTGTGGCAGGGCTAAGTACCGCAATCTCTCAGTTGTTGGGAATTTGGTTTAAGGGTGATCTGACAGCATATCAATATTCGATCATTCATTTTGTAAAGGACCTGGTTCTTTTCATTACATCCATTTTTTGTACCTATCTGCTCTATTTAATCATCAAGAATCAAGAGAGAATTGAAGAGAATAAGAATCTTGTCATAGAAAATTTTAAAAACAGATACGAAGCACTGAAGAACAAGACCGATCCCCATTTTCTTTTCAATTCGCTCAATTCGCTCAGCGGCCTGATTGGTTACGACGATGAAAGAGCCCAGGAATATCTGATGCAACTCTCCTCGGTGTTTCGATACACTATCCAGGAAAACTCGGTGGTTACGCTTTCCGAAGAGCTGAGTTTTACCGAATCCTATATCTATTTGATGAAGATTCGTTATGGCGAAGGTTTCACTGTGGATGTGGATATTCCGGAGAAATATCAAACTTACCATATCCTTCCCTTTGCCATACAAACACTGGTCGAAAATACGGTGAAGCATAACGTTGCCAGCCTGCATAAACCGTTGAAAATATCTATACGGATCACTGATTCCGACGAACTTGCCGTGGAAAATAATCTCCAGCCCAGAAAGGATGTGATACATGGAAATGGCATGGGGCTGTCTAACCTGAACGAACGTTATTTGTTGATGTTCGGTCAAAGAATCCATATCCAGACTGGCACGTCATTCTTCAGGGTAGAAATACCATTGATAAAAAATCTGGGAAAGTATAGTGATAAACTGATTGATTAAGCCTGAAAAATGCAATGAAGATGAATGCTGTTATTGTAGAAGATGAAATTGTGGCAGCCCAGAATCTGGAACGGCTCCTGATATCGATTGATGAGAATATCCACATTGCGGATGTTTTGCAGAGTGTAGATCAAAGCATCGAGTGGTTTTCAACGCACCCAATGCCTGATGTGGTTTTTATGGATATTCATCTTGCCGATGGAGACTCATTTTCCATTTTCAAACGAGTGGATGTAGATTGTCCCATAATTTTCACCACAGCGTATGATCAGTATGCCCTGAAAGCTTTTGAGGTGAACAGCATCGATTATCTCCTTAAACCCATCAGCAAGAATAGTCTTCAAAAAGCAATCAATAAGTTGCACACACTCTCCGGCAACCGCAACAACGTAGCTATCATACATCAATTGTTGAGCAGCATTAACCAGAATGACAATGCATACAAAAAAAGTTTTCTGATCCCTTTTAAAGATAAGCTCATACCCGTTTCATCCGATGAGATCGCGTTTGTGTATGCCGAGAATAAAAAAGCGGTGATCAGTTGTTTTAACAAACAGGAATATACCATGGACACCTCGCTCGATGATTTTTTAAGCCAGCTCGATCCCGATCTGTTCTTCAGGGCAAACCGGCAGTTCATCATTGCACATAAAGCGGTATCCCATCTCACTGTATGGTTCGATGGCAAATTGGCCATACATCTTTTAGTCGACACCCCCGAAAAGATAATCGTCAGCAGGGCACGCAGCGCTGAGTTCAAGAACTGGTATATAAGTAGCGGCAATAAGTAAACCGACACCCATCGTTTCGGTACCGTTTTTTTGTACTTCAGTACACTAAAATACCATTTGAGTGTTGCAGCCTCCACAACCGGTCCAAATGTGTAGTTTCTTTGCATTGTTTATAAGCTATTTATTTATCAAAACAATGCTGAGAAAAAGGGTTATTCAACAAGCATCCATTCTTTTTAGCCGCGATGGCATAAAAAATGTCTCAATGGATGATCTGGCATCTTCCTTACGTGTTTCTAAACGAACTATTTACCAAAATTTTGAGAACAAAGAAGATGTTTTAAAAAACTGTATTCTTGAAGCACAAGAACACAGGGCCAAAAGATATACGGAAATCATTCATCGATCGGATAATATTGTGATCCGGTTTTTGGATATTCTTTGTGATTACAAATCAATCAAACTACCCAGGGATACTTTCTTGGAGGATATCCATATATTTTATCCCAATATTTATCAAACCATCCTTTCAGAATCAGAGAAATACCGGGTTCGCATGAAAGAGTTGATCCGTGCAGGGATAGAAGAGGGCTATTTCCGCAGCGATATCAATCCGGAGGAAACCGTATGGATGTTGGATATGGGTACTTATATTCGAATAAGCATCGCGCATTCGGAAAATGGCACTGCAATTCCTACTGACTTAATTTACAATATGATGGTGAATATACTCCGTGGAATTTCAACCCGCAAGGGTTTGGAAATCATCGATGCATATATTCCGATCTCCCCAAATTTAAATAATTGACAATATTTTATGAAACAAACAAAAATGAATATCATCGTCCTGATGATATGTGGATTATTGGGCCTATCCGATGCAAATGCACAAGAGAAGCCAGATGCCGGTGAGGTATTGCATCTGGATTTAGAAACGGCTGTACAAATCGCATTGAGTGAAAATCCCCTTGTGAAAGTGGCCAATATGGAAGTTGAAAAAAAAATATATGCCAAAAAGAGTGCTTACGGTGCCCTGTTGCCGCAGGTTGACCTCATCGGGCAGTTTCAGCATACACTGAAACGTCAGACCATGTATCTCGATAGTGACATGAGTTCCCTTTTCGGTGGGGGCAGTGTTGATCCGGGCAGTTTCACACCGGAAGAATTAAAAGTTGTCGAAGTGCTGGGGAAAATGATGGCGCCCGATCCCAATGCCTCAAATGATGGCATTCAGGTGGGCCGTAAAAATATGTGGTCGGGTGGACTCAACGTAAGTCTACCCCTTGTTGTGCCCTCGTTATGGAAAAATATACAGATGAGTAAGGTCGACCTGGAGATGGCCGTGGAGCAGTCGCGGGCGTCGAAGATTGATCTGGCGCATCAGGTAAAAAAGTCCTTCTATAGCATCTTGTTGGCAAAAGACAGTTATGAGCTGTTCCAGGAAACATATACCA
This sequence comes from Proteiniphilum sp. UBA5267, assembly GCA_002411515.1. Lineage (GTDB taxonomy): Bacteria > Bacteroidota > Bacteroidia > Bacteroidales > Dysgonomonadaceae > Proteiniphilum. Next base: position 16,893 of record DHTF01000066.1, on the reverse strand, counting down.
CCGATTCTTTGAATCTGGTGAACATCAAAAACAAGTTTCAGCAGGGTGTGGTAGCCGAATACGACGTGATTACCGCCGATGTGCGCTTAAAAAGCATCATTCCCAATATTCTTCAATCAGAAAGCATGTTGAAAATAGCGGAGCTTCAGCTAAAGATGCTGATGGGCATCGATGAGGATCTCCCTGTGGAAATTGTCGGATCGCTTTCCGATTATGAACAGTGGATGTTTGAAGCCATCGTCCCCGCCGACGAGAACCTGTCGGGCAACAGCGATTTAAGAGCGTTCGACCTGCAGGCCATGCAGGCAAAAAATGCGTATGAGATGCAAAAGTTACAACGTCTACCTACGCTGACGTCCTCTTTCAGCTACTCTCAAATAAGCCAGAACAACGATTTCAAGATCAACGACTATCGTTGGGATCCCTATTCCGTGGTGGGGGTAACGCTTGCCATCCCTCTATTTAACGGTGGACAGCGGCATTATAACATCAAACAGTCGGAGATTCAGTTGTCTCAGCTTCAGGAGCAACGTCATAACCTGAAGCGGGGTTTGCAGTTATCGGTGAAGAATAGCCTGGAACAGATCAACAAAAGTATGGAGCAGGTAGTAGCAGCCGGATCGTCGGTAGGCCAGGCGAAGAAGGGATATGAAATCACGCAGAAAAGATATGAAACAGGGATGGGAACCATTGTCGATTTGAATGCGGCTGCCCTGGCAGTGACCAATGCCGAATTGCAATATCGCAATGCAATTTACGACTACCTGGCATCGAAGGCCGATTTGGAAAAAACAATCGGTTATGATATAAACACAACCAATTAAAAACTATAAACGAACAAACAAGTATGCAACGAAAAATCATTTCCAGTATTACATCACTGGTCGCTCTCTTTCTGCTCATTTCCTGCGGCGGATCGGGTCAAAGTGAACAGTCGGCAGTGAAGGCTAAACCAAGCGTCACCGTAGAAGAGGTCAGTTTGGTAGCAGTGGATCAGTTGTCTTCCTTTACAGCCACAATAGAGGCAAATACCGTCAACAATATTACCCCCGCGATGGGCGGGCGCATCAGAAAAATTCATGTGGATGTGGGCAGCCGTGTGTCCAAAGGGCAGACCTTGGTCACCATGGATGCAGCCAATTATTCACAACAGGAAACACAACTGGCTACGCTGCGGCGCGATTATGAAAGGTACAGCGAGTTGTACAATGTGGGAGGTATTTCCAAACAACAGCTCGACCAGCTCAAAACGCAGCTCGATATTGCTCAGACGGCGTTAAACACCATAGAAGAGAATACCGGACTCAAGAGCCCCATCAGTGGCATCGTAACCGTGCGCAATTACGATTCCGGCGATGTAGCAGGGGGAATGCCCATCCTGACAATTGAAAATATCAATCCTGTCAAGATTGTCATCCATGTATCTGAATCATATTACAGCAAACTGTCACAAGGAATGCAGGCAAAAGTAGTAGTGGATGCATTGGAGGGAGAAACATTCGAAGGAAAAGTATCGTTGATACATCCCACCGTAAACCCGGGTTCACGTACTTTCCCCGTAGAGATTGAAGTGGTCAACAAAGATCAGCTACTGCGTCCGGGAATGTTCTCCCGTGTGACGCTCAATTTTGGCACCAACGACCGTCCCCTTGTCGCCGACCTGGCCGTGTTGAAGCAAACCGGGTCCAACGACCGGTATGTATTTCTGGAGAAGGATGGAAAGGCAGTCTATACCAAAGTAACGTTAGGAACCCGCATCGATGATAAGTATGAAATCGTATCGGGTCTCGAAGTGGGCGATCGTGTCATCGTTCAGGGAAATACCGGATTAATTGAAGGCACAGAAGTACAAGTGACAGAAAAGAAATTGTAGTGAGATATGAAAATATATGAAAGTGCGGTCAAGAGTCCTGTTGCGACTTCATTGATCTTTATTGGTGTGGTACTTATCGGGCTCATGTTTTATCGGCAGCTTCCGGTCGATCTCTTCCCGGAGATAGATATGAACATGGTGTCGGTGATGACGGCATATCCGGGTGCAGGTGCGGAAGATGTGGAAACAAATGTGACCCGTCCCCTGGAGGATGCACTGAATACGACAGAGAATATCAAGGAGATCAATTCTTCCTCAAAAGATGGAATATCGGTGATCATGCTTCAGTTTAATTACGGATCAGACATGATGACCATCATGAATGATGTGCGTGATAAGCTGGATTTGATGACCAGCTCCCTGCCCGACGGAACCACCGATCCCATGCTGATTAAATTCAGTACCGATATGATGCCAATCATGATGCTCTCAGCCACAGCCGACGAGAGCTCCGACGCATTGTATAAAATCCTCGATGACCAAATTGCCGGGCCGCTTAACAGAATACCGGGTGTAGGTACAGTTTCCATCTCCGGAGCGCCCCAGCGAGAAGTGCAGGTGAATGTGATCCCCGAAAAGCTGGAGGCCTACAATATTCCACTGGAACAGATTGCTCAAAAAATTGCTGCCGAAAACGTGAACATCCCTGCCGGAAACCTCAATGTGGGTTCTCAAACCTACATGTTGCGCCTTCAGGGTGAAATAGAGGAAAGCGATGCATTGAATAACATGGTGATCGGCATCAGCCAGGGTCAGAGCATCTATTTGAGAGATGTGGCCACCGTAAACGATACGGTTCAGACGAATGTCATGGAAAGTTACACAGACGGTCGGCGCAGTGCTACCATCATGATTCAAAAACAAACGGGAGCCAATACTGTGGATATCGTCGATGCAGTGAAAGAGCTGCTGCCACAATACCAGAAGAATCTGCCTCCCGACATTCACATTGAGACCGTCATGGATACGTCGGATAATGTGAAAGTATCCATCGGTAGTTTGCTCGAAACCATCCTGCTTGCCCTGATCATTGTCGGTGTCATTGTGTTGTTTTTTCTGGGTCGATGGAGGGCTACCATCATCATCATGATTTCCATCCCCATTTCTCTCATTGGCTCGTTTATCTATCTCTATCTCACGGGTAACACCATCAACATCATATCGTTGTCGGCACTCTCCATCTGTATTGGTATGGTGGTGGACGACGCTATTGTGGTTCTGGAGAATATTACGACACACGTAGAAAGAGGCAGCCACCCCAAACAAGCAGCCATATACGGTACGGAAGAAGTATCACTTTCCGTGATTGCATCTACCTTGACCATTGTAGCCGCTTTCCTGCCGATGACCATGGTTGAGGGTATGGCAGGGATTATGTTCAAGCAGTTGGGATGGATGGTAACCATCATCATCGTGCTGTCCATGATCATTGCATTGACGCTCACCCCGATGATGAGTTCCAAAATGCTCCGGTCGAACAAGGAATTGAAAACCACCAAATTCGACAAATGGTACAACAAGCGTATCCTTCCCATGCTGGACAAATTAGACATTGTCTATGCGAGGTTGCTTAATTTTGTGGTGAGAAAACGTGGAAAGACCATCGGGGTCATTCTCGTCATCTTTATTGTGGGCGCCGCCGTATCGGCACTGACCCTGAAAACAGAGTTCATGCCCAGCTCCGATAACAATACAATTAGCATGACGGTTGAATTACCTGCCGGCACAAGAATGGAGTTGGCCAAGCAAACGGGTATGCAGATCAACCAGTTGATCAAAGAGAAGTATCCCGAGGTAGAGATCAATTCTTTTACAGTGGGACCGGCCGACGACGACAATATCTTTGCTTCCATTCAGGATAATGGACCCAATATCATGAGTTTTAATGTACGCACTGTAGAAGCTAAGTACAGAAACAGATCAATAGACGATCTTTCAGATGATCTGCGTAAAGATCTCGCCGCAATACCGGCTATCAGTAAGTTCGTTGTAACCCCGGGAGGAAACTCATCGGGTATGGGTGCCAGTACGATGGATGTAGAAATCTATGGATACGATTTTGCCGAAACCGACAAGCTTGCTGCGGAAATGAAGACAAAACTGGAAAATATTGAAGGGCTGCGCGACATCACCCTATCGCGAAAAGATTATCGCATGGAATATCAAATAGAATTCGACAGGGAGAAATTGTCTCTGAATGGTCTTTCCATGGCTACCGCGGCAAGTGCAGTGCGCAATCGCATCAATGGCCTCACAACGACAAGTTATCGCGAAGAAGGAGAAGAATATGATATTTGTGTCCGCTATACCGAAGAATCGCGTCAATCTATTGAGGATGTTGAAAATATTTTGATATACAATCCGATGGGCGTAGGGGTTCGCGTACGTGATTTGGGTAGGGTAGTAGAAAACTCGTCACTCCCAGCCATTGAACGAAAAGACCGTGAACGCGTCGTCACGGTAAGCGGTTCGCTGTATAATCGGGCCTTGAGCGATGTGGCCGCCGATGTGAACAGTGCCATTTCAACGATGGACATTCCCATGGGCATGCAAATTGAGATAGGTGGCTCGCTCGAAGACCAGCAGGAGGCTTTCTCCGACTTAATCATGTTGCTCGTCATCGTTGTCTTGCTGGTATATATTGTAATGGCCTCGCAATTTGAATCGCTCACCTATCCGTTCATCATCATCTTTTCCATTCCTTTCGCATTTATCGGTTCGTTGCTCTTGCTGGCAATGACGGGTGAACCACTTGGAATCATGGGACTCATCGGACTGGTTATGTTGGTGGGTATGGTGGTAAAGAACGGTATTGTGCTTGTCGACTATATCAATCTGAACCGCGAGCGTGGATTGTCTATCAAGGCAGCTGTAGTGGATGGCGGTAAATCCAGATTGCGTCCTGTTTTAATGACCACCCTCACCACCATTCTCGGTATGATTCCCTTGGCCATTGGCACCGGCCAGGGGTCGGAGATGTGGCAGTCGCTTGGTCTCGCGATTATTGGTGGAATGATATTTTCAACCATTGTCACACTGATCCTGATACCGGCACTCTACTCAATTTTTGGTGGAAATGGGGTGAAACGCAGGAGGCGTAAGCATCACAATCAAACACACGAAAACAAACGAATCTCCGGTGCTTCGATGCAGAACGTTTAAAAAAGGAGTCGTTCTAAAAACGTTTCACAAAAAAAATTGCAACAAATGAAAGCAGTAATGATATTGTTAGACCAGGCGCACTACGATCAACTTGTCGAAAACCTGAACTCGCTCAACATACGGGGATTTACCTCTTGGAAAGAAGTCTTCGGACGTGGCAGCAAAGATGGGATACCCCACTACGCGTCGCATGCCTGGCCCTCGGTGAACAACGCCATTCTCACCGTGGTAGAAGACGACAGGGTTCCTTTCCTGTTGAACTATCTCAAGAAGATGGATGAGGAGTCTGCCAATCTTGGCTTACGTGCATTTGTCTGGAATATTGAACAGATGATATAACATTTTTTTTTGATTTTCCTTGCTGGGGGGACAACTGTGAAGTTGTTCCCCCACATTGATTTAAAGGGATTTTGTACAAGAATCAACGATGTGGGGTGTCTTTTCAGTGTGATTCATCGGGTCTCTAAAGTTCTTTTAGTGGAGTGACGGCAGGTCCGTTCAGCACCTTCCCATCCCTCCCGAAGCGGGATCCGTGACAAGGACAGTCCCACGACTTTTCTTCCTCGTTCCATTTTACCGTGCAGTAGAGGTGGGTGCAATCGCTCTCCAGAATGTGGTGATGACCATTTGCATCCTTGTATACAGCCAGTCTGTTTCCTTTGTGGTTGATCACCTTACCCTGGTCGTTCTCGAGATCAGCCAGCTCCATCATCTTTTCCACAGCCAGTTTATCCACCACAAAATGTTTGATTACGTTGGCCGTTTCTTTGATGATGTTGCCCGATTCGGCTACCGGTGTTACCCGCGAAGGCAGGAAAAGATTCTCATACTTGCTGCTTCCCACCGAGATGATGTCACTGAGTACTTTGGCCGCAAGGGTGCCCAAAATCATTCCGTCGCCATTGTAGCCGGTGGCACAATAAACCTTCTCGGGACCGCCAGGCAATTGACCGATGTAGGGGAGTCCATCGGCGGACTCGTAAAACTGCGAGGACCATTGATAGCTGATTTCCTCGATATCAAAATGGTGGTGTAAATAATTCCCGAGCCTTTCGAAGCTCTCCGAGGTATGATTGACATCACCTGTTTTGTGATCTTCGCCACCTGCGATGATAAACTGTTTCTCATCGAGTGAATGCACCCGATAATAGTGATATGGTTTAGAGAGATCATAACCCAATGCTTCGGGATAACTTCCATTTTTAAGCTTACATGCCATCACATAACTGCGGTAGGGGGCATTTCTGAAATGCAGGATATTTCTGCCCGGAGGAATGTGGGTCGCATAAACCAGCTGATTGCTGATGATGTTGCCCTTTGTCGTAGTGGAAACCAGTTGATGGTCTTCTTTTTCTACCGAAGTGACGCGACAGTTTTCCACATACGTGCCACCGGAATTGATGAATTCCTTCAGCAGGATTCTGAGATACTTTAGCGGGTGAAATTGAGCCTGGTTGGGTATTTCTACCACCCTTACAGAAGGGATTCCAAAAGGATTTACCTTTGTCTCAAAGGTGTCGACACCCACTTTCTGATTCCCTGCGATGATTTTTTGAAGCGTTTTGTCCTGTTCCGTATCCAATGAAAAAAGGTATCCGTTCCGGACCGAATAATCACAGTAAATCTGATACAAGTTGATGTGATCCTTGATGAGATGATGTGCTTCGTTGGCGCCTTGCGCGAGCAGCTTTGCGGCGTCGAGGCCGAAATGGCTGATGACCTGATAATAAGGGGTATCAAAAAAGCTGTTCAGGTGGGCGGTCGTCCCTCCGGAGGTGCCAAAACCCATGTTGGAAGCTTCCACGAGGATGCATTTCACTCCTTTTTTCTGAAGCATCAGCGCGCATGTAATGCCTGTAATTCCAGCGCCTGCGATGACCACGTCGAATCGTGCGTCCGGAGTGAGATTTTCTTGTCCGTAGTGTTTGCCCTCCGATTGCCAGATACTTTCTAATTGACCGTCTCTTTTCATCCGATTAATTGAGTGTCTCAGGCAGCGTTACCTGTTGTGTTTAAAACCGTGGAAGTGTGTTTTTTGTTCATTGCAGGCGATGTGTTGGAAATTCAAAATTTTGCTTAAATTTGCACCTGCGAATTTTTGCAACGTTACCATACAACACTTTTAAACTGAAATCGAAAAAAATGAAAAAGGAACTTCCTTTCTTTGTCCTCTTTTCCTTTCTCTTGTTCTTTTATGCCTGTTCCCATGAGCACGAACAAAAAGTAACCCATCTTTCGGAATTGGAAAGTTCCCAATTTGCCGTGGTCACCGGCACCATTGCCGATCAGCTTGTCTGGAGTAAATT
>DHTF01000066.1:3277-9307 GCA_002411515.1 Proteiniphilum sp. UBA5267 | reverse complement strand
CAGCAAGGAATTGAAGTCGCCGCAGCGTACGACGAGCCGATCCTGAGAAACATTACGGCACAAAATCCCGGGCTTAAAATCCTGCCCGACATGGTCACCGTGGATAACTACGGAATGGCCGTCCGCAAGAGTGATACGCATCTAAAATATGCCGCTGATTCCTTGTTGGAAGCGATGAAAAAAGATGGTCGCTACGACGACATGAAGAACCGGTGGTTCCCTGCGCAAGGGAAGCCCGCCAAAATGCCCGTGATGGAGTGGGAGGCCCCCAACGGCGTGCTCAATTTCGGTACCAATGCTGTGACGGAGCCCTTTTCCTTTGTCGATGACAACCAACAAATTGTGGGTTTCGACATCGAGTTTGTTTCTCTGCTGGCACAAAGTTTGGGAATGGAATTGAAAATCCACAACATGGAGTTTGGGTCCCTGATTGCATCCCTGTTGTCGCAAAAAACGGATATCATTGGAGCCTGTATGACCATTACGGAGGAGCGTGCCCAATCGGTTTTATTTACCGATCCCTATTATACCGGTGGTATTGCTGTGGTCGTTCAGGATCAACCCTCCGGTACACCCGATACAAAAGCGCCTTCCGAAAACCTTGACGGCTCCGATCTGTCCAACGCTGTGGTGGGTGCCATGACCGGCTCAACAGGAGAAAAGTATATACGCGACAATTATCAAAATGCCACCGTACAGTGTTACGACGACATCATGGATGCCATTGCAGCCCTGCAATCGCGCAAGCTTGACTATGTCATTACCGCCTATACCACCGCGCTGAAGGCAGCCAATAAAAACGACGATCTGCTGGTGCTTCCCGAAGAATATTCCGATGAATATGCCGCCATTGCCTTTCACAAAAATAACGAACAGCTACTTAAACAGGTCGACGCCGTGCTGGCCCGTTTCAAGCAAGACGGTACCCTCGACTCCATCGTTCAACGCTGGGTGAAGAAGGACAAATCGCCCTACCAGCCTGTCGAAATACCGAAGGTTACCACCGGCAAGCCCCTCATTGTGGCCATTGCCGCCAACAGGGAGCCGATGTGCTTCATTTCCGATAACAAAATCGTGGGCCTCGATTGTGAGCTCATTGAAAGAATTGCCTATGAACTGGGAAGGCCCATTCAGTATTACGACATGAAGTTTTCCGCACTGATTGCCGCATTGGAATCAGGAAAAGCCGACATGGTGATCTCAAACATGACCGCCACGGCAGAGCGACGAAAGGTTGTCAACTTCTCCGATGGTTATTTTGTGAATCCACAGGTTTTGGTCACGTTAAACCATGTGGTTCCCGCAAAAGAGAACGACACCTTTTTATCCGGATTGAAGGAAAGTTTTCACCGGAACATTATTTTGGAGAACCGGTACATGCTTTTATGGAACGGGTTGAAGGTCACTTTTCTGATCTCTATCATGGCCGCACTGCTGGGAACCCTCCTGGGAGCCATTGTGTGCATGATGCGCATGAGCAAATCCCGCATGTTGCGGCTTGTGGCAAAGGTGTACATCGATCTTTTGCGCGGTATTCCCCAGGTTGTGTTGCTCATGTTGATGTTCTACGTGGTTTTTTCAGCCTTCGACATCAGTGGCGTGTGGGTGGCCACATTCACTTTTGCCATGAACTTTGCCGCCTACGTCTCCGAGATGTTCCGAACGTCCATTGAAAGCGTGAAGAAGGGACAGACCGAAGCCGGTGTGGCCATGGGATTCAGCAAGACGAAGACATTTCTTTACATTGTTCTGCCACAGGCCGTTCAGCGGGTGCTCCCGGTGTACAAGGGAGAGTTTATAGCCCTGGTTAAAATGACTTCCATTGTGGGTTACATTGCCGTGCAGGATCTGACCAAAGCCAGCGACATCATCAGAAGCCGGACATTCGATGCCTTCTTCCCGCTGATCATGGTGGCGATATTGTATTTCCTGCTCGCATGGTCGTTGACCCTCCTGCTGGAAAAGATTCAAGTGGGCACTGCACCAAAACGCAAAAACGGACTTCAAAAGTAAAACATCCCCGACTAATTAGACAAATAACATGATCAGCGTAGCACATCTTTCAAAAAGTTTCGGAAACCTGGTAGTTCTGAAAGATATCAACATCGATATTCAAAGAGGGGAGATCATCTCCATCATCGGACCTTCGGGCACCGGAAAAAGTACCTTCCTGCGATGTCTTAATTTGTTGGAGAAACCATCCGGTGGGACCATCCTGATCGACGGGAAAGATATCATGGATCCCCGGAATAATGCCAACGTCCTGCGCCAGAAGATGGGGATGGTATTCCAGAATTTCAACCTTTTTGAGCACCTGTCCGTGCTGGAGAATCTGACCATCGGCCCCATGAAGCTGCTTAAAAAGAGCAAGGCGGAAGCAGAGGAGAAAGCACGCGGCTTGTTGAAGCTGGTGGGCCTTTCCGCAAAAGAAGATGCTTATCCCGATGAATTATCCGGTGGACAGCAACAGCGGGTGGCCATCGCCCGTTGTCTGTCGATGGATCCCGAAATCATCCTTTTCGATGAACCCACCTCTGCACTCGACCCTACCATGGTGAGCGAGGTGTTGGGGGTTATCCGCCGACTGGCTGCCGATGGGATGACCATGGCCATTGTCACACACGAGATGAAGTTTGCCCGCGACCTCTCCACCCGGATTTTGTATATGGATGAAGGCATCATCTACGAAGAGGGTGCGCCCGAAGAGATCTTTGAGCATCCCCGTAAAGCGAATACCCGGGCGTTTATCCAACGGATCCGCAATTACAGTTATCACATCGACCAGGCCGATTTTGACTTTTATGACATGCGCGCCGGACTGGAAGCTTTCTGCAACAAACATTTCTTCAGTCATGCGGAGATCAACAAACTCAATATGATCGTGGAAGAAACGTTGCAGTTGTGTTTCAAAGAAGGCGACTTTGAAACCCGCAATCAGCTCATTCAATCGTTGGGAGGGATTGATTTGACGATAGAATATGCCGAAACAACCAAAGAGATTGCAGTCGTCTTCTCGGCAGATAAAAAAGTGCAGACCATTCTAAATCAGGTAGAAGAGTCCGATGGCATCAGCATGATCCTCCTTGAGGGGATGACCAGCCAGATCGATGAAACAGAAAAAGAGGGCAGGGTGGTGTTGAAAATGGTGATGAAGTGAGGGGACGGGGAGGAATTACATCGTTTTTCTTTTTTTAAGCCCCAGATAAATTAACAGTATGCCAATTAACAGCAAAGAAATGGAACCCCAAACATAACCCTTCCCATATGGGGTCAATACATTGTAATCAAAAAGGTAGCGAATAACCTGTACAAATCCGAGGAGAGAAGAAATAATTCCGATGATCAAAGCTAATTTTTTCATGCCCAAAAAATTAAAAAAAGTCAGGGTTATGAACTCATAACCCTGACAAATATATTCTATTTTGTTACAGTTGTTGTAGTGGGGTTATAGATACCGCATGTCAATCCCTCCAACAAGCCGTCAATAAAGGTGTGCTGGATTGTTACGGTATAATCTTTGGCACCAGCGGCCATTTCTGTTGGATTGGAAGTTTTGATTGGAGCAAGACCATAAATGAGATAATGGTTTTTCTCAGTTACTTTAATTCCATTTTGTGCACCATTGCCAACATTGTAGGTTAAAGTATAGCAGGAAGTCATCAACAAGGATACTGCTGCCACGAGTACCAGTTTAGAAAAAGTCTGTTTCATAAAAATTCTACATATATTTCCTACTCATAAGGCTTTTCAGAATACGCCCCGTTTTTTATAGTGGGTTCTGGTCTCCACGGTATTATTAAATTATTTTCTTTTATCTGGTTGTTTTACAGGATCTTTGAATTGCATAAACACAATTTTGACGTAAAAAATGGTCGTATTGTGAATATGACAACGAAAATAAGCATTTTTTTTTAAAAAAAATGCTTATTCGCTAAATAAGGTTGAATAGTATTGGTTGATTTGCATTCCGGTCATAACGACTTGTAGAATTGCAACTCATGACGCAGTTGTGTGATTTCCGATTGCAAGGAGCGCACTTTCTCAAGCATGTGGCGAAGCGCGTCTATTCCTTCCACGTTGATGTCCATCTCATAATGCCAGCGTATAAATTGTTCCAGGTCGGGGAGGTCATCATACTCAATAAACCGTTCCTCATCCAGGCCGACCACCCTGATCAGTCCCACCTCGTGCAGTGAATCGATGAAAGACTCCTCCACCTCGTAAATTCTCAGGCACTCGCTGTATAATAATCTGTTTTCACTCATTTTTTCCTGAATTGAGATAATGTGGTGAACAATTCCTTTTCTTTTGCGGAGAGATGTTCCGGGAGTTGCACTTTCAGTGTTACGTAAAGATCGCCAAAGTCCCCCTCTTTTTTATACACCGGGAATCCTTTGCCTTTCAGTCGAAGTTTTGTGCCTGGCTGTGTACCTGCTTTGATGGTCATCTTCACCTGTCCGTCGAGCGTATCGACCATTACCTCGCCACCCAGGATGGCCGCGTAAAGGTCGATGGCAGTTTCGGTATGTAAGTCATCTCCAAGCCTTTTAAACTGCGGATCCTCCCCAATGACAAAGGTGATAAAGAGATCGCCGTTAGGACCACCCTCCGCACCGGGCTGTCCGTATCCGGCCAGTTTTATTTTCTGTCCGTCGGCCACCCCTGCGGGAACGGTGATGCGCACATTCTTACCGTTTATGGCCAGTGTCTGCTGGTGTGTTCGCATGGCCTGCCGCAACGTCAGGTGCAATTCAGCCTGATAGTCGGCCCCTTTAAACCGGTAACGCCTGCCAGCACTTCCCGTTCTCTGATTAAAGCCGCTGCCGAACATGGAATGGAAGAAATCGGAAAAATCTTCATCCGAAAAATCTCCTTCGGTATAAAACGTTTGTCCCCCACCGCCGCTCCATTGTTGCCGGCCTCCTGGCTGCTGATATTGTTGCTGATATTGCTGCTGATATTGCTGCTGCGCCTTTTCATACTCCTCGCCATGCTTCCAGTTTTCACCATACTGGTCATATTTGGCCCGTTTCTCTGGATCGCTCAACACCTCATTCGCTTCATTCAGCTCCTGGAACTTTTTTTGCGCTTCCTTGTCGTTCGGATTCAAGTCCGGATGCAGCTTACGAGCCAGTTTCCGGTAAGCCTTTTTTATGTCGTCGGCTGAAGCGTTTCTGCCGACTCCCAAAGTCTTGTAATAATCAATGTAAGGCATGTTATTATGGACAATTTACAAACAAACCTGCATCCTGGAACTTTATGAGAAGCACAAGATGCAGGACAATTTTAACAACTGTTTTTCATAAATGTTCATTGTTTAAAGACAACGTTGGCATGTGATGCTCCATATCTTCTCCTAATATGCTCCTAATATGGTCCAAATAAAGTCTTAAGAGATCAGGCGTTTAAGCGGAATTGGTTGGGACAAACCATACCTTTAGGGAGACAAACCATACCATTTGGAGGACAATGGGAGACAATTGGACCCTTATTTTAGATTCAGCGACAAGTTTGTTTACTTTTGTTTTAGATAATTCATGAACGTTTCGCATGGCATGTATACAGATGAATTCTCGACTGACAATGTTTTGTGACCCATATTTGTCCTCGTCATGCGAAACTTGCGTAACTTATTGTCAATTAATCAATAGATATAACAATTGTAAAAAACAGATTATGGCAACAATCATAAATGGTTTGATGGGGGGCATCTCCGGCAGAATAGGCAACGTGGTGGGTGTGGCACGCAACGGCTGTTTTTATTTGAGAAGTAGCCCTGTGCGCGTAAAGAACCCCAGGACAAAGGAGCAGACGGCGCAGCGCAGCAGGTTCTCCGTCACCATGGCATTTCTGAAAACATGTGCGCCCTTACTCCGCGTGGGCTTTCGTTCCGAGGCCCTGGGAATGAAGAGTGCATTCAATGCTGCCATGTCATACAACATGCAACATGCCGTGAAAGACGGGCAATCGGGTTTGGAGATCGATTTTCCGAACGTGCTTGTTTCAAAAGGTGCGCTTCCGACCTCTCCC
>DHTF01000066.1:739-2920 GCA_002411515.1 Proteiniphilum sp. UBA5267 | reverse complement strand
ATCTCCTTCATGTCGGCCGATGCAAGCAGGGTATCAGACAGTCTGTATGTTGGCAGGCATCATATATATCGTGTCCCATCATGACGAGTTGGATCGCTATTGTGGAGTTTTGCTTTTAATAGTGTTGGTAATCCTCATTGCTGTAGAGTCTCCAGAAATTGCAGTTGTCTCGCCGGTACAATTTGTAAAATAAACGTAATATCCGGTATCCAGAAATCTGTATACTTTGCATCCATCATACTCAAACAAGAATGAAACGTCGTAATCGGCGTTGTTTGCAGGTTTACTTGTTGATACAGATTGCTGATATTTCACGCCACAAGCATGAAGATTTAAGACGACCGCGAATAGAAACAAGAATTTAAATAATGTTTGAATATTTGGGAGAGGGCCACATTCAAATTGTGTCTGTTCTTAAGATCAAATAAAGATAATAGAAATTATTCACAATGATCTAAAATCCATTTTCAGTGAAAAATATCATTGACACAAATTGTCAAAATGAAGGAATACATTAGTTACCATGGATGCAGGTATACTCATTCCACGATATTTCAGTTTATCGTTAATTTAAATGATATTTTGTTTTATCGTTTTTTTAAACGATATTCGCATCATGATTGCAGTGGTACGTTGCTTAGTTTTAGCATTGCGTTGGCCGTAGGACTATTGGCTCAATTTTTAAAAAACATAAAATAATCATGAGAATACAATCTTTACTTTTAATGCTGCTCCTGTTGAACAGCGGTCTAATGGCCCAAGAAAGGGTAAACTATTTGAACGAATCTGAAGAAGCTTTTCAAAATCGTATGCAATGGTTTCTTGATGCGAAATATGGGATGTTTATCCATTTTGGATTATATAGTCAGCTTGGAGGTATTTATAAAGGCAATGATGAAGGTAGATATGCCGAATGGATCCAGGCTAACCAGCAAATACCAAAGTCGGAGTACAGCAAATTAATCGATACATGGAATCCTGAAAAATTTGATGCAGATAAAATAGTAAAATTGGCAAAGAAAGCTGGCATGAAATATTTGGTAATCACCACCAAACACCATGAAGGATTTTGTTTGTGGAACTCGGAGTATACGGATTTCGATATCGACAATTCGCCCATGAAAGGTAGGAATTTTATCAAAGAGATATCCGATGCATGTAAAAAGTATGGTATCCGTTTTGGTACCTATTACAGTATTATCGACTGGAACCATCCATCGCACGACATCCCAAATACAGCAGAGGAAATAGATTCATCACACAACCGTTGGATGGATCTGAAACTTGTTGAGGGTAAAAAAGCGGAATATGTGCAATACATGAAAAATCAGATAAAGGAGTTAATTGAAAAATATGATACGGATATTCTTTGGTTCGATGGCGATTGGGTTGGTTATTGGACGCTTGAAGATGGAAATGATTTATACCAGTACTGCCGCGAGTTGAAACCTGATGTAATCATCAACAACCGGGTTTCAAAACGAGAGCTTTTTAAAAAGGATTTTGGTACACCCGAGCAGGAGCATCCGGGGGAAACGCTCAATCATTACTGGGAAGCTTGCTACACCATGAACGATTCTTGGGGATTCAAGATAAAAGATACCGATTGGAAAAGTCCTCAGGTAATATACGAGAAACTACAGGATATTACCGGAAAGGGTGGAAACTTCTTACTCAATGTGGGACCGGACGGTAATGGTGAAGTGCCGAAAGAGGCGATTGAAATTTTATTGGAAGTGGGAAAAATGATCAACTGATCTTTTCGCCTAGAAGTAAAGCTTACAGTCATTTATGTCATGAGAAATGTGAGAAAATCTATTGCAATTGTTTTAACAGCATTGATTATACATTCGGTAAATGCTAAAAATTTAACCTCGCTTTTTATTGAGGCGGAGAATTTTCAGAACAAAGGGGGGTGGGTTGTCGACCAACAGTTCATGGACCTAATGGGATCACCCTATCTGATGGCACATGGCATGGGCACTCTGGTAAGCGATGCAACCACAACAGTAAATTTTGCAAAGACCGGGGAATATACTGTATTTGTCAGAACGTACAACTGGACATCACCTTGGACTTCAAAAGAAGGTCCAGGCAAATTTCAATTGACAATAGACGGCAGAGCATTGAATAATAAAATTTTGGGCACAGAAAGCACTACCTGGGAGTGGCAGGAGGTCG
>DHTF01000066.1:415-575 GCA_002411515.1 Proteiniphilum sp. UBA5267 | reverse complement strand
GAGGTCGGTAAAGTAAAGATAAGTTCCAAAACTGTAACCATTGGATTGCGTGACCTGACAGGTTTTAATGGTCGTTGCGATGCGATATACTTTACGATGGATAATGCTTTACCTCCCAATGAACCGGAAGCGTTAAAAGCCTTTAGAAAAGAGAAACTGG
>DHTF01000066.1:0-142 GCA_002411515.1 Proteiniphilum sp. UBA5267 | reverse complement strand
TTAAAGTTGCTCTCATCCAAGATAGGCCGGTATTGGGAGGAAATAACAGTTCAGAAGTAAGGGTACACCTCGGAGGCAGAATAAACCTCGATCCCTACCCAAAGCTTGGAGATGTGGTGAATGAAATTGCCCCTCTCAGGGG
>DHTF01000053.1 GCA_002411515.1 Proteiniphilum sp. UBA5267 | reverse complement strand
CCTACCTAGTCCCTACCTTGTTCGGTATCTCTCCGTATATCCCTTATATTTGCCTTATTCATCAACAAGGAGATAACGAACCAGTACCCGTCTATTACCCGTCTATTACCCGTGCAGAGAACGACTCATTCAGGTCCAGCATACTCGGATTGCAGGGACAGTGGCAGGCAGGATCCGAAAAAACCACCGCTATTCGGTCCCCGTATCAAAAAATTATATAAATTTGTGGGATGTGCCCTATCAGCTGTGGCAAAAGTTGACGCCCGACGCCAAATGTGTCTTCAGCTACAGCACAGCTGGTGCAACCTTTTCTATTCTTGGGAAACCTTTTCAGATGCGCGAATGGGAATGGATCGGCACCAAAGTGGGTCTCTTCTGCTCCAGGTTGGTGAGCAACCACGACGGCGGAAGAGTTTCACGGACTGGTTCAAAATAGAATAACCAACATGTAATAAACAAAATATCGTATCATGGCAAGACTGGTCACGTTGTATTCCCTGCAATGGGGGGACTTATCTCTGGAAGATGTTTGTATAAAAGCAAAAGAATTCGGTTATGACGGCATCGAGATCGGACTGCCCGATCACCTGAATGTTCGAAACTCTGACCCCGCCTACTATCAGGGCATCAAAAATCTGCTGACAAAATATGGACTGCAAATGCGCACCATCTCCACACATTTGGTGGGACAGGCTCTGTGTGACCGGATTGATGAACGCCACAAGGGTATCCTACCCGACTACATCTGGGGCGATGGGGAACCGGAAGGTGTGCGGCAACGTGCCGCCGAGGAGCTGATCCTTACTGCCAAAGCCGCGAAAGAACTGGGTGTGGATACCGTGGTCGGTTTTACCGGCAGCCCCATCTGGCACCTGCTTTATGCTTTTCCCCCTGTATCGGAATCGATGATCGAGGCCGGCTATGCTGAATTTGCCCGCCGGTTCACACCCGTTTTGGACGAATTTCAAAAAATGGGTCTCCGCTTTGCACTGGAAGTTCACCCCACAGAAATCGCCTTCGACACCTTTTCGGCTCGCAGGGCGCTGGAAGCGGTAAACCGGCATCCGGCATTCGGATTTAATTACGACCCAAGTCACCTCGGCTATCAGGGTGTGGATTATGTGGATTTCATCTATACCTTCCCCGACCGCATCTTTCATGTACACATGAAAGATGTCTACTGGAGCGACACCCCCAAACAGGTGGGCGTTTTTGGCGGACACGTTGCTTTTGGCGACCCTCGTCGCTTTTGGAACTTCCGGAGTGTGGGCAGGGGCAAAATCAATTTTGAAGAAATTATCCGTGCTTTGAACACAATAAACTACCGGGGGCCGCTCTCCATTGAGTGGGAAGACAGTGCCATGGATCGCGAACAGGGTGCCCGCGAGTCCTGCGCATTCACCAAACAAATCGATTTTCAGCCTTCGGCACACGCTTTTGATGCATTCTTCTCGAAAGAGGATGTTGCGCCATAAATTGGAACAAACTCCATTTTCGCAAAGCGAAGCAAGTTCTACTCTTTTAGTTCATGTAAACGATTATGGGTCGCAAAACATGGACAGTCGAATGTTTTAATCGCAAACATCTCAAATAAAAAAACAACAGTTGCATAAATTTATTTTAATCATATGAAAAACAGGAAATTAAGAATGGGCATGGTCGGAGGTGGCAAGACCGGTTTTATCGGCGCCATTCATTTGCGTGCCGCATTGATGGAAAACATGATCGAGTTGGTATGTGGTTGCTTCAGCTCCGACCCGGAACGGTCGCTGAGCTCAGGGCGTGCCTATTTCCTGCCCGATAATCGCATATATGGTTCATACCAGGAGATGTTTGACCGTGAAATGGAACTGCCCGAAGAGGAAAGAATGAATTTTGTGGTCATCGTCACACCCAACAAACAGCACTTCGAACCGGCCATGATGGCCTTGGAACGCGGCATCCACGTGGTGCTGGACAAACCGATGACGTTCTCTCTGGAGGAGGCTTTAAAGCTTCAGCAGAAGGTGGAGGAGACTGGCCTGGTACTGGCGTTGACGCATGTCTATACCGGATATCCCGCGGTAAAGGAGATGAAGGCACGCATAGCGGCCGGTGAACTGGGCAAAATCAGACGTGTCTTTGTGGAGTATCCGCAGGGCTGGCTGTCCGATCGCATCGAGCTGCAGGAGGGGAACAATGCCGGATGGCGGACCAATCCGCAGTTGTCGGGTAAAGCAGGTTGCATGGGCGACATTGGCACGCATGCCTGGCACCTGTGTGAATATGTCACTGGACTGAAAGTGGAAGAACTGTGTGCCGAGCTCAACACTTTTGTACCCGGCCGTATGATCGACGATGACGGAACTGCTTTCCTACGCCTCGAACAAGGTGCAAAGGCTCTCCTTTCTGCTACTCAGATAGCCATCGGCGAAGCCAACAAGGTAAATATACGCGTGTACGGCGACGGGGGAGGCTTGCAATGGATCCAGGAAAACCCGAACGAGCTGCGGGTAACATGGGGAGATAAGCCAGAAGAGATCGTGCGCATTGGCAACAACAGCTATCTCGGCGGTCAGGCTCTCTGGAATACACGTACGCCCGCAGGGCATCCCGAAGGATTTATTGAAGCGTTCGCCAA
>DHTF01000050.1 GCA_002411515.1 Proteiniphilum sp. UBA5267 | reverse complement strand
ACGTCAGATGAACCCCCACCGGGTTGCAATGGTTCTCCCGTTCCCTCCACAAACACAATAAATCCCAACCCACCACAAAAGCAACTTCCCATGGTACGCATGATTGAACACCTGAACACTTCCTTGGATGAACTGAAAGAACAAAATGCCCAACTCACCCGGATCATCACACAACAAAATGAAGAATTGAGGGTGCTTCATGAGAAACATGATGAGGAGACCCGAAACATGATGACGGTTCTCAACGAGCATGAAGAGAACTACAATTCAAAAGGCTTTACTCTTGCTCAAATGACTCTCGTCTTCTATTACCTTTTCAATGAACTGGGCATCACCTTCGACAATACACCCAAAGTGAAATGGGCCCGTTTCATTCAGAAAGTCACCGGTAAGCATATTCAAAATGTCAAAACAGAACTCGATATCGATTTCGATAGCTCAAAAACCAAAAAGAATCTCAAGATCATGGCCGACCTGTTCCGCGAACTGCTGCCAAAAATCACAGGAATAATAGAAAACGATAGCAAATAACATTATTTAACGTGATGGTAGTGACTTTGTTACACTCCTTTTCCCACTAACTCCCTTTTTTAGCTTTCTATATTTGCACCACTGTCTCACCGTTGAGGCAGTGGTGCTCTTTTCTATTGGCACGGAAGATTACCCAATTGCCATTTATTTACCATGGATGAAAAGACGATTACCTTCAATGACATCCCTGAGGCAATGAACTACCTCATCACAAAGATGAAAGACCTGGAGGAGATGATCAGAACTTCTGCCGTCAAGCAACCTGATCGTAATGACTGGTTCAACCTGGAGGAACTTTGCGATTACCTCCCCGACCGGCCGGCAAAGCAGACGGTCTATAGCTGGGTCAATCAGAAAAAGATCCCCTACCACAAGAAGGGGAAGAAGCTCCAGTTCCTGAAATGTGAGATCGATGAGTGGCTGCATACCGATGAACTGCAGCAGGAAATTATCGCGAATCCCGTTTTACAAACCAACAAAAAAAGAAGAAGATCATGAAAAAAGAAAAACATTACGCCATTCTTTATGAGTGGGCCGACTGGGTGGATTCTCAGGATGTGATGCAGAAATTCCACATCTCTGTTCGTACGTTGCAGAGCTGGCGGACCAATAAGGTTTTGCCCTACTCTTGCATCCGCGGAAAGATCTACTATCGGAAGTCTGACATTCTTCTCATCCTCCAGAAAAATTACAATGGCACCAGGAAGTCATTGTTACCGGAGTTCAATGATTGCAATGTAGAATTTCGATGATTCAACATCTTTAGCATGAAAGCGAACGCTCTTTCTGCCGATGAAATGAAAAGTCAGTCGGTAGATATCCTGGATGTCGATATCGAACAATTCAGGATCAACAACTTTGTGAAGCTGTTGGGGGATGATCTGAACGACAACCTCCAACAGCTTAAAGCTTCGCAACCTGCCGATCTGCTCGAGGTGAAAACCGCAAACAAGTGGATCGAACAGGCTTCCCGGCGACCTATCCCCCGAATGCTATTTAGTGAGTTCTGGTTCGAACAGGAGCTCTGCATCCTCTTTGCCGATACCAACGTGGGGAAGACGATCCTGGCGGTACAAATCGCCGACAGCATATCCCGGGGACAATCCATTCCGGGTTTCAAGCTGGAAACAAAAGCGCAGAAAGTGATTTATTGCGACTTTGAACTCAACGACAAACAATTCCAGAGCCGATACTCCCGCAACTACGAATATCCTTATCAATTCAGCGATAACTTTCTCAGGGTGGAGATTAATCCGGATGCTGATTTTCCAGAGGATGCCTCTTTTGAGTTTGCCCTCAGCAACGCGATCGAGAGGGTGATTACCGACAACGGTGCCAAGATCGTGATCATCGACAACATCACCTACCTCCGCCACGAGAACGAACGGGCAAAGGATGCGCTGCCGCTGATGAAGCACCTGAAACGTCTCAAAAGCAAGTACAACCTATCCCTACTGGTGTTGGCGCACACACCCAAGCGTGATCTCACAAAGCCGCTCACGCGGAACGACCTTCAGGGGAGTAAGGTGCTGATGAACTTCTGCGACAGCAGCTTCGCGATAGGGGAGAGCTCTTCCGATAGTTCTTTCCGTTACATCAAGATGATCAAGGTCCGCTCAACCGAACACATTTATGACAGCTACAACATCATGGTCTGCCAGATTACAAAGCCGGACAATTTCCTTCACTTCAACTTCTTGCATCTCGACAGTGAGTATAAGCATCTCAAAATGGTGACGGAACGAGACAGGGAGATTCTGGAGGAGGAGGTTCGCGGATGCATTTTGGAAGATCCCTCTATCTCCGCTTATGCAATCGCCAAGCGACTCTGCCCGGAGGAAAAAAAATTCAGCAGCTTCAAGATCAAAATCCTACGTATCTATAAGAAGATCATCCAGGAAGTCAATCTCTGCGATGAAGTAGATTCCAATCAACAGGATCCTTTCAAATCCGAAGATTTTGATCGGTTAAATGGAGATGAATAATTCCCGTCGTGTACCAATCCGTAAAATTTTCCACTAGCATGTCCCTGTCAATCCTAAACGCATGATTCTGATTGGTAACATTGTTGGTAACACTGGTAACACTGGTAACATCGGTAACCCTCCTATATATATGTTTCTTTGTTACCAATCTATATAACTGTAAGAATATCAGAGTTTAGACTCTATTTTATTGGTAACACCCTGTTACCTTTCACTCTTGAAATCCTTTATGATGTACAAGCCCCCCTATCTCCAGAAGTATGCCGGCAAGTCCACCCGCTTCACCTGCCCGGGCTGCAAGACTCCCCACAGCTTCACCCGCTACCTCGATGGGGAGACCCATCAACCTATCCACCCCACCGTCGGCCGCTGCAACCGCGAAATCAAATGCGGGTACCACTACACCCCACGGCAATATTTCGCGGACCTCAAACGCCTGGGTTACCATGCCCCAACTACAAATCATCTAAACCATTCATATCCGGATCTCAATTCTCCCATCTCTCCCCAACCATCCGGTCCCCGTCGACTGCAACCTTATCCCGAACCCCGGGATCCATTTCCTCTACCTCAACCCAACCAATCTCAAAAACAACCCGACTATATACCCCACAAATACCTGAAACGCTCCCTCTCCCTCGACTCCAACTTTGTCCGGTTCCTCCGTAAACATTTCTCCGATCTGCAGATTGCCGAGGCAGCAAACAACTACCTACTGGGCGCCACGATAAAGAAGGAAGTAATATTCTGGCAAATTGATATCCATGGAAAAATACGGACCAGTAAGATCATGCAGTACAACCCGCAAACCGGCCGGCGCATCAAAACCGGATATGGTGGCATCAACTGGGTCCACCACAAGCTGAAGAAATCCAACCCCTCATTCTCCGACTTTAACCTCTCTCAGTGCTACTTTGGTGAGCACCTCCTCCGTCTTTACCCCGATAAACCGGTAGCGATCGTTGAGGCAGAGAAAACCGCGGTGATCGCAAGCATAATCTACCAGGATTATAACTGGCTTGCAGCCGGAAACCTCAACGGCCTCAACGTCGAAAAATCAAGAGTCCTCCGCAACAAAACCGTCATCCTTTATCCCGACGACGGCTGTTACAACCGGTGGCTCCGGAAAGCAGAACATATCAACCGCGAGCTCCCCCTCCACCTCACCGTCTCCGCCTTCCTGGAGCGTTTCGCAACCCCCCAGCAAACCCACCAGGGCTACGACCTTGCCGACTACATTCTCGATCAACTCTCTGAAACACGGAATCCAGTATAAACCAAACATTTGATATTAAACATTGCTTTTCTTAGATGTTTGTTGTTTTACTTGGTTACAGGAGATATTGTGTGCTGATGTTATTTGAGTCCTTATGTTCCTTATTTTGAATGTAGCGTTCCTTATTTCATTAAAATCGCTGATAGATAGTATGATAGATGTGTGATTCAGCGTTCCTTAAAGAGCAGTCAGTGTTTCTTATAAGCGTATTTGGCATTTTTATCCCTTTGTTTCTCGCTTAAACGATTTATAATTTTCTCATTTTCCATGAACTGATTCAGATAAAGTCTCACATTTTTCTCATGAATTCCTATCACTTCTACTAATTCTTTGATTGTAGCCTCATTGTGGTGGAAAAGATATTGTAAAATCCGTTTCTGTGTGAGATTATAACTAGCCCAGTTATCTTGAATAGTTTTCAAAATTTTATCTGAAATGGTTTTTGTATGATTACTTATCTTGTTACGAAGTGTCAAATACACATTTCCATTTTTCTCTATATACTCCGGTGTTGAAAGCATTGATTTTTCCATTGATTGGTAAATCCTGGAAACACCTTCGTTTAACTGCCTTACAAATCCCATATCTTCCAATGCCCTAGCCAATCTAGGGTTTCTTGAAAATCTTTCGGTTCTGATATTTTCAACATTAACTTGTGCCGGTAATGGTCCGCTATTTGAAATTTCAAGACGATCATCATAATGTTTGATGTAAATTGCATTCCCTTGTACATTGTAAGACCGGTGGCATAAAGCATTTACAACTCCTTCCAGCCATGCTTCCTCAGGGTATTCTGGCACCCTATTAAAGCGACCGGTATCAAGATCCAAGAAGTAATAATCTTTCAAGGTTGCTCTTAGTAACTTTTTCACCTCTTCAATAATCCATGGGATATTCTTTTCAAAGCGTACGTCTTTGACTACATTATGTTCAGTACCAACTTTGGCATCTGTTCCCTCATACCTTATGTATCTAAGTGATGCTGAAGTTATATACTTTTCTGGTTCTTTGGCAAAAAGTAAAATTCCTGCTTTTTTTATTTTAATCTGACTTTCTTTTTTGATCGCTAAATGTCTTTTTACCAAAAGGTCTAGCGTGTCTCCTTCATAATTTAGCTTTTCTTTATACCTATTCAATAGTTTTATGTCAAGGTCATTGAAATCAAACTCATTTTCAACCTCATCTTCAAACTTTCGAATCTGCTTGTCATATTCCAAGTTTCTAACAGCATCTCTATCCAGCTGCTTGTTTCTATCATCTACTCTTAAGAAGATTTGCTCGTTATCCTTCCTCTTAAAAATCCTCTCTATATCTTGGTCCACATGATACAAGAAAATGAGTTTTCCCTCAATATTAACTTCTTCCAGTTTTATGTTTCCATGAGGTTCAATGAAGTCAATAAAGAGATTTCTATAATCACTAATCCTTTCGCCTAAATTATTTAAATCTTGAATTTCTCCATCATTCGAAACACCAAAAGCCAA
>DHTF01000026.1:4629-4752 GCA_002411515.1 Proteiniphilum sp. UBA5267 | reverse complement strand
TTGTTACTGATACCAAAGGTACTGAATAATGAAAGCAATTCACAACGATGCAAACGGTGTGTCTGTTTTTTCAGTGGTTGTTACTGATACCAAAGGTACTGAATAATGAAAGCAATTCACAAC
>DHTF01000026.1:0-4342 GCA_002411515.1 Proteiniphilum sp. UBA5267 | reverse complement strand
GTTGTTACTGATACCAAAGGTACTGAATAATGAAAGCAATTCACAACTACGTCTTGGATGAATCGCCAGTAGCTTAGGTTGTTACTGATACCAAAGGTACTGAATAATGAAAGCAATTCACAACTACCCGCCTCATTACTTGATGGTCATATAGTTGTTACTGATACCAAAGGTACTGAATAATGAAAGCAATTCACAACTATATTGATCTGTTTTGTGGTGCCGGAGGCGTTGTTACTGATACCAAATGTTCTGAATTGTAAATAAATCTAAACCTGAATAAACGACGTAATTACTTTTTTAAAAAAAGTTACAAACAGGCAAACCCATTTTTTTCCTGTTATAAAATTTTAATATTTTATATTATTGCTACCTTTGTCTTTTGATGAATGAATATCTGAGCACATATCAACCCTATAATATCGATCGATATCCACGGACAGTGCGTAGGGACATCTCTGGTATTCCCTTATATATTCCTTATATTTCGCTTATGTTTTAATAAGGATAACATAACCTATATACCGCGAAGATGGAAGCAAATATCGAGCGCTTAAACAGATTCAATCAGTGAAATACGCATAACCTAATTTTGAATACAATGGCAAGATTTAAAAAATCCATTCCCGATGGATTAAGCGGAAAAATTGGTCCGGTAGTAACGTATGTGAGAGATGGCGTACAGGTAGTGCGGTCTCTCCCCAAACGCAATGATCCGAAAACAGAGAAACAGCTGGCACACCGGATGAAGTTCAAACTGGTCAGTCAGGGTCTTTCGCCGCTGAACAATGCAATCAAACAGGGTTACCAAAATAAAAAGGATGCCTACAGAACGCTGTTCAGCAAGGTTTATCACGAAGCGATTGCGGGTGAATACCCCCATTTCAGACTCGATTACGGCAAGATTCACATAGCGGAGGGGCGGTTGCTACTGCCTCCGAATATCAGGGCTGAAAAGGGTGCCGGAGAGCAAACGGTCCTCTTCCGATGGGATAGCCAGACTGTAAAGGCGTCTGACTGGAGCCGTGACAACGACCGGGTCCGCATCGTTTATCTGAATGAATCGCTTGCGGAAGCGCATCAGTCGTCGGGCGCTGCAAGTAGGGTCGATGGCACTGTCTCGCTGCATCTCCCCGATGGCTGGAGGCCGGAAGATACGCTCTTCTGGATTTATTTCTACTCAGCCGATCAGCGGCATCATTCTGACAGCCTTTTCGTTGAAGTTACACCCGAGTGAGGAAAATACTTACCCATATCAACAAGATGAAACAAAAAAAATACAGTAGACGCAACTTTATCAAAATATCGGGATTGGCAACGATTGGAAGTGTGTTGTCGAACCGACTTACGGCGAATGAGAAAATAGAAATTGACCCATCTCAAAACAGGATTGCTATCGTTGAGGAGACAAAGCTTGTCTCGAAGGAGCCTGGCAAATACCAGATTGTGAACCAGATGATAGATGACAATGGCCATGCGAAGGCGTCGGATCCATTTCTGGAACCCAACCGCTACTTGGGATGGCCCACAATTGCCAAAAAAGAGGATGGAGAGCTGTTGATTGCTTATTCGGGCGACAGGGATTCACACGTATGCCCATGGGGTAAAACGCAACTCATTCGCAGCAGAGACAACGGAATCACATGGAGTGAACCGGAGACTGTAAACAACACTCCCCTCGACGACAGGGATGCGGGAATCATTCAAACCGACAAAGGAACCATACTGATTAGTTGGTTTACTTCGCTTGCTTATGCCAATCCCGACTATAAATGGGCTCATCAAAAATATGCACGGGTAGCAGAAAAAATTCCCGAGGATCTGAAGAAGCAATGGTTGGGAAACTGGGTTCGCAGATCGGAAGATGGCGGCAAAACATGGCTCAACCCCACCCGAACGGTGGGCTCGGCCCCGCACGGACCCATTCAGTTAAAGGATGGACGTCTTCTTTATGTGGGTACCGCAAATTGGGAGGGAACCTATTCTGTCGTCGTGGAAGAATCGAAAGACGACGGAATCAGCTGGCAGGTGATTTCCATCGTTCCAACATTCACAGGAAATGCCAACAATATGAGTGAACCACATGTGGTGGAGACAAAGAGTGGCAAACTGGTGGCCATGGTGAGAAATGAACCGAAGGACCGGGAAAAATGTTTTTTACTGCAGTCGGAGAGTTACGACGGAGGCTTTACCTGGACGATGCTCCACGAATCACCCATATGGGGATATCCTCCTCATCTGCTCGCTTTGAAAAATGGCTGGCTACTGGTGGTATATGGACACAGACGGTCGCCCTATAGCGAACGTGCATGCATCAGTTACGATGAAGGGGAAACGTGGGACATGCAAAATGAGATTACACTTGCCGAAGCATACAACGGAGATCTGGGCTATCCGGCGACTGTTCAGCTGAACGACGGGACTCTTCTCACTGTTTTTTATCAACAGGATGTTAGAAATGAGCCAACGTCTATCTTTACCACTCACTGGAAATTGAAGTAGCATTGTTTGAACTGTTAAATATTACACTTTGTAAATCAACTAATATGAATCGAATGAAAAATTTTATTGTATCACTACTAATTGTAACGCTATTTCATGCAGGCGCGGTTGCACAAAAGCGTTATTCACTGGTTTCTCCCGATGGGAAACTAAGCACCGAGATTACGGTGGGAAAACAAATTGAATATGCCATTTCCCACGAGGGGGACCAGCTGCTGGTGAACTCTCCGCTGTCGATGCAGCTTGCCGATGGCACGCAGCTTGGCGTGGATGCCAGGGTTGCAGGGGCGAAGCAGAAGTCGGTCAACGACGAAATCAAAACGGTCAACTACAAGAAAAATGTAGTGGCCGACCAGTACAACGAGCTGGAAATTCGGTTTAAAGGAAACTACCGACTGATTTTCAGAGCCTACAACGAGGGCGTGGCGTATCGGTTTGTGACCGACATGAAAAAGCCTTTTGAGGTTGCTTCGGAACAGGTGCAGTTTAATTTCCCGGGCAACCCGAAGGCATATGTTCCTTACGTGAACAACCAGAACGGGGCAAAAGACACTTTTACAAAGCAGTTCTACAACTCGTTTGAAAATACCTATCAGCACATCAGTTTAACGGATTGGCAGACCGGGAGACTGGCATTTCTGCCGTTGGTGGTCGAGGGTCCCGCCGGCAAAAAGATCTGCCTCACCGAGGCCGACCTGCTGAATTATCCGGGCCTCTACCTGTCGAATCAAAACAGTGCCAACAGCCTCACCGGAGTGTTTGCGCCCTACCCCAAGGAGATCAAACAGGGAGGACACAACAACCTGCAGGGCGAAGTGCAGTCGAGCGAATCGTTCATAGCCAAATGTGAGGGGCAGACAGCGTTTCCGTGGCGGGTGATCATCGTCTCGAAAGATGATTATGAACTGGCCAACAACGACATGGTTTACAGGCTGGCATCACCCAACCGCCTCGCAGATGTCTCCTGGATCAAGCCGGGGAAGGTGGCATGGGACTGGTGGAACGACTGGAACCTGTATGGCGTGGACTTCAAGACGGGCGTCAACAACGAGACGTACAAGTATTATATCGACTTTGCATCGGATCACGGCATTGAATATGTGATTCTGGACGAGGGATGGGCCGTAAACAAGCAAGCCGATCTGATGCAGGTAATCCCTGAAATTGACCTTCCCATGCTGGCTGATTATGCGCGCGGTAAAAATGTGGGATTGATCCTCTGGGCCGGATACTGGGCGCTGAACCGCGACATAGAGGGTGTCTGCAAGCACTATGCCGACATGGGCATAAAGGGTTTCAAGGTGGATTTCATGGACAGGGACGATCAGCTGATGGTCGACTTCCACCGCAAGGCGGCGGAGATTGCGGCCAAGTACCAGCTGCTGATCGATTATCACGGAACGTATAAGCCGACCGGTTTGCACAAGACCTACCCCAATGTCATCAATTTTGAAGGGGTACACGGACTGGAGCAGATGAAGTGGTCTCCCGCAAGTGTGGACCAGGTGACCTACGATGTCACCATCCCCTTTATCAGGATGGTGGCCGGCCCCTTCGACTATACGCAGGGAGCCATGCGGAATGCGACAAAAAATAATTACCGGCCTGTCAATACGGAGGCCATGAGTCAGGGAACGCGTTGCCGCCAGCTGGCGCAGTACGTGATCTTCGAATCGCCGCTGAACATGCTGTGCGACTCTCCCTCCAACTACCTGGCCGAACCGGAGTGCACGACATTTATCGCGGAGATACCCACCACATGGGACGAGACCGTGGCTGTGAATGGCGAGATTGCCAAATATGTGACCCTCGCACGCCGCAAAGGGGACACGTGGTACGT
>DHTF01000030.1:7708-13422 GCA_002411515.1 Proteiniphilum sp. UBA5267 | reverse complement strand
GTGGATGATTACGTGATGAAGAACGGGAAGGCAATTCATGAAAGCGGTTCAGGGTACAACGAAGACGAGCCCTATCTGAACAGAGATCCACGCTTTGACGCGACCATTGTCTATCACGGTTACCAATGGAAGAAAGCCAACGGATCTACCTCGACCATTTACATCAAACCTGGATCCGCAGAAATTGCGAAAGCTTCTACGCTAGATGAATATGCCGGTCCGGGACAAAACTCTACCGCCACAGGATATTATATCAGGAAATATTTCGATCCCACCGCCCCGGAAGGTATGGCAGCAGGACTGAATCTGATTCTGATGCGTTATGCGGATGTGTTGCTGATGTATGCCGAAGCAAAGAATGAGCTGGGAGAGATGAATGAAGCCGTTTGGAATCAGACCATTCGCCCCATACGGCAACGTGCCGGATTTAACGATGCCTCTGCACTTGATTTTCCCACAGCAGGTAACCTACAGGAAATTATCCGTCGCGAGCGTCGCAGTGAACTGGCTATCGAGGGGCTGCGCCTTTTTGATATCCGTCGGTGGGGAACCATTGAAACAGTGATGAACACAACTCCCAGAGGAGCTAAATTTGCAGCCGGGAACAGCCAATATATCACACTGGACCAACGAAGATTCAATAAGGAGAGGGATTATCTGTTCGCCATTCCCCAATCACAACGAGATATCAACAAGAATCTCACCCAGAACCCTGTATATTAACTGAGTGATGGAACATACCAAAAAAAAGTATCATATGAAGACAATATATACCAAACTACTGATACTCTCTTGCCTGTTAGGTACATGGATGGCATGTAACAGCGACGGCGAAGTAAGAGACCTGGGTGTTACACCCGTAAAAGCACTCTATGAACCCACAGACGGCAGAACACTGGCGCTCCAGTCTTCTGCATCGGCCATGCTCTATTTTGAGTGGGAGCCTGCCCGAGCAGAAGATAGTGGAGTGGTACTCTATGAAATTGCATTCGATAAAGCTGACGGGAATTTTTCTGATCCTGTAGCTGTGATTGCAGCCGACAACAATGGAGGAAGCAACCACGCTACCATCACCCACAAACGGTTGAACCAGGTTGCCGCATTGGCAGGAATTGAGTCGGCCGCACAGGGTACACTCAAATGGACAGTTTTTTCCTCCAAAGGGATCAACCCGGTCATGGCAGAGCAGGAACGCACGATCACTCTCACCCGCTTGGCCGGATTTGCCAATATCCCCGAGCAGCTTTTCATTACCGGAGCAGCTACGGAAGCAGGCAGCGATCTTTCGAAAGCAATCCGAATGAAACGGGTCAACGAAGGAGAATATGAGATATACACCCGACTGACGGAGGGTCAGGCTTTTCAATTCACCAATGCTTCCACGGGGGACCCTAGCCGTTATTCACTCAGTGGAGAGAAAATTATAGAAGGGGGAACCTCTACTGTCTCGAAAACAGGTATCTACAAATATTACCTCGACTTCAATATTGGTGCTTTTACCGTCAAGGAGGTCACCAAGGTGAATCTTTTCCTGTGCTGGTCGCAGAGAAAAATTGAATTGCCCTACAAGGGTTTCGGCGTCTGGGAACTGACCAACCACACTATCACAGGCCTTACCGGGAATGACAACAACGACGATCGCTACAAGTTCAGGATGGAAAGCTCTGCCGGAGAAACTGAGTGGAGGGCACCCGCCAACGACAGCAAGCCTTCGGGGAATGAAGCCTATTACTACATGGTAGAGAAGGACAACGTGCAACAGTGGACCGACGGGCAGATTTGGAAAAGCCCTTCCACCACTGGATGGAGTGACAAAACATACGACATCCTGTTTTCACTGAATCCACAAGCCTCCTATACCCACAACCTCACGATTAAATAATAAAAGCATCATGAAGAAAATAGCCACATACTGGATAATGATCGTTTCACTGCTCATTCTTTTCATCGGATGCAGTGACACAATGGGTGAACCCGATCATAGTCTGACCGAAGTGAAGACACTGATTGAGCCGATGAACGACAATAGCCTCGTACTGCTGCCGGCCGCTTCCGCCTCCACCTATTTTGAGTGGGAGCACGCAGACATGGAGGGAGGACCCGCTATCTATCAGATTGCTTTTGACCGTGTAGAGGGTGATTTTTCAGCTCCTCTCTATCTGGCATTTACGGGGAATAATGGTTTCAACAACCACATCTCCCTTTCACACAAGCAACTCAACAAAATTATGGGGATAGCTGGTGTTGAGCCTTCGAGCACGGGCACCATCAAATGGACTGTCTTCTCCTCGAAAGGTACCCGCTCTCTCAAAGCTGCACAGGAACACACTTTAACGGTAACCCGTCTGGCCGGTTTCGCCGAAGAGGATATCCCCGTGGATCTCTATGTAACCGGTGAAGCTTCAGAAGGAGGCACAGACCCGGCAAAAGCACATAAAATGAAGGCCATATCCACTGGTGAGTTTGAAATATATACCAAACTGAAAGCTGGAGCAACTTTCTATTTTGTAAATGCTGTTTCCGGTTCACCGAAGCAATTTTCCATTGAGGATGGGCTGGTCAAAAAGGAAGGCACATCCACGGTTGCATCAGATGGAGTATATAAGATCACGCTCGACTTCAATACAGGAGCAAGTACCGTCACTCTGGTTACCCGGGTTTCGTTCTACTTCAGCCCCGAAGGAAAGATTCTTTTCGATATTCCTTATAAGGGTTACGGGGTATTCCAAACCACGGAGACCGTCACTTTTAAACAAGAAGGATGGGGTCGCGATGAACGGTATAAATTCAGGATGTTTGTAAAAGAAGATGGCGGCGCCGGGGAAGAAACCGAACTCGAATGGGGCACGCTCAACCAGACGGACTCCCGTCCGACTGCTTCCAGTCCCGAATCCTATTATTATCTCAAGCTAATGAACCCAACCCAATGGGATAATAAATGGAAACTGATGGGAGATTTTGACGGCAACCCTGGCGTATATACCATTTATCTTCAAGCAGATAATCCATATACCCACAGCATCACCAAACCATAAATAAACTCCAACATAAAGAAAGCAAGAATGAGACAGTTCAGATAAAAACAAATTTCATTCTTGCTTTTTTTACTAATTGCGCTGAGAAAAATCTATTTTATGGGTGAATCTATCACTTCGTAAGCACTGTGAAATAAGAGAACAATCAATGCCCGGTTGGGTAAAAAATAAAAGAAATAGTAAAAATGAACAACAAAAATCTTATACTACTCCTGTTAATGATCCCTGTCTTGTTCGCATGCGGAAATGAAGATCTTCCAAATCCAGGAGATGACGATGACGATAAAGAAACTGTTGACTGGAATGCGGCTGCCAATGCTGGGAGTGATGCACTGATCAACTCTTTCTGGAATACGAACGGTCAGTACTTCAATACCGACAACGGCGGCAATACCACCTTTCAGTACTGGCCCAATGCACATGCACTCGATGTACTGGTAGACGCCTATCTACGGACAAATGATGCTACCTACAAGAGTTATTTCGACAAATGGTTTGTCGGTGTGAAGATCCGCAACGGCAACAGTTGGAATAACGACTACTACGATGACATGGAATGGAACGCACTGGCCTTGTTGCGTGCCTGGAAAGCAACTGGTGACATCCGTTACAAGGATGCTTCGCTGGAGCTCTGGGGTTATATCAAACAGGGATGGAACGATCAGGCCGGAGGAGGTATCACCTGGAAAAAAGGGATGGAATACAGCAAGAATGCCTGCTCCAACGGTCCTGCTGCTATTCTGGCTGCCCGGCTCTATCAGGAGTTTGGGAATACGGAAGATCGGGAATGGGCCGTTAGAATCTACAACTGGCTGAAGACAACGCTGGTGAACACCAACAACGGGATGGTGTATGATAACATTGACGCACGTACAGGAGTGATCAAAAAAGAGTGGGTTTTCACCTATAACCAAGGTACCTATATCGGTGCAGCAGTCGAACTGCACAAAATATTCAACGAAAAAGCCTATCTGAACGATGCAATGGTTGTAGCAGATTACACCATCAGCAGCCTGGTAGACAACTCCATCCTGAAAAGTGAAGGGAGCGGAGACGGGGGACTTTTCAAAGGAATTTTCATCCGTTATTTCACCCAGCTGATTCAACAGGAACGACTCGATGCTACTGCGCAAAAGCGTTATATACAATTTATGAAACTCAATGCGGAAACCTTGTGGAATCAGGGCACCCAAAAACCGGGAACCTTTTTTGGTCCCAACTGGAGGGTGAAACCTGGAACGACAACCGGGTTAACCGAGCAGCTTAGCGGTTGCATGCTGATTGAAGCCGCTGCTTTATTACATAAAAAAGAACTTCTATGAAAAAGCTTTACATTCTACTCCTGATGGCATTCTCCGCTGTCAGCTGCACAGCCGACAAGCCGCTTACCGGTTATGTAAACCCTTTGCTTGGAACAGCCACGCTCTGGGAGCCGGAGGATCTGGGATATGTACGAACCTGGAAGGAGCGCACCTGGGGTGCCGAGGTCTTCCCTGGCTCCTCACTACCCAACGCGATGGTGCAGCTGAGCCCTGTGACACAGTTTCGGAGCGGCGCCGGTTATCAGTACGAAGACACAGTCATTTACGGCTTTGCCCACACCAACAAGGGCCACTGGAATCTGCTGCATCTGCCGTTGCTGCCCGTTACCGGTGAGGTATCAGCCTCCGACTATGCTTCAGGCTATAGCCACCAGAAGGAGTCTGCCCGCCCCGGCTACTACAGGGTTTATCTGGAGAGGTACGGGATCGATGTAGAGCTCACCTCCACACTACGCTGCGGCTATCACCGATACAGTTTTCCTGACAACCAGCCTAAACAAGTGATTGCTGATATGACGCGCACCAACAATCATGTGAGAGAATGGGCCATTCAGCAAACAGGAGAAAAGATATTCACCGGTTTCCAAGATGCCGAAGGAAAAATCTATTTTTACGCGGTGTCAAACTATCCTGTTGAAAGCATCGAAGAGGTGAAAAATGAAAAACATGGCGTTTCGGTGGTTCACTTTGGGGAGAATGACAAAAACGATCCGCTGGAACTAAAAATAGGCTTCTCCTTTGTGAGCATTGAAAATGCACGAATAAATCTTGAGGAGGAGATGATGTCCAAAAACTTCACACAGGTAACTAAGGAGGCCGACAAGACTTGGGAAGATCTCCTTTCTAAAATAAAGGTAAGCGGTGGCACTGAGCGGGAGAAGGGACTTTTTTATTCTACCCTCTACCGTTCCTTCCTCTGGCCGGCGCTTCGCAGTGATGTAAATGGTGATTTTACCGATGAAAGAGGAGAGGTGGTCAACAAAGGATTCCGCTACTACACCAACCCCTCGTTCTGGGACGACTACCGCAATAAGCTCGTATTGTTGGGTATGATCTCTCCGGATGTCACGGCAGACATCATCCAATCGATTACCGACAAAGGGGAAAAAAGAGGAGGATATATGCCCACCTTCTTTCATGGGGACCACGCCTCGGTGTTTGTGGCAGGCAGCTGGTTACGTGGCATCACCGGGTTTGACCTGCAGCGGGCTTACAATCTGCTGCTCAAAAATGCGACTGTGCCGGGTCGGGGTGGTAGGCCCTATCTCGATGAATACCTCGAGCGGGGTTGGATTGCCGAAAAAGACACCACCAACGTGCCTACGTGGGACGAGTACAAGGCGGCCGTCACCAAAAC
>DHTF01000030.1:7408-7551 GCA_002411515.1 Proteiniphilum sp. UBA5267 | reverse complement strand
TACAAGGCGGCCGTCACCAAAACGGTTGAATATGCCTATGACGACTATGCTACGGCTTTGATTGCAAAGGAGTTGGGAGATGCAGAGCATTTTCAGACACTGATGGAACGTTCCGGCAACTACAAAAACCTGTTCGACCCTTC
>DHTF01000030.1:6998-7198 GCA_002411515.1 Proteiniphilum sp. UBA5267 | reverse complement strand
GATGGCAGCTGGATAGCCGATTTTGATCCCTACTATCCCTATTTCGCTTATATGTACCGTGAAGCCAATGCCTGGAACTCGCTCTTTTTTGCTCCCCACGACCCGGAAGGAATGATCGCACTCTATCCGAATGCGGAGGCAGTAGATCGTAAACTGGACTCACTTTTCACTGAACCCTGGCGGGGTTACGAGGCACACAA
>DHTF01000030.1:0-6840 GCA_002411515.1 Proteiniphilum sp. UBA5267 | reverse complement strand
GAGGCACACAACATGACCGGCTTTATCGGTAACTACTGCCACGGCAACCAACCCTCCCACTCCATTCCTTACACCTACTATTTTATCGGGAAACAGGAAAAGGCACAATGCGTGCTGGACAGCATCATGAACCGATTCTATGATATGGGAGCGGAGAAGCTGGCCTATGCCGGTATGGACGATGCAGGAGAAATGTCAGCCTGGTATGTCTTCAACGCGATCGGCCTCTACACCTATTCACCCGCCGATCCGGAGTACATGGTATCGGTGCCGCTGTTCGACAAGGTGGAGTTCACCCTGGGTGACAACACCACGTTCACCATCCGTAAGGAAGGAAACGGCAAGAAGATTACACAGATTCGGTACGACAAAGAACCTGTTCAGGGTTGGTTTGTGACCCATGATCAGCTAAAAAAAGGAAAGGAATTGACAATAACAACCGCCAAATAATTACTATATTTGCAACAGTTGACATCAGGCTGTAACTTCCTTTCACCTGAAGTGAGCAGAATTACCATTTTTATCTGTTGTAAAATTCCTTGTGTCTTACCTTTGCAAATATGAAAAAGTATTTCGGATTATTGATTTTATGGCTCTTTGCTTCGCTGGCGTTTACCCAACAGAAGGCGAATTACGATGAATCGAAAGTACCAGCCTATGTTCTTCCGGAAGTGTTGAAATGCCAGAATGGAGAGAAGGTCACGACTGTGGAGCAGTGGGAAAAACAGAGAAGACCGGAGCTGATGGAACTGTTTGCCTCCCAAATGTATGGTCACACTCCCGCTGAAAATATAGATGTCTCCTACGAGATCATGACAGAGAACAGAGAGGCTATGGGCGGTAAGGCGACCAGCAAACAGGTGAAATTTACTTTTTCGAATGGAAATAAAGAAATCGAAGCTTTTCTGTTGATCTATATACCGAACAAACCAAAAGGGAAAGTTCCAGTGTTTGTGGGATACAATTTCAAGGGAAACCACAGCACAACCACCGACACAACCGTTCTTTATTCTCCTGCCTTCAGTCTGGTGAAAGAACCAGGTAACCCCGATTGGGAAAGAGGGAATCAGACGAGCCGGTGGAGCTACGATTTGATCATCGACCGGGGATATGCTATTGCCACCATGTGTTATCATGATATCTTTCCCGATAAGCCGGAATTGAAAGATCACAGTGTGATTTCCCTTTTTTCCGGATATAATTCTCAAAAAACAGATCCGGCAGAATGGCAGGCTATCGGTGCATGGGCCTGGGGTTCAAGCCGGATTGTTGACTTCCTGGAAACAGAGGAAAAGATAGACACTAACAAAATAGCAATCATGGGACATTCTCGCCAGGGAAAGGCAGCGCTTTGGGCCGGTGCACAGGACCCTCGATTCCGTATTGTCATATCCAATGACTCCGGTTGTGGGGGCGCTGCACTTTTCAGAAGAAAATTCGGAGAGACCGCAGAAATCATCAACAATGCATTTCCACACTGGTTCTGTGAAAATTTCCGTCATTACAATAATCAGGAAGAATTACTGCCAGTGGACCAGCATCAGCTGCTTGCGCTCATCGCACCCCGCAAGGTTTACGTGGCCAGTGCAAAAGATGATCAGTGGGCTGATCCGAGAGGTGAATTTTTATCAGCCTACCACGCCGGCCCGGTTTACCGGTTATACGGTTTATCAACTATTGGGACAGATGAAATGCCGGAACTTCATGCACCCATCATGGAAGATATCGGGTATCATATACGAGAAGGGAAACACGACGTAACAGATTATGATTGGGAGTGTTTTCTGGATTTCGCCGATAAACACTTCAACGAATAATCTCTTCTCCAGAAGCGTTATTTACTTGATAGCCAAACACCTATAAAGTAAGAACAAAATTACCCGATCCGGCTCCAGTCGTATCGATTCCCGCCGAGGCGGCTGAGCTGCTGCTTCAAGACCAAGTGCTCCGGCAGCTCCAGCGCTGGATCTTTTTCAATGAGTTGCTCCGCGATCTCGCGTGCACGGTAGAGGATGGCATTGTCGCGCACCAGGTCGGCAATACGTAAGTTAAAAGGGATGCCGCTCTGCTGCGTGCCCTCCAGATCGCCCGGGCCACGTAGCTTCAGATCGGCTTCGGCAATCACGAAGCCATCGTTACTTTCAGTCATGATCTCTATCCGTTTGCGGGTATCTGCAGAGAGTTCGTAGGGTGTAATCAGTATACAGTAAGACTGATCGGCTCCTCTCCCCACCCTGCCCCGCAGCTGGTGTAGCTGGGAGAGGCCAAAACGCTGGGCACTCTCAATCACCATTACGCTGGCATTGGGTACGTTCACCCCCACCTCGATCACAGTAGTAGAAACCATGATCTGCGCCTCGCCTGAAACAAACTGCCGCATCACCTCCTCTTTCTCGACTGGCTTCATCCGTCCGTGCATCTTGCAGACAGTAAACTCAGGAAAAGCCGCTTTGACATGCTCATAACCCTCTTCCAGATTCTTCAGATCGAGTGTCTCGCTCTCCTCTATCAGCGGGTAGACCATGTAGACCTGTCTCCCGGCACCAATCTGATCGCGGATAAACTGATAAAGAGGACCCCGTTTCTTGTCATAACGGTGCAGTGTCTGCACCGGCTTGCGCCCGGGGGGAAGCTCATCGATCACAGAGACATCCAGGTCTCCATAGACTGTCATGGCCAACGTACGGGGGATGGGCGTGGCGGTCATCACCAGCATATGGGGAGGCTGTTTGCTTTTCTCCCATAATCTGGCGCGCTGCACCACCCCAAAGCGATGCTGCTCATCGATCACCACAAAACCGAGGTTGCGAAACTGTACCACATCTTCAATCAAGGCGTGTGTGCCGATGAGGATATTCACTTTCCCCGAAAGGAGACCGGCATGAATCTCTTCCCGTTCTTTCTTCTTCGTGGAGCCAGTCAGCAATGCCACCCCCACCCCCATTCCAGAGAGCATTTGGGTGAAGGTCTCGTAATGCTGTGCCGCCAAGATCTCTGTAGGAGCCATCAGGCAGGATTGAAAACCGTTGTCGAGGGCAATCAGCATGCACATGATTGCCACCATGGTCTTTCCGCTCCCCACATCGCCCTGCAACAGGCGGTTCATCTGCTTCCCCGAAGCAGTATCTTTGCGGATCTCTCTGATAACCCTTTTTTGAGCGTTTGTCAATGGAAAGGGCAGCTTCTT
Organism: Proteiniphilum sp. UBA5267; assembly: GCA_002411515.1. Lineage (GTDB taxonomy): Bacteria > Bacteroidota > Bacteroidia > Bacteroidales > Dysgonomonadaceae > Proteiniphilum. The sequence goes on along the minus strand of DHTF01000030.1, from coordinate 3,653 downwards.
CTTGTAGAATGAATTGAGATAATCTCCAACCTGTGGGAAGAGGATCCCCTTTAGCTTTGATTTCCGATCGGAAGCATAACGCACAATGCTCAACTGAATATAGAATAGTTCTTCAAATTTAAGTCGGAATTCGGCATCGCGCAGTAGCAACGGCGACTTGGGAAAATGAATATTTTCCACCGCCTCGTGAAAAGGCATCAACTTAGCCAGCTTCACCACATCAGGAGAAAGTGACTCCGGCAGTGGTTCCTTGATCAGTCCGAATGCATTTTCGATGATCTTCTGCATCGCCTTTGAGTTGAGGAAGTGATTCTTCATCTTCTCGGTGGTGTTGTACATCGCCATCAACCCTTCGGGGCGGTCCGACTCGTCCATATAAGGATCGATCTCGGGATGCGGAATATTCCACTTGCCGTTGAAGAGATTGGGTTTCCCAAAAACGATGTATTCCTGGTTGAGCTTATACTTGCTTTCGATAAAGCGAACACCCTGAAACCAGACCAAGTCGACAAAGCCAGTACCATCGGTAAAATGAGCCACCAGTCTTCTTTTCCTTCCTTCTCCAAAAGTCTCAAACACAGTGATCTTTCCCTTCAGCTGGATGTAGGCCTGCGACTGATCAATCTCATGCACATAGTACATCCGCGTCCGGTCGATATAACGATAAGGGTACCACCGAAGCAGGTCACCCAGCGTAAAGACATCGAGTTCCTTCTGCAGGATCTCGGCTTTCTTGGGCCCCACACCGGGAATATATTTTATTTCGGTCTGAAGAATATGCATTACTTGTCAAGAGTTTCATGCAAATGTAAATAAAAAATGAAGCTGTCTCAAAATAATTGTTGCGATGGCCTCTTTTCGTTTGCACATTTTCCATCGATGGGCGTAAGTTTTGGAAGAAACAACGTCCTGTACGGGTAATGGAAGGGTAATGCACGGGTATTGGGTCGCTATATCCTTATACATATACGGAGGGATAAGGGAGGGATAAGGGAGGGATACCGAACAAGGTAGGGACTAAGTAGGGACTAAGTAGGGACTAGGTAGGAACATAGTAGCAAAAAGAGACTGTCTCATTTTTTTTTGAGACAGTCTCTTCAGTTTATCTGTTATTCGGTATCCTACCAGGCAAAAAGCGGATATTGCTTCATGGTCGCGTTCACTTTTTCACGCACCGATGCGATGGTCTTCGGATCATCCACGCGAGAGAGTACGGTGTCGATTAACTCCACAATCTCTCCCATCAGTTCTTCTTTAGCTCCACGGGTGGTGATGGCAGGTGTGCCGAAACGGAGACCCGATGTCTGGAAGGGCGATCGGCTGTCGAAAGGTACCATGTTCTTGTTGGTGGTGATATCGGCCTCCACAAGGACCTTCTCCGCAACCTTACCGGTCAGATCCGGGAACTTGGTGCGCAGGTCGACCAGCACAATGTGGTTGTCGGTACCTCCCGAGACGACATTGTAACCCTTGTCGGCAAAAGCCTGGGCCATCACGGCCGCATTCTTTTTCACCTGTGTCTGATAGGTTTTATATTCCGGTTGTAGTGCCTCGTAAAAAGAAACTGCTTTTGCGGCAATCACATGCTCCAGGGGACCGCCTTGCATGCCAGGAAAAACAGCTGAATCCAGCAGTGCCGACATCATCTTTACCTCTCCCTTGGGAGTGGTGAGTCCCCAGGGGTTCTCAAAATCCTTCCCCATCAGGATCACACCTCCGCGGGGACCGCGCAGTGTCTTGTGGGTAGTAGAGGTCACGATGTGTGCATGTTTAAGCGGATTTTCAAGCAGCCCGGCAGCTATCAGTCCGGCAGGGTGCGCCATATCCACCATGAAGATGGCACCGATCTCATCGGCTATTTTACGGATGCGGGCATAATCCCATTCACGTGAATAGGCTGAAGCCCCGGCAATAATAAGTTTGGGCTTCTCAGAGCGTGCCAGTGATTCAAGCTGATCGTAATCCACTCGTTGATCCTCTTCACGCACATTGTATGCGACCGGTTCAAACATCAGACCGGAAAAGTTGACAGGTGAACCGTGTGAGAGATGGCCGCCGTGAGACAAATTCAATCCAAGGAATTTATCCCCTGCCTTCAGACAGGCCAAGAAGACAGCAGCGTTTGCCTGTGCACCGGAGTGTGGCTGCACATTGGCCCATTCGGCGCCAAAGATTTCCTTTAACCGGTCAATGGCAAGCTGTTCGCCCAAGTCCACCACCTCACATCCACCGTAATATCTTTTTCCAGGGTAGCCTTCGGCATACTTGTTGGTGAGGACAGAGCCCATGGCCTGCATCACCTGTTCGCTCACAAAGTTTTCGGAGGCAATCAACTCGATGCCTTTGAGCTGCCGTTCCTGCTCCTTTTGAATTATTGCAAAGATTTCTCTGTCTTGTGTCATAGCGTCATATGTTGCAAAAAAAATATCCGCAAAGGTAGTAACATTTTTGTGTTATCTTCTGCCGAATAACCCTCTTTTTTTTCTGGGCTCAGGCATGGCCGAAGAGCCTGCCATAATCTGCAGGGGTTTTCCATTGTTCATGGTGGCATTCACCGCATTGTAGATCACACCCCAGTCGGGTAAACCGCCCAGGTTCCGGTCGTCTATAAAGAGATCGGCCCCAACTTTACGGGATGCCTTTTCTCTCTCTTCACCCGGATGATTGGCATTTACAGCATAGAAATAGAGTCCTCTTTCGGCGCAATAATCTATGGCTTCCTGTAGCAAGTCACCTTCCCGGACAGTCCAGAGGATGAGTTTGTGATTGTCTTTCTGTAGCTGAAGGAGCGTTTCAATAGCAAAGGGAATGGGCCTGCCAATGGCCGGATATTCATGTTCGACGATGGTTCCATCGAAATCTACTGCAATTAACATTGTTTTTTACTTTCGATAATCTTTCTGGTTGGAGATACAAAGATAGGCAATTATGTTGAGAAGACCCATCTTTTCATGCACCGTACATTTGTTGATAGTACTGCTGGTAGTCGCCACTGGTGACACTGTCGAGCCACTCCTGATGATCGAGATACCAGCGTACCGTCCGTTCGATGCCCTCCTCAAACTGCAGCGAAGGCTTCCATCCCAGTTCATTGCTGAGTTTTGAAGCATTGATGGCATAGCGCAGATCGTGTCCGGCACGATCGGTCACGTAGGTAATCAGTTTATCCGATGTGCCCACTGCTCTTTCCAACAATCTGTCCACAGTTTGAATCAGTACTCTTACCAGGTCGATATTCTTCCATTCGTTGAGGCCGCCGATGTTGTATGTTTCACCGACCCTGCCACGGTGAAAGATCAGATCGATAGCACGGGCATGGTCTTCTACATAGAGCCAGTCCCGTATATTCTCCCCCTTACCATAGACAGGCAAAGGCTTATCGTGACGTATATTATTGATGAAGAGGGGAATCAACTTCTCGGGAAACTGATAGGGTCCGTAGTTATTGGAACAGTTTGAAATAACAACGGGCAGTCCGTAGGTATCATGACAGGCCCGTACAAAGTGATCAGACGATGCCTTAGATGCCGAATAAGGGCTGTGCGGATCGTAGCGGGTTGTCTCCGTGAATGGCGCATCGGCGAAACCCAGGGCGCCATATACTTCATCGGTAGAGACATGGTAAAACAGTTTATCTCTGAAGTCGCTCCCCC
>DHTF01000041.1:1036-3102 GCA_002411515.1 Proteiniphilum sp. UBA5267 | reverse complement strand
TCCTACCCGGAGAAGAAGTTGATGAAGTTTGCCAACAAGGTCTGGGAAGAGATCAACCTACAGAACCTGCAGGAAAACATACTCCCCACACGCTTCCGGGCCGATCTGATCCTGGAAAAGGGAGAATGCCATTTTGTCAGGGGAATCCGCATCCGGAAGATTTAACAGGAGCAGTTCACGCACACCCATCACAGGGGGTGCAAAAAAAATCCGCTAAAAAGTTGCATTTCCGAAATAAAGCTTTTATCTTTGTGTTTATTACATCATGAAAAGAGGGGTTCCGGTCTTATGTATAGAGGCCGGAATTCTTTTCTTTGTGTAGTTATTCACCCAAAAAAAGCATGAATTATGGCAGTAACTTACATGACCGAAGAGGGCCTTCGGAAATTGAAAGATGAATTGATAGAGATGGAATCTGTACAGCGGCCCGAGATATCGCGACAGATCGCAGAGGCAAGAGACAAGGGTGACCTGTCGGAAAATGCCGAGTACGATGCCGCCAAGGAAGCTCAGGGCATGCTGGAAGCGAAAATTGCGCAATTAAAAAGCCTCATTGCCACCGCCCGGCTTATCGACGAAAGTGCGATTGGCACCGACGAAGTGAAGATCATGAACAAGGTCACCATCAAAAATGTACACACCAAGAAAGCGATGACCTACACCCTGGTATCAGAAAGCGAAGCGGACCTGAAGAGCGGCAAGATTGCTGTCAGTACACCCATTGCACAGGGATTGCTCGGGAAGAAGGTCGGTGACATTGCCGAGATTGTGGTTCCCTCGGGTACCATGACCTTCGAAGTGGTAGATATTTCAATTTAAAAAACTGCAGCTCATGGCCACGATATTCAGTAAAATCATCGCAGGAGATATACCCTCCTACAAGGTAGCGGAAGATGCGCACTATTTTGCGTTCCTCGATATCAACCCGATGGCGGAGGGCCACACGCTGGTTGTTCCCAAAGAGGAAACAGATTATATCTTTGATCTGGATGATGACCGCTTGTCCGGATTAATCCTCTTTGCCCGCAAAGTGGGCAAAGCAATTGAAAAAGCCATTCCCTGTCAACGCGTGGGGTTGATGGTCATCGGGCTGGAGGTACCGCATGCCCACATTCACCTCATTCCCATCCAAAAAGAAGGGGACATGTCGTTGACAAATCCCCGGCTAAAACTCACCGCAGCGCAGTTTTCCGAAATTGCACAGAAAATAGCTAGTTTACTGGATTAATTTTCTCTCACCACATTTTATTCAATTCTGCTGCCAGTTGGCTGTAGTCCTCCACGCGGGAAACCAAATCACCCTCCTGGTTCAGGATAAAAGCAGTGGGCAGCTCCCGCACGTTGTACGTGGAAAGCAATCTTGCGTTCACCGACTTTGGGTCACGCACGGTGATCCAGGGGAGGTTATCTGCCGAAATTTTCCAGAAATGCTCGTCGGAATCGAATGATACCTGGTAAATCTCGAATCCCTTCGATTTGTGTTGTTGATAAATTCGGTTGAGCTCCATGTTGTGCGCCGGCGAAAATTCGGCATTGTAGACCACAAAATCGAGCAACACCACCTTGCCCAACAGGGATGACAAAGCCACTTTTTTACCATCAACCTCCGGCAATACGATATCGGGTAGCCCTGTCTCTGTTTCTAGAGGAGCCTCCTGCAAAAGCTTTTCCTGTTGTTCCCGCAGACGACGCGTTTTCAGCGCATTCATGGTAAACTTATAAAGGTGTTTGGTCCGTTCGGTATCGGGGTAGTATCGGTTCCAGGAGGTAGCCACGGCACCGAACATGGCATAATCCTGTTTGTTGTAGGGATCGAAGATCAGGTAGTTGTTTATTTTCTGGAACAGGGCATAATAAGCCACTGCACTGCCAGGATTACCCAGGATCATACGTGATATATTATCCTTGTAATTCTGCAAGGTGCTATCGAGTTGCGCCAGAAACGTCATGTCGTCAATCTCTGCCCTTTTGTGCCGGTTTCCAAGCGAATTGATCCGCAATGCGGTCTGCTGTACCCGTTCATCCACTTCCCTCAACTGATTGTTCACCGGGGAATCAGCCACGCT
>DHTF01000041.1:0-794 GCA_002411515.1 Proteiniphilum sp. UBA5267 | reverse complement strand
AAAGCCACTACCCGATTGCCAAGGCGCAACTGGTAAAACTCAGGATTTCCTGGCGCCTGTTGTTTGAAGGAAAAGGTGCCTTTATCCTTCAGGATGGCCGAATCGAGTAACGTGATGCCGCCAAGGGCACGTTGTTCGAGGTAAAGCGTGTCACCGGCAGCCCCCTCAATGGTGCCATTTACAAAAAAAACATTTCCCTGCTTACAGGCGCTCAAAATACCACCAATCAGCAGGGCGGTCAGCATGATTGCTTTTGTTATTCTTCTCATAAAATGTTATATCTTTCCCGGATTAAATCATTGGAATCTATTTGCAGGTACAAACATACGCATTTTTGAGCAAAAAAAAGCGTTGTGCATCATTTTAAATACGATGTGTTATGCCACCCTTATATGTATAGGTAAAAACAATAATTTGTTTAAAATTGAAAAAAAACGTATCTTGCGCTATTTTTATGTGGGACTACTTCGGAAGTCAGCGACGGAATAGAGAAACGTTTAGCTGATCGGCATGAATGGTGGCCGGATGTAAGAAATAGATCCCATGACCCAATCTTAGAACAATGACAAACGTACACTATCTTTTGACCTGTTTACAGTATGATCCTGTTTATTTTGAACAGATGAACCTGCCGGGAGCATCTTTTGACGATGGTGGAGCCTGCTTGCTTACGACATCTCTTGGCAGGGCTTATTCGGGTCAGCAAATCATCTACGGCGTGGTATTGCTTCTGCTTGTCATTTCGTTGTTGGTCTTGCTCTACACGCTACGGGATCGAACAAAAAAAAACCGGA
>DHTF01000092.1 GCA_002411515.1 Proteiniphilum sp. UBA5267 | reverse complement strand
ATATTGCGGTAAATGGTTTTATCGGTGGTGCTGAAGCCTCTGTGGATCACACCCAGCCTCCTGATACCCGCGTTGTATAAACGTTCCAGGGCGCCAATCCAGAGCTCCAGGTCGGGATTAACCGGGTTTTTAATCAACACGGGAATATCTACTCCCTTCAATGTATCGGCTATTTCCTGTACCGCAAAAGGGTTGGCTGTCGTTCGGGCACCAATCCAGAGTATATCCACCCCATACTTCAATGCCTCGTAGACATGCTTCTCGGTCGCTACCTCGGTAGCCATGTACATGCCTGTCTCCTTTTCGGCCTGCATCATCCATTTGAGCGCGGGGCTACCCACCCCTTCGAAACCACCGGGCTTGGTGCGTGGTTTCCACACGCCCGCTCTGTAAATTTTCACACCGGCTGCAGCAAGCTGCCGGGCAGTAGTCATCACCTGTTCTTCTGTTTCGGCGCTACAGGGACCGGCAATCACCAGCGGCCGCTTATCATCTATTCCGGGTAATAAAATTGATTCAAATTCCATTGTTATCTTGTTATGCGTTGTTATTCAAATTTACTTTGTATGTGCTCCTCAATTCGCTTGTGTGCTTCCTGCATTTTCTCCACGGAAGAACCGAGAGAGATGCGGATATAGCGTGCCCCATTGCTGCCGAAGATAGAGCCGGGTGTGATAAAAACCCGTGCACCATGCAGCAACTCATCCACCAGTGCTTCACTTCCAGGCTGCTCGTCGGGCAGCTTACCCCAGACAAACAGTCCCACCTGACTCCTGTCGTAGGCGGCGTGCAGCAGATCCATTATTTTCTCTGCCCATATGCGCCGCTCCGCATAGATGCGGTTCATGTCGGCATGCCAGGCCGCACTGTTCGACAGTGCAGCCACCGTGGCCAGTTGCATTGGCTTAAACTGGCCGCTGTCGATGTTGCTCTTGGCCTTGAGGACCCATTTCACAAACTGCGCGTTGGAGGCCAGCATGCCCATACGCCAGCCCGACATGTTGTGCGACTTGCTCAATGAGTTCAACTCAATGCAGATATCTTTGGCTCCTGGCACCGATAAGATGCTCAGGGGCGTATCATTCAGGATAAAACTGTAAGGATTATCGTGGCAGATAAGGATGTTGTGTTTTTTACCGAATGCGACCAGCTTCTCGAACAGCGATATCGAGGCATTGGCGCCGGTAGGCATATTCGGGTAATTCACCCACATCAGCTTTACTCCCCGCAGGTCCATCTTCTCCAGTGCCTCGAAATCGGGCTGCCAGTTCTCATCTTCCTTTAAATCGTACTGGATGACCCGTGCTCTGAGCAGTTCCGACACCGACGTGTAGGTAGGGTAGCCCGGATTGGGTACCAGTACGGCATCGCCGTAATTCAAAAATGTCATGGAGATATGGAGAATACCCTCTTTCGATCCGATGAGAGGCAACACTTCATCCGGTGCCAGCGACACACCATAGATTTTGTGGTACCAGTCGGCATAGGCGCGACGCAGTTCGGGTATGCCCGTATAGGGCTGATAGGCATGCACATCGGGTCTGCGGGCTGTTTCACACAGCGTGTCGATGGTCTCCTGTGAAGGCATCCGGTCGGGTGCCCCCACAGCCAGACTGATTACATCCTTTCCTTCGGCATTCATGCGGGCTACTTCAGCCAGCTTCACTGAAAAATAGTATTCCTGAATAGACTTGATATGTTCGGCAGGTTCAATGTGCATCGTTTTCATTATTTATTTATTTTCTTCTTCGTTCTTTTTATGTTTCTCCTCCCTGTATTCACCCAGTACTTTCAAGCCGCTGATCAGGGGCATGATGGCGTCGATCGATTGCCTGTAACGATTGTAATCGTTGAAGGTGAGGTCGATGTAGAACTGATACTCCCACTCTCTTCCGATGATTGGTAAAGACTGGATGCGGGTGAGGTTGATACCGTAAAACGACAAAACCGACAGCACCTGCGAGAGACTACCCTCAGCATGGGGTAACACAAATACCAGCGACGATTTGTTGATGTTGTTGTCTTTCTGTATCTCATGCAGCATCTCCTCACGCGCAAGGATAAAAAAGCGGGTGAAATTACGTTTGTTTGTTTCTATACCCGATGCGAGGATCTCCAGTCCGTACATTTCGGCCGCGAAGCTGCTGCAAATGGCAGCCGTACCGGCCAGCGTTTTCTCTTGAATATCTCTGGCTGCCAACGCGGTATCGTCGTGCTCTACCACTTTGATACCCGGGAGGGTGTCGAGAAAATCTTCACATTGCATCAATGCCATGGGGTGCGACATCACCTCCCTGATATCAGCGAGCGTCTGCCCGGGCAGGGCAGCCAGTGAATGGGTAATACGCAACTTGTGCTCCCCCGCAATCTGCAGGTTGTGCATCTTTAACAGATCGTGATTCTTCAGCAGACTGCCGGCGATGGTATTTTCAATGGCCATGACACCCACCAGCTGCGGATCTTTTTCAGCCTCTGCAAAAATGTCGCGAAAGGTACTGCATGGTACAATCTCCACATTTTCGTCGCTGAAATATTCGCGTGCCGCGATTTCGTGATAAGCGCCCAAACCTCCTTGTATAGCTACTCTTTTCATTTGTTCTTTTTTTTCTCAAAAAAAAATCCCATCGTGTAACCGACGGGACTTTATTTGTATGATATGTTGTTATCTTCTTTTTTGCATATAAAATCCCGCCTTTACCTACTAAAGTAAAAGTAAAAACCGAAAGAATATGCAAAACTCGAATGATTCACGTTCATTTTTTTATGGAATGATGGGTACAAATGTACAACATTTTTCATATAAACGAATAAAATGAGAAAAAAAATATGAATCCAGACCAGGAAATTTAATTGGTTTTTTTACCGAAGCCACGGTTATTTCTGGCAAAAAAGTTTATATTTGCACATTAAAAAAACCGAAAACTAATATTTTACATAATTACAACCTAAAATAATTGAAGCATGTTCAAAAATCATCCCAAAGGTTTGCTTGCCGCATCGCTGGCAAACATGGGTGAGCGGTTTGGTTTTTATACGATGATGGCCATCCTCTCGCTCTTTATTATGACTAAGTTTGGCCTGGACGAAACCAAAACCGGCATCATCTACTCTATTTTCTATGCCTCCATCTACCTATTGGCACTCGTGGGCGGGCTGCTGGCCGATAAAACCCGTAATTACAAAGGTGTGATCCTCACCGGCTTGCTGCTGATGACGCTGGGTTACGTGATCATCGCCATTCCCACACCCACACCGGTTCCTGCCGGTCAGTTCGGATTGCTGCTGGCATTCACCTGTCTGGGCCTTCTTGTAATTGCTTTCGGTAACGGGTTGTTCAAAGGTAACCTGCAGGCATTGGTAGGACAGATGTACGACAATCCGAAGTACAGCAAGATGCGCGACTCCGGTTTCCAGTTATTCTATATGTTTATCAACGTGGGCGCTATCTTTGCACCGTTCCTGGCAGTGGGTGTCAGAAACTGGTGGGTGGAGAAAAACGGCTTTCTGTATAATGCCGACCTGCCAGCGCTGGCACATCAACTCTTGGGAAACACGATTACGACTGAAGGTACGGAACGGTTTCAACGTCTGGCAACTGAAGTTGGGTATGCAGGCACTGACCTCATAGCTTTTGCAAATGAATATCTGAATGTTTTTACTACCGGATTTCACTATGCCTTTGCGGTGGCTATTTTTGCCATGCTGATCTCTCTGGTCATATATTCATTTAACAAGAACAGATTTCCCGACCCCGCAAACAAAAAAGCGGCTGCCACAGGCAATGAAGCAGTAGAAGAGATGGATATCAAAGAGGTGAAGCAGCGACTCTATGCCCTTTTTGCCGTGTTCGCTGTGGTCATCTTCTTCTGGTTCTCTTTTCACCAGAACGGGCTCACCCTCACCTACTTTGCCAGGGATTATACCGACCTGAGCCAGATTAAGGTCAACCTGGGATTTGCTACCCTGCAGGGAGCAGAAATATTCCAGTCGATCAACCCTTTCTTCGTAGTATTCCTTACACCCATTATTGTGGGCTTTTTTGGTTGGTTGCGTGCCAAAGGTAAAGAGCCCTCCACGCCCAGAAAGATAGCCATCGGCATGGGAATTGCCGCATTGGCATATGCTGTGATGGCACTCGGGTCGATGGGACTCCCGCTGAAGGGGGAGGTGGATGCCATGGGCGGACTGCCCGATGCTGCCCGTGTAACACCCTGGCTGCTGATCGGCACCTACTTTATTCTCACTGTGGCTGAACTTTTTATCAGCCCCCTTGGCATCTCTTTCGTGTCGAAGGTGGCCCCTCCCAAATATCAGGGAATTATGCAGGGAGCCTGGCTGGGTGCTACGGCGGCTGGCAACAGCCTGCTTTTCATCGGCGCCATCTTTTACACTTCCTTCTCCATGTCGGCGACCTGGATGGTTTTCGTGGTTGCCTGTCTCATCTCCATGTTTACCATGCTGGCGATGATCAA
>DHTF01000111.1 GCA_002411515.1 Proteiniphilum sp. UBA5267 | reverse complement strand
AACCAGCCTACACCACTCATTTGTGTAAAAGCAAAACCTTCTATCGTTTTGTGTTCATAGCTGTATCCCGGACTGTTATCTCCACCGGTAATGGTATTGGGACTCACCTGTACCATGCCATACGGCGTGGTTGCACCCGGGAAGGTTTTACCCAAACCGTGGTAAACCCCGGCTGCCTGGGTACTGGTACTTGTTCCAATAAAGGGATTTACATAGCTTGTGGGAAAATATGCCGTACTACTTGCTTTCTCCCTATTCTTGCAGGAAGGAAGCCCTGTTATTACGCAAAAAACGAGTGAAATAATAATTGTTTTTCGCTTGTTTTGATTGGATATCATATTCATTAAATCATTTTCATTTAATCATTCTTTTTATTTGTGGAGCAATAACCCGAAATGTCACGAAGCCAAACTGGGGTACCGATACCGTTGTTATCAATCGCCCATCCTCTTTTGTGACAGGCAATAATTCCCTCATAGCGTCGCCTTTTAAATCTACTTGCTCTATTTTATCCATGTTACAGTTCCAAACCACGTCTCGAGATATTGCACGAGAGGAGGTGTTATAGATGCGTACAAGCAGATTGTCATCCTCGATAACCATAGATGTGACTTCCAGATTGTCACCGATGACCTCGAGTATAGATGTTGTGGGGGATTCCGATGAACACGACGTGAATTGTGCCACCATGGGTTCATTCCACCTGGTGCTAGCCTTCTCCACTTCACCTCTCTCCCAATCGCCGGAATGAGGCAATAGCGCGTACCTGATCTCGGTGGGGCCATGGACTCGATAATCTCTCCCCCATAGAGCCTTGCCCGTATATTGGACAGTGAGACCCAATGGTAGACTGTCGGATTGAAGGTAACTCGTAGTGTGATCAGAAAATAGGGCGACCCCATACTCCTTCTCACTTCCGGTTATATCTACCCAGTTCAGGATAACGTTGTGCTTGATATGGCCCCAACTTGAGTAGAGCGTGTTGTCAATCCTGCTTTCGGTAACATCAAAAGGAGCGTTCTTGTATATCTTCCGCCCTATATTGTCGAGGGGAAATCGAACATGAAGTTTGTATTCATCATTATAGAACGCCTTATCCCTATTGGTTGCTTCGTAATGATTGCTTTGGTCATACGCACCAATTCGGGGCTGTCCATCCCAATCGATATGCAAAGAGAAGTCGATGCGGGGGTTATTTTTGTAGAAAGTAATCAGTTGGTAATAGGGATGTCCTGCAATTTTGTTATCCACTTTTACACGGATATACAATTCTCCTTCTTCAATCACACTGACAGTAGCCCTGTTTTCTGATCCCTCCAAAAACCGGTTCTCCTGGTAAAAAAAACCTCTCAGGTCGTTCAGGTATTTTCTTTTTTCTACCAGCTGCTTGTTTCCATTCTTTTTATCGATGAGGCTACTAATCGTTCCCCCACGTGCAGGATCAAAGATAGCCTGGTAGTAACCCGTTTCTATTGAGAGTTTCTTTGAAGAACGGGTCGCGTTCTTGCTACGGGGTTCTTCCTGTTTACCCTGCTTCAACAGGTAGGTGGTATACCCCATTGCTGGAACCGATGCTTCAAATATCAATTTCAACTTTCCACTATCGCATGCTGATATTTGCTGAGGAACAGGTTGGCCCTTCGCATCAACAACTTGCACCATGATACCTTGGCAATCTTCCGGCAAGACCAGTTCAACTTCTTCTTGGCGCGCTGATCCCGTCGTGTTATATATCCGGATATGCCTGGAGTTTGTGTCCCTGTTAAACAGGTTTGAAATCTTATCCGTCGCGAGTTGATTCGTCGCGTGGGTCCACCGAATCACTTTATCGGCCCAAGTATCTCCCTGCCTACCATTATAGGGAACAATCCAGCAATCGTGATGTTGGGCAAGCATCAATGTCCTCCATGCTTCGGCAAAATCTTCTTCCGGCCATCGGGTACCGTTTAGAAGATAGTCCATCGCAGCCATCTTTTCGGCCGTAACGAGCAGGTTCTCGCTTACGCGCACCTGCTGGGCAATATGCTGAAGCACCTGCGCGCCCCAAACCAATCCAGGTTTGATATCTTCCTGCGTGAAGTGCCAATCTTCCGGCTCCACCTTGCCTTCTATCATCTTGAAGTAATTGCTCCAAGTGGTATAGAGAGTCGGCTCGTATTCATTGTGCCATGGCCCCCCATCCCAGCCGGCATCCTGAAAACACATCCCGATTGGGAATTGTATACCGTTGGCCATACACTTCTCGATAAAACTATTCGAGTTGGTCCACGATTCGGTCTGCCACGTGGACTCGGTGGACAGCTCCTCCACGGCATATCTAGGCACGGCCGTGATGGAAGTTCCGTCGGGTCCAATCCAGTTTACCAGATCTTTCCCGAAAGCACTGGTATAGCCACCCCAAGCTGTATTGGGGTTTCTCAATACAGCGTAGGTGTAGCCAAAACCTTTCAGTATCTGAGGTAAGCTACTCGTAAAACAGGGCTCTTCCACAGCATATGTCGTGAAAGTAGCGCTCGGAAAATACTTCCGGGTCTTTGCCATGCCGTAATGAAATTGACGGATGATACTTTCGCCTGAAATATTATACGCGTATGGTTGCGACAACGTTGGGTTCACGAATTCGATGCGCCCCGACGGACCTTCTTTTTCGAAGTAGGCTTGAAACGCTTTAAAGTTCTCGCTGTCAACAACACTGATCGTATCCCATGTCTCAGGTTCAATCTCCAAGTTGATGGCCCACCCGGGATGTTTTTCTAACTGCTCTACCATGAACCGTGCTTGCCATGGTGGGTAATGCCCATAAATACCCCCATGATACCCGTCGGCAAACCATGCGGTCTGTGAGAAAGCTGGCATCTTCACCATCATTGTACAGCATAAAATCAAGCTGAATAGCCAAAACGTTCTTATCTTTTTTCCAATTATCATAATTTTTTCTTTCCGCTTTTTCCGTTCTCAACGGGGTCATTTTTCTTTATCAACACGATCGTTCTCTTTACAGGTTTGTTTATCTCATAAATCTTCGATATGATCATCTCCATCTCAGCCTCTCGTATTTCACGAAACGGCTGATGCATCATCTTGACATAATTATCCCTCTGCATTCTCAGCCACCCGTCGCGACCCGTTTCCTTATCCATTGCTTCAATCGATGCTCTGTTATTGGCAAACAACAATCCCTTGTCCTGAAAAAAGTTGAATTGTATCCAGGCATAATCCCTGAAATTCCTTTCAATTTCCCAACGCACTTCATTCAGATGCATAATAGACAAGGCTTGTTGGTATTGTGGCGTTTTTGTTTCTGCTGCCAGATTTACCCCTTTAAACAATTCGGCATACGACCATGTACCAATCTCTTCACCATCAATGAACATCGTATAATCACCTTGCTCAAGATCAGAGACTTTGATTACCTCACGATTCATTTCTTCCATAAATGGCACATATTTTAGTGCGTCAGCTTGCGTTTTTGTTATATTCCATCCACGTGGAATTGTATCTAAGGGGTAGGGCAACGCATAAGCAAGGTAATCGAAAGAAAGCGTCCCTTTATTTCCTCTTATATTGGATATTTCGCAGTTCGTTGACCTGATGACCGATTTATTAGATGCATTTACCGCAAAATCTGCCACTACGTCGCCATTCAATCCCTGCTCCTTTAGGAATAGATATGCCATCACCATGTGACCATCATTCTCCGGATGAATGCGGTCAAGACCACAAATAGTGAATGTTGGATCGCTCTGCTGAAACCTCCTGTTAATTGTCGTCATGGGTGTGTTTAGATCTAAAAAATCCCAGTTGTGCTCTTCTGCCGACTTCCTTTGAAATGCAATGATACGTTGCATCACGTCATTCTTCCCTTTTAAGGCTGTATTGTTTTCAATTCGCGCAGTCTCGTCATACGGAGATCCTCCCATCATCACTATCTTGGTACCGGATAGCTTTTGCAAGCGTCTTTCTAATAACTTAAAATTTTCATACGTTTCACTGTATTTTTCTTCTCCAAATCGAGCGCCATCTTCTCCATTATATTCCAAATATCCTGAATCGTTCATTCCGAATGTAACAACCAATGTAGAAGGATTTTTACTACATACATCACCATCCAGCCGTTTATACATATCAAGAACCGTATTGCCGCCAATACCGGCATTCATGATTCGTAGATCCATATTCGGGTATCTTGTCATATAATACAACCAGATGTATGAATGGTAATGTCCCCCATCCGTAATACTATTTCCCAGGAAGACAACGCTGTTCCCCTCTTTGAACTGACTAACCGATTGTGAAAACAAACCTCCAGTAATAGTAAGGCAGATAAAAAATAGTTTGATTTTCTTTGTCATAATCCGATTTTTATTTTTGTTGTAGTAGAATTATTCATTAAAATGTGTGGACGGATCATATACGGCAACTGCCACTTTTGAATCGGCACATCCATAATAAAGAAACCATTTTTTCTGAAAATAGACCAACCCTTCAAT
>DHTF01000049.1 GCA_002411515.1 Proteiniphilum sp. UBA5267 | reverse complement strand
TATGGCAAGGGTGATTATGGCGCGACCATCGATATCAGCACGCGATGCGGATACGATTCAGACTGTAATCCGGCCAATGCAGCCGGAATTCTGGGAACAATGATCGGATATGATAAGATACCAGTATATTGGAAACAGGGGTTGGACAAAGTGGAGGACTTAAATTTTGCACACACCGAGATGTCCCTCAACAAGGTATACGAAACCGGTTTACGTCATGCGGGAGAAATGATCGTCCGAAACGGTGGACAACTGAATGGGGATATGTTCACCATCAAATACCAGCAAGCAGAACCTGTTCCTTTTGAGAAAAGTTTCGAAGGTTTATATCCGGTTGAGAGAAGAAGAATTGGAAACAATCTTACCAGTAAAAATAGTGAGATAACATTCAAGGTCAATGGATCAGGCTTTGTTTTGGGAGGTAGGGCTACGAAAGATAACAACTTACCAGACGCAGTACTGGAAATCGAAGTATATGTCAACGGCAACTTGTATGAGGTGGCAAAAATTTCCACAGACAATCGCGTAAGACGCAATGAGCTTACTTGGAATTATGATTTGAAGGAGGGCGAAAACAACATCACACTAAAAGCGAAAGAAATTCCTGGCGGGTATCGGATAGAGACACAGGATGTGCTTGTATATACCAGAAACAAACCAGGAAAATTAACTTATTATTAATTCAGATAACGCATGGTCACCTGAACGCCCTCATTATTCAAGATATGTGCAAACAGGTAGATAGTCATTATTTTCTGATTGATGAAAGCATTATTTGAATTATTGCTGTATCTTTGAGAATAATATTACCTACACCTGCTGAAATAGTATGTGTAAAACTGCATAGGAAAACAAATGGTACTTCCTATTTAAGAACAATTTGAAGTCAAACTAAAAACCAGAAGAAACATGACTGACAACTGGATTTCACGACCAATACTGAAAGCTCGAGGTCGTCAACCGATAGAACGAAGTAAATTCAACCCTCCATGTCTGATACTTTAACAATACATCCTCTTATTCCTGAAAATTACTGGGATTGGTTTTGCCTAGACCGGGTGAAATATCACCACAACCTGTTGACCATTGTTTGGGATAAAAACGGAAAGAAATACAAATAATAAAGGATTTCCAGTGTATGTAGATGGTAAATTTAAACATATCTCAATCAATATCAGTAAGATTACTATTCGAATTTAAGAAAATGAAAAAAAGACTCCCCATTTTATTTTTACTATTATTTGTGCCATTATTTTTTATGTATTCTAATTTGGTGGGGGTATACGATGATAGTTCAAGTGACCATTTCCCAATCGTCCCGGACAGCATTATGAATCAAGTTTATAATGAAATAAAGACGCCGTTTAAATATGGTTTAGTTATTGTACCCGATAAACGAGAGAAAATGGTAGATAGTCCAAGCATCTTCAGAAATAATAATTCATGGTACATGACATACATCGTATTCGATGGTAAAGGATACGAAACTTGGCTTGCTAAAAGTGATAATTTATTAGAATGGAATACTTTGGGGTGCATTATGTCATTTTCAAACAATTCTTGGGATGACAATCAAAAAGCTGGATACATTGCTCTACAAGATTATGAATGGGGTGGATCATATGAAGTTCAAAAATACAATAATTATTATTGGATGACATACTTGGGAGGTGAATCAACTGGATATGAGGCAGGAAAATTAAAAATCGGATTAGCCTTCACAAAAGATTTAACGAAAGTGCATGAATGGAAGAGAATAAAAAAACCTATAATTTCACCGAACGATAAAGATTCTAAATGGTACGACAACCAGACAATTTTTAAAAGTACAGTTATATGGGACAAGAAAAAAACGTTGGGTTATCCTTTCGTCATGTTTTATAATGCTAAGGGCGGAAACATAACAAATACCGTTGCCGAAAGAATAGCCATGGCTGTTTCACATAATATGAAAGAATGGAAACGTTACGATAACTCTCCTGTCATAGATCATGGTTCTGGAATTTCCGGCGATGCTTTTATTACTAAAATAGATGATATTTGGGTAATGTTCTACTTTGGAGCTTTCTGGAAACCGGGAGCTTTCGAGCGTTTTGCTTGCTCTTATGATTTGAAGAATTGGACTTATTGGAAAGGTGATGATTTAATCAGTCCTTCGGAAGATTTTGACAGTCAATATGCTCATAAACCTTTTGTTATAAAGTATAAAGGTGTTGTATATCATTTTTATTGTGCAGTGGATAACAAGGGAAACAGAGGAATTGCTGTAGCAACCTCAACCGATTTAGGAAAGAGTAAAATGAATTTTCAACATGAATGAAAAGAAATATTTAAACCATTTTTTCAACTGATAAAATCCGACTAACATGAAATTAAAAAATATCCTAACAATATTGCTGGTACTTACAACAAGTATCGTGTGTTTCGGATTTACAGACAAAAATTCAAAAGATAAAACTGCACCTAAAAAGATTGAAACTGTCGATTTCTCACACATAAAAATCACCGATAGTTTCTGGTCGCCAAGGCTAAAAAATCACGTTACTTTCACGCTTCCGGTATGTATCGATCAAATTGAAAACAAAACAGGCCGGATACAGAACTTCGAAAATGCAGCTAAAAAGTCAGGTGGGCATTCTGGCATCTTTTACGATGATTCTGATGTATATAAAGCATTGGAAGGTATAGCTTACAGCCTTATAAACAATCCAAATTCCGAATTGGAAAAGAAAGCTGATGAATGGATCGATAAATTTGCTGCTGCTCAAGAATCGGATGGCTACATAAACACATTCTATACAATAACCGGGATCCATAAACGCTGGACGAATATGGACAAACACGAAATGTACTGTGCCGGACATATGATTGAGGCAGCTGTTGCCTATTATAAAGCAACCGGTAAACGTAAATTACTTGATGTTTCCATCCGAATGGCAGATCATATGATGAACGAATTTGGTCCCGATAAACGTCATTGGGTTCCGGGACACGAAGAAATTGAGTTGGCGCTTGTTAAACTGTACGAAGTAACTAACGAAGAAAAATACCTCGATTTTGCTTATTGGCTGCTGGAAGAACGTGGTTACGGTCATGGATCCAAAGGAACCGAGGGAACTTGGAATCCGATATACTATCAGGACGAAATGCCTGTAAGAGATTTATCGAACATCAATGGACATGCTGTTCGGGCCATGTATCTATTTTGCGGAATGGCCGATGTAGCAGCTTTGAAAAACGATACTGGATATATTGAGGCATTAAACCGTTTGTGGAACGATGTGGTATTGACCAAGATGTATTTAACGGGTGGCATCGGTTCTTCACGTCACAACGAAGGATTTACAAAACCTTACGATCTGCCTAACTATGATGCATATTGCGAAACTTGCGCTTCCGTAGGAATGGTTTTCTGGAATTCACGCATGAATCAACTTACCGGTGATTCAAAGTATATAGATGTTTTGGAACGTTCCATGTATAATGGGGCTCTTGCAGGCGTATCGCTGAAAGGAGATTCGTTTTTTTATGTGAATCCATTGGCTTCTCATGGAGATCATCATCGGAAAGAATGGTATGGAACGGCTTGCTGTCCCAGTCAGGTTTCGCGCTTTCTCCCATCCATCGGGAACTACATCTACGGAACATCCAAAGATGCAGTTTGGGTAAATCTTTACATCGGAAATAAAGCAGAGATAAAAACCGGAGAAAAAACATTCACCTTACATCAAGAAACAAATTATCCGTGGGATGGCAATGTAACGCTCACTGTTGAATCGTTGGATAAACCTTTGAAAAAAGAATTTCGTTTACGGATTCCCGACTGGTGCAAAAAATATACTGTTTCTGTGAACGGAAAACCGGTTACAGATCTACATACTGAAAAAGGATATCTGGCAATAAACCGAAAATGGAAGGAAGGTGATAAAATAACACTTGCAATGAATATGCCGGTTGAAATAGAGCAAGCCGATCCGCATGTGAAAGAAAATGTTGGGAAAAGAGCTATTCAAAGAGGTCCACTGGTTTACTGCGTGGAAGAAACGGATAACCCTTCGTTTGATGAGTTGACGCTTTCATCAACAACAAAGTTCAATGAAACTTTTAATTCATCACTCTTAAATGGAGTAACCACCATCGAAGCAATTACAGATAATAAAAATATTAAATTTATCCCCTACTACGCATGGGATAATCGGGAAGCTGGTCGAATGAAAGTTTGGATTGATTATAATGAATAAATAAAACATTTAGTGGCAATTTTAGTATTAGCTTTTTTAACTATGGAAGTACAATCAAGGTAAACCAATATACTATGAACTATTCAAGAAGACAATTTATTAAGACAGCCGGCTT
Source organism: Proteiniphilum sp. UBA5267 (assembly GCA_002411515.1). Classification (GTDB taxonomy): domain Bacteria; phylum Bacteroidota; class Bacteroidia; order Bacteroidales; family Dysgonomonadaceae; genus Proteiniphilum. The sequence continues at coordinate 11,229 of DHTF01000049.1, read as the reverse complement.
AGCCACGGCAGGAACTGTGTTGGCTACTCATACATCAATGGGATCGGGTTCTATCTGGAGTGCGAACAGCAACACGCTGAAAGTGGGACTGATCGGTTGTGGTGGACGTGGCACAGGTGCCGCCGGGGAAGCTTTAAATGCAGATCCAAACATTATTTTAACTGCAATGGCTGATGCTTTTGAAGATCAGTTGCAATCATCGTACAACAATTTGAAAGAGAAGTATGGTAACAAAGTACAGGTGACAGCAAATAACAGGTTTATTGGTCTCGATGCCTATCAGAAGCTGATCGATTCCGATGTGGATGTGGTACTATTAGCAACACCACCCTGCTTCAGACCGCAACACCTTGAAGCAGCTGTGAACGCCAATAAGCATATCTTTTGTGAAAAGCCTTTTGCAGTGGATGCGCCCGGTTTACGCAGGGTGATGGAGGCTGCCAAAAAGGCAAAAGCTAAAAACCTGTCATTGGTTTCCGGATTCTGCTGGAGATATCATCAACCCAAAAGAGATATCTTTGGTAGAGTACTGAACGGTCAGATCGGCGAAATCCTGGGCGGTGAAGCAACTTATAATACAGGTGAATTATGGTTCAAAGAGCGACAACGTGGTTGGTCTGACATGGAATTCAAGCTCCGCAACTGGTTGTATTATAACTGGCTTTCCGGTGATCACCTCATTGAACAAGCTATACACAGCATCGACATGTTTTCCTGGGCAATGGGTGACAAAGCTCCATTAAAGATCAGCGGTACAGGAGGAAGACAAAAAAGAACTGATTCGAACTTCGGAAATGTATATGACCATTTCGGACTGACTTATGAATATGATAATGGTGCAAAAATATATTTCTTCTGCCGGCAACAGAACAACACGACTCCTTCATATGCGATTGAATTAATCGGGAAGGATGGAAGATGTTATGTGGATTGCCGTACGGGAGAACATAAAATTACAGGAAAGAATGCTTGGAACCTGGCAGATACAACCAAATTCACAGATGCGGAGGCTTATAAGCAAACAAAAGTGAGGGGAATGTATCAGGTGGAACACGATGAGCTATTTGCTTCCATCAGGGCCAATAAGCCGATGAACGACGGAGAATGGATGACACGTTCCAATATGATAGCCTTGGCAGGAAGAATGGCTGTCTATACAGGTGAGACTATTACATTTGATCAAGCGCTGAACTCAACAGAGGTGTTGTTTCCCGAAAATATTTCGTGGGATACCAAATATGATATTTCGGTAGCGGTTCCAGGAATAACAGAATTTAAATAAGCAACAATATGAACAAACGGAATTTTCTTAAGTCGGCAGCTGTCATCGCTGGTGCGTCGGCTGTTTCTCCGCTAGCGGCAGCGATATCGCCAAAGCAGGCTATCGGTTCGTGGGGGTCATTGCATTCCATGGCTGATGAAAAAACAAAACAAAAAGTCGTTTTGAAAAAGAGCCTGGGATTTGCGATGATCAAAGAAGAATTGTCCCTCTCCGACAAATTCAAACTGGCAAAGGACCTGGGATTCGACGGGGTGGAACTAAACAGTCCGGTAGATTTCTCGCTATCTGAGATACTGGCGGCAAAGGAAAAGTCAGGCATCGAACTCCCTTCGGTAGTAAATAAGGATCACTGGAGTGCTCCTCTCTCAGATCCTGATCCGGAAGTAAGGAAAAAATGTATTCTATCGGTGGCAAAATCACTACAGGAAGTAAAAGAGTTAGGAGGAGATACCGTGCTGGTCGTCCCGGGTGTGGTAAATGAAAAAGTACCATATGAACAGGCATATATTACTTCTCAGAATTCCATCAGAGAGCTCATTCCTTATGCAGAAGAAACAGGCATGCAGATTGCGTTGGAAAACGTTTGGAACAACTTTCTGCTAAGTCCTGTTGAAGCGAAAAGGTTCATCGATGAAATCAACCATCCATTGGTAGGATGGTATTTTGATATTGGGAATATTTTGCGTTACGGATGGCCCGAACACTGGATCCGGACACTAAACAGGCGCATTATGAAGCTTCATATCAAAGAGTTCAGTCGCGAACTTATGAATACAAAAGGGTTATGGGAAGGGTTCAAAGTGGATTTGCTAAAAGGCGATAACAACTGGCCGGTGGTGATGAAAGCGATCAGTGATGTCAATCATCAAGGAGGCTGGCTCACAGCAGAAGTTCCCGGGGGAGACCGGAATCACCTGAAACAGATCTCGATGCAAATGGATGAAATCATATCATATCTATAGAATGTAAAGCTTGTAACTCTTTTTGTGAAACAATATTTTCGGAATTTGAGTATCATTCATTTTCTTTTATTTTTAACTTTGTAAATTCTTCTTTTATTAAAAATATTATATTAAATGCAATCTGACAATCCATTATCACGAAGAAACTTTCTAAAAAGTTCACTTGTGGCCGGCACGGCAGGAGTAATGGGGGGAATCCCCCTGTTGAGTTCCTGCTCTACATCAAAAACAAAGAAGAGTGAAGAACATCAATTGCCACTGTTACGCGAACAGGCTCCGGACGGAACTGTAATTAAGGCAGGACTCATCGGTTGCGGCGGACGCGGTACGGGAGCAGCCATTGATTTTCTTAATGCCGGTCCCAATCTGCAAATTGTGGCCTTGGGTGATGTTTTCAAAGATAAACTGGATGCATGCCGTGATGTGCTGAAAAAAGAAAAGAACGTGGATGTCCCGGACGAAAACTGTTTTATTGGATTCGACAGTTATCAAAAAGTAATGGATGCTGGAATTGATGTCGTACTGCTGTGTACCCCACCCCATTTTCGTCCGACACACGTGGAAGCAGCTGTCGAAGCAAGGAAGCACATCTTCATGGAAAAACCTATTGCAGTGGATCCTATGGGTGTGAGGAAAGTATTGGCATCCGTAAAAAGAGCCCAATCAATGAACCTGAATATCGTCAGCGGAACCATCCGCCGTTCTCAAAAAGACTATATGGAGACCCGCCGTAGGGTGTTGAATGGGGAAATTGGTGATATTACAGGAGCACACATAATCAGAAACGGGGGTGCTTTGTGGTTTCGCACCAGAAAGCCGGAATGGTCGGATATGGAATACATGCTCAAGAACTGGGTAAATTTCTGCTGGCTCTCGGGAGATCACATCACAGAACAATTTATTCACGAGATTGATGTGATGAACTGGTATCTTGGAGAATACCCCGTCAAAGCTTCGGGATGGGGTGGAAGGCAGAGAAGGGTCACCGGAGACCAGTACGATTTTTTCAGCATCGATTATCTCTACGAAAATGGCATGCGGACGCACTGTGCAGCGAGACAAATTGACGGATGTTCCAATGGCAAGGTAGAACAGATCAATTGCACAAATGGTTATGCCGATGCTGCCGGAAAGCTGTATGACCTGAAGGGGAATATGATATGGGAGTATCCAACGCCCGAAGAGAACGACAACCAGTCGGAATGGAAAGTAACCAATCCTTACGTCCAGGAACACATCAATCTGGTTACTGCAATCAGAACAGGAGACACCATCAACGACGGAGAAGATCAGGCATACTCGAGCCTGGTGGCAATCATGGGAAGAGTTGCTGCCTATACAGGCAAGGATGTCACCTGGGATGAGATATTGAATTCCGGACTCCGTCTGGGACCTGAAGTCTATGATATGGGACCCGTGGAAAGCATAGGAGAAACAATTCCTGTTGCGGGTGTGCCTCACAAAGAATAATGATAAAACAAACATCAACAAAGTGAAATATTTATGACCAGTAGAAGACAATTCTTAAAAACGATGGGTGGAGTAACCCTGCTCACCATCGTTCCTCGTAACGTACTCGGGAAAGGAATGATCGCTCCAAGCGATGAACTAACCAAGGGGATTATCGGTGTGGGCGGAATGGGTCGCGGACATATTCCCTATGAAAACACCAGGGTGGTGGCCATGTGCGACGTGGACAAAAAGCATCTCGCTGAAGCAGCCGCAATGGTCAAGGAGAAAATTGACCTTTACCACGATTTTCGTGATTTAATCCTGAACAAGAATGTGGATATCGTACACATCGCTACTCCGCCTCACTGGCACGGCATCATGTCGGTTGAAGCAGCCAAAGCGGGAAAAGATATCTGGTGCGAGAAGCCGATGACCCGTACCATCGGTGAAGGAAAAAGAGTTCGCGAGGCCATTGCACAGCACGGCAATATATTCCGGCTCAATACCTGGTTCCGCTTTAAAGACCCCTTCTATGGATTGGGTACGCCGGTGAAGCCTCTAAAAAAGCTGATCGACAGCGGCATGCTGGGATGGCCCCTGAAGGTGACCATCAGCAAGCATACCGGATTCGACTGGAAATTTTTCTGGGTAGGAAAAACGCATCTGGAACCGCAACCCATTCCCGAAGAGCTGGATTACGACATGTGGTTGGGGCCGGCACCTTACAAGCCATACAACGCACATCGCGTACACCAGACTTTCCGCGGATACTGGGATTACGATGGCGGGGGATTGGGTGATATGGGACAACACTATATCGACCCGGTACAATATATGCTGGGTAAAGATGATACCAGCCCGGTGAAGGTGGAAGTCGACGCTCCGCAGCAACATCCCGATGCAGTGGGAACATGGCGTTCCATCACCTATACCTACGAAGATGGATGTCAGATTATCCTTTGGGGTGGCGACTATGGTGAGCCCAACACGCCCTATATTGCGGGGCCCAATGGAAATGTGTACCGCAATTTTGTTTGCGACATACCCGATTGGGAAAAGAAACTGGCCAATTTCCCCGAGCCACAGGAACAAAATACCAACTTTATCGCATCGGTGCGCAACAGACAAAAATTCGCACTAAATGAAATGAACGGACACCGGTCGGCCACTATCGTCAACATGGGCGCTGCAGCACTTCAACTCAACAGAACCCTCGAATTCGATCCCGCAAAAGAGGTATTCCTGCACGACGATGAAGCCAACCGCCTGCTGGATCAACCCACCCGTGCACCCTGGACAATTTAAATAACGACCCCAATGTTTGCGACCAGTGAGTGCAAATAAACTTGTTTGAATTTGCCGGACGTAGCAAACATCTAAATTTACAAAGCGAATTTGAATAACCCACTGAATAACAATTAACAATTGTATAACAATTGCATATAAAATGAAACATATACAACTTATAGCCATCTGCCTTTTCCTCCTGCTTGCAGGTAGTGTGCAGGCACAAATGCCGGCCGGAAGAACCAAAGCCACCATCGTGGCCGATGCTCTGGCACAATTGCCGGCCGATACGCAACAAAAATACGACCAAATCATCGCCGACCTGGTATCTACCGGTGAGGAGGGACTGCTCGACCTGATCGGCAGAATGAATCCTCCGGGGAATAAGAGCAATGAAACCGTGGATTATGCCATCAGCGGATGGACCCACTCTGTGGCTAACGACGCTGTGAAACGCAACGTGACCGCCAATGCTTTTGAAAAAGCACTGAACCAGCAGCTCGACAAAGAGGTGAAAGCATTTGTGATCCGTCAGCTCAGAACCATTGGCTCGGACGACAATGTGGATGTTTTATCCGGTTTGCTTACCGATGAACAACTCTCCTCACCTGCTTCACTGGCTTTGGTGAGCATCGGCACAGAAAAAGCAGACGCTGCCCTGTTGGAAGCCCTCAAAACGACCAATTCAGAGCCTATCATATTGAATCTGGCGAATGCCATTGGACAAACCCATTACGTTGCAGCCGAACCCGAACTGTTAAATCTTCTCGAGAAAAGCAACTCGGAGAAATTACAGAAAGTACTCCTGAATGCCCTGGGACAGATTGGCACGAAAGAGTCGCTCAAAACATTGCGCAATGAGGCAGAAGAGATAAATTACGTATATGTCAAGAACAACGCAACTGCAGCTTATATCTCCTTGCTTTCACGGTTGAATGCTTCTGATGCGAAGATGGTACAAAAAGAGGCAAAAAAATTATTGTCCGTAGCGTCGAAACAGGACAAACAGGATTTGAAAGTTGCTGCTACCCGATTGCTTCTGACACAGCCTGACACGAAGAAGGATGCTTTGTTAAAAGGTGCCCTGGCGGATGGGAATATTTCCTATCTTTCCAGTGTACTGAATGCCTATCCTTTTGAAAAAGACATCAAGTCGGTCACGCTGATTCAAAAAACACTTTCCTCCACGAAACAATCTCAGGTACAAACAGCACTCATCTATTGGCTGGCAAAACATCAGGTGGAGGGTTCCGATCTGCTGATTGCAAACCATATCAATTCCGCCGACAAGATGGTACAACAGGCAGCTGCAAGATCGCTGGCAAGAATAGCCGGAGACAAATCGCTGGTCGCATTGGCAGGTCTGTTGAAAAGTGACAACGAAGATGACATCAACCTGGCAAAAGAGGGATTATCTACTTTCAAGGGAGATATCTCCTCCACAATTGCCGCTGTTTTTAATGACTGCGGAGAAGCAGGAAAAAAGGCTATTCTGGATCTCATTTCCAAACGGAAAATGGAAAATCAGTATGATCTTGTCTACAAACAGATGTCGGGCGACAATGCAGCTGTGAAATCGGTTGCTGCCGCCACATTGAAAGACATCGTGACAGACAAGAATCTGCCGGATCTGTTCACCCTGCTGGAGCAGTCCGACCTTGCTTATGTTCCGGCTATTCAAGAAGCTGTAAATGCGGCACTGAATTACCTTCCGGCAGAACAACAACTCAGGCTGGTCAGCGGAAAGATGAAAACCTCATCCCGTAAACACGTATACTACCCCGCACTGGCCAACAACGGGTCAAAGGAATCCATCGATCTCATCACCAAAGCATACATTTCTTCTACAGGGACTGAAAAAGAGTCGGCATTCAACGCCCTCACCGCATGGAAATCATTTCACCTCATTTATCCCCTTCTCGATATTGCACGACAGAGCAATAACAGTCAGGAGCTGGTGAAAGTGACGGACGCATTAATTTCAACCATTAGAAAATCGGAAGTAACAGATGCAGTCAAATATCTCTACCTGCGTGAAACGATGCAGTTTGCTCAAAACGACAAACAAAAGAACGAGATCCTGAAACTGTTGGGGAACACAGGTCAGTATCAGGCATTGCTTTTTGTGGCGCCCTTCATGGAAGAGTCGGCATTAAAAGAAGCTGCTGCACAGGCAGCCATGAATATTGCTATCAACAATCCCGCCTTTGCAGGTGTGGAAACGACTGCTATCCTGAACAAGGTAAGTAAGACTCTCAGCAATCCCGACGCCGATTACCAGCGACAGTCCATCAACAAATATCTGACAGAAAATCCGGGGGACGGCGGATTTGTTCCTCTTTTCAACGGAAAGAATCTGGATGGTTGGAAAGGATTGGTGGAAAATCCCGTTACAAGAGCAAAGATGAGCCCGAAAGAACTGGCTGCAGCACAGAAAAAAGCAGACAAGGAAGCGAAGGAAAGCTGGATTGTGGATAACGGAGAGTTGCTGTTCACCGGAAAAGGGAATAACCTTTGCACCGATAAACCATATGGCGACTTCGAGATGCTGGTCGACTGGAAACTCTATACCGGTCCGGAGCCCGATGCGGGGATCTATCTCCGTGGAACGCCCCAGATACAGATATGGGATACTGCTCGGGTGAAAGTAGGAGCACAGGTAGGATCAGGAGGACTCTACAACAACCAGCAAAATCCGAGTAAACCATTGAAAGTGGCAGACCAGAAGGTGGGAGAATGGAACAGTTTCCGTATCGTGATGGTAGGCGAAAGGGTATCGGTGTGGCTGAATGGTGAACTGGTCACCGACAATGTGATTCTGGAGAACTATTGGGATAGGAGTCAGCCCATCTTCCCGATGGAACAAATTGAGCTGCAGGCACACGGCAGCAAAGTGGCCTACAGGGATATCCACATCCGGGAGATTCCGCGTCCCGAGCCATTTCAGTTGTCCGCAGAAGAAGAGAAAGGAGGCTTTCAAATCTTGTTCGATGGCACCAACCTCGACCAATGGACCGGCAATAAAAAAGATTATGCCGTAGAAAGCGGAAAAATTGTGTTACACCCCAGCGAGGGCTCGGGCGGCAACCTTTATACCAAAGATCAGTTCGATAACTTTGTACTGCGTTTCGAGTTTATGCTCACACCGGGGGCCAACAACGGACTCGGCATCCGTACACCCCTCGAGGGTGACGCTGCCTACCAGGGCATGGAGCTCCAGATACTGGATAACGATGCACCTGTGTATGAGAAATTACAAATTTACCAGTATCATGGATCGGTATACGGTGTGATTCCTGCTAAAAGAGGGTATCAGAAGCCTGTGGGAGAATGGAACTACCAGGAGGTAGTGGCAGACGGCGACCACATAAAAGTAATTCTCAACGGAACAACCATCCTCGATGGAAACATCCGTGAGGCTTCAAAAAACGGCACCATCGATAAACGAGAACATCCCGGACTGCTCAACGAAACCGGGCACATTGGATTTCTCGGACATGGATCGAAGGTTATGTTCAAAAATATCCGAATCAAAAAGTTATAAGAAAAAGGTTATAAAGCCTTCTTTCTACAAAAAATAGGCTGTCTCAAAATTGTAGTGACCCCTAAAAGTTAGACAAAATACTTTTGGGGGTCGGTTCAATGAGACGGCCTTTTTTGCTACCTTGTTGCTACCTTGTTCGGTACTCCCTGTTTCCCTTATATATTCCTTATATTTCGCTTATTTATCAATAAGGAGATAACGACCCAGTACCCTTCTATTATCCTTCTATTATCTGTGCAAGGAGCTATTTCCTGAAACAAAAAAGCTATCTCAAAAATTGTTTTGAGACAGCTTTTTTTCTGTATTTACTGCTGAAATCTGTTCTCAGGAATTACTTCTTTACAGTCGTTGTGGTTGGCGTGTAAATACCACATGTCAATGCATTCAAAAGACCATCAACAAATGAATGTTGTATGGTAACGGTATAATCTTTCGCACCACTAGCCATCTTCGTTGGGTCAGAGGTTTTAATTGGAGCCAAACCATAAATTAAATAATGGTTTTTCTCTTTCACTTCAATGCCTGTCTTAGCACCACCGCCTACAGAATACGTCATGGTGTAACAAGAAGTCATTAACAAAGAGATAACAATCGCAAATGCAAAACTTAGTACAGTCTTTTTCATAAAAAATTGTTTTTTTATTTTTTTTCCTACTCGTAAGGCTTTTCAGATACGCCCCGTTTTTTTTAGTGGTTACTGGCATCCACTTAATACTTAATCTCTCACGCAACGGACGGAATATCCCATTTCCCTGTCAGTAGTTTCTATACGATGCAGCGCAGCATCATCGTCATTCAGGCTCCATGCTTCGTAATAACCAGAATTACTCCACCAGTAGCCTTTTTCAGTTAAATCATCGAAAACCGCATTGTAACCTTTGGGCGAATCTGATGCCGGTACAGCATTGAGCCTGCCTCCCAAAAGCGCAGTAAAGTCGCTGGTATTGGTTGCACCAGTATTGGTTTTATATATAATTGGCAATTTCAGTTTGCCGCCTGCCACATCTTGGCCTCCAAGATATGTGGAAAGTTTGCTCCAATCAGTGTTATTTGGGAGTCTCCAGCCCGGGGGGCATACGTATTGGTCTTGAGACGCAAGCCAGTTATAGAGCACACCGTAATTTTTATAATTGTCAGAATTTTTTGCAATTGCCTTATCATCTGAATTATGATTATAAACATAATAAAATTTTGAAGACTCATTTACAATCCGACTTGGGTTATCTATTGAAATATCAAAGGGATAGCTAATTTTATCATTAGGCAGATATTTCAAATTCTCCTTCATCCAAAACTGATCGCCTATAAGCACGATTTTGTATACATTGTTGTCGCGGGTGTCAGTAAATGTGTTCTCATCGGGCGTCCCTGCTCTGTTGGTAAATTTCAAAAAAGTATCATCCGAAGTAGTAGTACTTAGACCTTCCGCCTTCATGTGAGTTGCATAGAAATGATACGCTTTGCCCGCTGCGAGGGGTGTCGTACGAGCTTCTTTGAAATTGCGCGTTGCCATCTCATTTCCACCAGTTGCATAGGTTACATTAAGACCCAGCCAAGGCCAATTTTTATTTTTTTCGGGAATAAACCAGCCCCAAAATTCAAAAGGTTTGGTTGAGGTGAGGGAGTTGTCGGGGATGACTAAGGGAGGAGTGTTATTATTGTTGAAAGCTAAAGTTATTTTAGTAGTGGTACCCAAAATGATATCGGTAACCGGATTATAAGTCGCTGAGCCTAAGTTTTGATGGACCGGTATGTATGATGTCGAGTTTAGTTCGGCTTTGGTTATGTTGATTAAATCGAAACCATCAGATTTGAGTAAAATCCTGAAAAGTGAGCCTATGTGTGCAAAACTGACCGAAACACTTGGACTTGCTTTTGAAATACCGGTTTGCGCAAACTTGAGCATCACCGCATTGTTGTTACTTAGCTCGGCTAAACTCCTCCCGGTGGATTGTTCCGCAGTGGGGAGTTTTAAGGTGTAACTGCTCTCATCTACGAATCCACCGCCGCCATGCACGCCGTAGAGATCAAAGGGTTCACCAATTCCTGCAGGGACAGTAAATGAAAAGTTTGCTTTCTTAGAATCATTGGTAATATTCTCCGATTTTAACTCCACTGTCTGCTTGCCTTTGGGTATTCCACCCTCGGAAAAGATCAAGTAAATCTTGTCACCGACCTTCCAGGTAAGTTCGACATTCAAGGGAGTCTCAGGATCTCCAGAATTTAGTGAAACGCGCGTAGACGATCTGGGGTTCTCATTTTCTGGTATCGCAACGGTCAGTTGCATTTGTGTACCTTTATTTGTTTCGTTTTCCACCTCGTCGTTGATAACAGATTCATCTTTCGTGCATCCTGTCAACAACGTTGTGAATAAAATGGCCAACAGTAGATTAATTTTCTTCATGCTTTTTTTGTTACTCCGAGGAGAATAAATACTAGTAATCTTCCCCATAGAAATCAAGGGCATTGGAATCAGTGACATCACCACTGCCGGCCAGTATGTTCTGCTCGATGGTAATTTCGATCACTTCGAACATCGGTGGTTGGTACTCTTCTTTGTACTCTTCTTCTTGTATTATATTTGCCAAATTCATCGTGTTTGTTTTTATAATTAGAAAATAGTATAGTTTTATTCTTAGTTCCTTTATGTTGTAATAATCGCCATCAAGGGGGAATTGCTATCTCATAATTCAATCATATCG
>DHTF01000086.1:41665-52591 GCA_002411515.1 Proteiniphilum sp. UBA5267 | reverse complement strand
AGCAGCAATAAGGAAGAGGTGGAGGAATTGTTTGAAGAGGTTTATCTCTATCTTCATCACCTGCAACCGGAAGAGGATGAGCCGATGATGAACGTGATTGCCTTCACAGAACAAGACCGTTATAAGTTGCATCTTTTCCCTCGCAAGGCGCACCGCCCCCGGCAATATTTTGAGGAGGGTAACAAACAGTTGCTGGTCAGCCCGGGTGCACTCGACATGGCGGGACTGATTATCACGGTAAGGGAAGAAGATTTTAACAAAATAAGCAGACAGGACGTCGAAGACATCTACGCGCAGGTATCGTTGCAGATAATATAACTGTCAGCAGTCGATAGCTGAACACGAAAAGCCACAAGCTTTAAAAAACAACATATGGAAAACTCAGAGATCATTTTACTCAATATCAACGGAGAAGACAAAGTAGGGCTCACTGCAGCACTGACAGAGATACTGGCGAAGCATGATGCATTCATCCTCGACATCGGTCAATCGGATATCCACAGAAACCTGTCGCTTGGCATTCTGTTTAAGTCGATGCACAACAACTCGGGAGAGATATTGAAAGATCTGCTTTTCAAAGCCTACGAGATGGATGTAAACATCCGTTTTACACCCATTTCACCAGAACGATATTCCAATTGGGTAGGTTTGCAAGGAAAAAACAGATATATCATTACCCTGTTGGGAAGAATTCTGACAGCCAAACAAATTGCGGCTGTCTCGAAGATCATCGCCGAGCAGAACCTTAATATCGACAACATGATCCGACTCACCGGGCGTATTCCGCTCAACGAGGAGGAACGGGCTGCCAAGTCGTGTGTCGAGCTCTCGGTGAGAGGCACGCCCAAAAACAGGCAGCATATGCAGGAGTCTTTTTTGGAGCTCTCCTCGGCGCTTAACTTCGACATCTCCTTTCAGGAAGAAAGCATGTACCGGCGTATGCGCCGGCTTATCTGTTTCGACATGGACTCCACGCTCATCCAGACAGAGGTGATTGATGAGCTTGCAGAGAGAGCGGGTGTTGGCGAACAGGTGAAAGCCATCACAGAACAGGCCATGCAGGGAGAGATAGACTTTGAGGAGAGTTTTCGAAAGCGTGTGAAGTTGTTGAAAGGGCTCGATGTGTCGGTGATGAGAGAGATTGCCACCCAGCTGCCTATTACCGAGGGACTCCAACGGCTGATGAAGGTGCTGCAGAAAGTAGGATTCAAAACGGCGATTCTCTCGGGTGGTTTCACCTATTTCGGCAATTATCTGAAAGAGCAATATGGATTCGACTACATGTACGCCAACGAGTTGGAGATTGTCAATGGCAAACTTACCGGCAATTACGTGGGCGATGTGGTTGACGGCAAAAGGAAGGCAGAACTGCTGCGCCTCATCGCCCAGGTAGAACGGATTGATCTGAGGCAGACGGTGGCAGTGGGCGACGGCGCCAATGACCTGCCCATGTTGGGTATTGCCGGACTGGGCATTGCCTTTCATGCCAAGCCCAAGGTAAAGCAGAACGCGGAACAGTCGCTCTCTTCCGTCGACATCGACGGTATCCTTTACTTTCTGGGATACAAAGACTCTATGCTCGACAGCAAAATACTGAATGAGTAAAGCAACCGGGATAAACTTTTTGGAGAATCTTAAAAAAAAGTGGTATGGATTTTGTAGATATGTTGTTGAATCGCCTCGATGGTGAATTGGAACCGAAAGTACCCGCTCACGCGCTGGTATGTTTCAGCCACCCCGAAACGGGCAGAAAGTTAAGCCAAATGGTATCGGAGATCATTCTGTCGAAAACAGAGAAGTCATTCATCACCCTGCTTTACTTCATTCCGAACACCGTGGGGCGGTCGGACGATGAGCCGATAGAAATACTGCAACATAAGCTACTGGCCGACTTCAAGCCAAAATCAGAGAAGAGCAAAATCACCATGCGGTTGTTTATCAAGGAGTCTGTCGATTGGGTTACCGAAATCCGAAAAATGGCCGAAGAACAAAGTTGCAATCTGTTGTTTATTGGTTTCGATCGCAATGAGATCACGCTTGGCGATGCAGAAAAATTTATCCGCCTAAAGAATGATCAGGCAATCACCGAAACCGCTGTTCTGGCCCAATTCGGAGCGCAGGAAGCGGACAGGTTGAAAAATATCTCTGCGTTGCTGGACCGAAACAGGAAGGTCACAAGTGTCTTCCTTGACAATGGCCTTTTGGAAATCAGCCACGTTTTCATTCCTGTGCTTAGCAAAGCAGATGTGCATATTTTCAGCTTTCTCTATCAGGCAGCCTTGAAGGAGCATGTGCATGTCATGGTGTGGGATGCTGTGGGTATCCTCCTGTCGGATCCTAAAATGCAGAAACTGTATCAGCACATCGTAAAAAAGAGCGACGGCAGGGTGCAGCTCTGGGACGCCAACAAAAAGATTGAAAAAGATTTTATGAAGACCCAGGATCTGCTCATCATCGGCATTGAAGGATGGAGCAAATTGGCTGCCACCCCTCTTTATTGGAAAGAAGCGCTTCCATCTGTCCTGATCATTAAGGACATAACAAACTGAAATTATGATGCAGCCCTCCCCCATTACCAAGAAGCTGAAAGAGATTTATACCCACATAGAACAGCGACAATTGAAACAGGCTATTGACGGTGTCAAAGCAGCTGTGGAACAATCACAACATTGGACCATCACCGAAAGAATTGCTGAGTTGGAAACCAACTATCAGTATATGCTCCATTATCTGATTGAAGGGAAGAAAGATCCCGAGCAACAACATATTTACGAGAAACTGATTCGCGATCTTTATGCCGTAGCCGACGATGCTGCGGGTCAGCTGCTTTTGCAGGAGAGTTCTTCTCTTTTTTACGATAAATCGCGTCTTCTTCAGGTGCGTACATCTCCTTCAATGGAAGACTACCGGAGCGTTCTACTCCAGCAGGCAGACACCTTTACTTTCATCGATCTGCTGGAAGAGGGTGAGGAGAAGGAACGACGCTTGAAAGAAAATGAGCTCGCACACGAAAAAACCCTGCAGGACCTCTTTTACACGCTGTTTGCATCGCCAAGGGCCCATGCCGACATGATGGCATCCTACCGGACTTTTCTGGAAGATGACCAAATTCCGGTGTACGACAAGAGTATTTTTCTCTCTGCACTCACCATGAACGTGCTACAACGGTTCGATGCCGCCAAGGTGGAGTTGCTTCTCGATGTGTGCCGCCACCCTGAGGTAGAACTGGTGATACGGGCCATCATTGGTCTCATCCCCATCTTCCAGACCTACACGGCCCGCCTGCCGCTCTATCGGGAGTGCAGCGACAGGCTGCAGCTGTTGTCGGACGACAAGCAGTTCAACCGCCGTTTCGTGGCCGCCATCCTCGGCTTTATCCAGGCACACGAAACAGAGAAGATCACCAGACGACTCACCGAGGAGATCCTACCGGAGATGATGAAACTGAGCCCGATGATCGGTAAGAAGATCAATCTGGATGAGTGGATGGGCGAAAGCGGACTGGATGAAAAGAACCCCGAATGGCAACAGATACTCGATGAGAGCGGGCTGACAGACAAACTGCAGGAGTTCTCGGACTTACAGCTGAAGGGTGCCGACGTGTTTCACTCCACCTTCTCCAACCTGAAGTCTTACCCCTTCTTTCAGGAGATGAGCAACTGGTTTCTGCCGTTCAATCCGCGACACAGCAGCATCCGGCAGCTTTTCGCCGACAAGTGGGAGGGTGCTTCACTGATTGAGACCATGTTCAGCTCCTCGCTGATCTGCAACTCCGACAAGTATTCGTTCTGCTTCAGCATCATGATGATGCCGGAAAACTACCGCCGCATGATGGTTGCCCAACTGGGTGCCGAGGGAGAAGAACTCACCCGGATGCAGGTAGAGGAAGAGATACTGAAACCGCATCAGAAGGAAGATACGCTGATCAAGCAATATATCCAGGATCTTTATCGTTTCTTCAAGCTTTACCGGCGACGGGAAGAGTTTGTGGATATCTTCGACCTCCCGCTAAACTACCACCAGATCGAAGCTTTTCATCCGGTGATACTGCAGCCACACTATTTGGAGCAGATAGCCCTTTATTATTTCGAGAAAAACAACTTCAGTGAGGCACTTGCTGCTTACCTGATGCTGACCGAGGCAGGGGGTGCCACCCAAAGTGAGGTATGGCAGAAAATAGGCTTTTGCAGGCAGATGCTGGCAGATACGGAGGGTGCCCTGGAGGCTTATCTGCATGCCGATTTAATTGAGGAGAACAATACCTGGGTGCTGCACCGCGTGGCACATTGCTACAGGGTGTTGAAACAACCCGACACGGCTTTGACCTATTATCGCCGGCTGGAACAGTTCAGGCCCGACGATCTCCATATTCAGCTACTCATCGGACATTGCTACCTGGAGTTGAAGCAATACGACAAAGCACTCAACCGTTACTTCAAGGTGGAGCTGCTCGATAGCGACAACCGCCGTGCTTGGCGATCGGTGGCCTGGTGTGCATTCCTGTCGCGCAAGTTTGACGTGGCCAGAAAATACTATGCCCGTATACTGGAGGACGAACCCAACGCCCACGACTGGCTCAACGCGGGCCATGTGGAGCTTTGCCTGGAAGAGAACAAGAAGGCGCTGTTGCTCTATCGGTCATCGATGGAAAAAGCAGGCAGCTTTGACGACTTCCGGTCGATGCTGGCAGAAGATGTGGAAGAACTACAGGAAGCAGGGGTGAATACCGCCATTCTGCCTGTCATACTAGACAAGATGCGGTATGATCTTACTTGACATAAATTAATGTGCCAATATGCTAATGTACCAATGTGCTAATTGGAGATTAGCGATAAAGTTCATTTTTCAGGATATAGTCATACACCTTGGGTGGAAGAAAAGCACGCATATCTTTGCCTTCCCGGATGCCGTTGCGAACGAATGTGGAGGAGATCTCCACCAGGGGGGCATTGACCAGTTTCACTGATTGGCACATTGTTTCAGGTATCACAACATTTTCACCCCGCCGTGGATAGACGAATATTTGAAAGCGCTCCATGATCTGCTTATGTTCTTTCCATCGGTCGAACACCGACCAGTTGTCTCCTCCTATGATCAGCGAAAATTTCCTGTCGGGGTGGTCCTTGGTCAACACATTGAGTGTATCTATTGTGTAAGAGGGGCGCGGCATAGAAAACTCTACATCTGAAACACGCAGAAAAGAGTAATCTTCCAGTGCTAGGCGCACCATCTCCAGACGAACTTCATCGGGCAACAGGTCCTCTCTTTTTTTCAGTGGACTTTGGGGTGTCACCACAAACCAGATTTCCTCCATTGAGGTGAAAGCGCTGAGGTAGTTGGCCAGCATGAGATGACCCATGTGGATGGGATTAAATGATCCGGAGAAGATGCCTGTTTCTCGTCTGTTCATGAGCACAAAGGTATGATTTAATTTGCAAACGAATCTCGGGAGGGGACATAAAAAAAACCGATGTCTTTGCGGCACATCGATTTCTTTATATCGTTCCTCTCACGGACCGATTCAGGCCCGTTTAAAAAGAGATATGATCCAGAGTAACAAAATTGCTCCCACCAGGGCGGTCACAAGGCTGCCGATAATTCCCCCGGTTGCTATACCGAGGAGGCCAAAGACCCATCCGCCAATTACGGCTCCGGCTATTCCTACCAACAAGTTGACCAAAAAGCCAAAGCCTCCGCCTCTCATTAATTTACCTGCAAGCCATCCGGCTACTGCACCAATAATAATCCACCAAATTAATCCCATAATTACATAGTTTTTAATGTGAATATCTTTTGATTAACTCATGAGAAAACTGTATCTCCTCGCTCTTATTAACACAGTGCGTTCAAGAATTGTTTAAAAAGAGCAAAAAAATGTCGTTGGGTTCAGCTCATCCGGTGTTTATAATCTTCGTATCCAAAACGGCGATAGAGTATGAACTGACCCGCTGTGGTCCAAAGTCCGATGGAAGGATGCGATACGCCGTTGAAAAGGGTGCTCTTCACCGTAGTGTAGTGGATCATGTCTTCAAATACCACCCGATCACCAACCTGCAAAGGCGCATCGAACGACCAGTCACCCATGAAGTCGCCACTCAAGCAGCTGTTACCTCCCATACGGTAAGTAGGCTTTCCTTCCACTGCCTCCTGGTAGGCTCCCCGGATACGGGGCTTGTAGGGCATCTCCAGGCAGTCGGGCATGTGGCAGGCAAAAGATACATTCAACATGGCTGTCTTCACACCGTGGTTTTCCACGATGTCGGCCACATTTGCCACCAGCACACCAGTTTCCCAGGCAAAGGCGCTTCCGGGCTCAAGGATAATTTCGAGATGTGGATGACGTGCCTTGAAAGAAGCTAGCAACCGAATAAGGTGCTCTACATCATAATCCTTGTGCGTCATCAGGTGGCCGCCACCAAGGTTGAGCCAGGAAATCTGACTGAAGAGCCGACCGAACTTTCGTTCTACCACCTCAAGCGTTTTTTCCAGATCGTAAGAGTTGTTCTCGCAGAGGTTGTGCAAATGAAGCCCGGTGACTCCTTCGGGCAGTTTCTCCCCTATTCTGTCGGCAGTGACGCCGAGACGTGATCCGGGAGCACTGGGATTGTAAAGGTCGGTCTCCACCACTGAGTATTCCGGATTGATCCGCAACCCACAAGAGATATTTTTTCCGGAGGCTTTCACTTGTGGATAGAATCGTTCGAACTGCGACAGCGAATTGAAGGTTATATGGCTACTGTATTGCAGAAAAAGCGGAAACTCCTCCTCGGTGTAGGAAGGGGCGTAGGTGTGTGCCGGATTGCCCATCTCCTCGAATGCCAGCCTGGCCTCAGAAACGGAGCTGGCAGTAGAATAACCGATGTATTCGCGCACGATTGGAAACGACCGCCAGAGGGCAAAAGCTTTGAAGGCGAGGATAATGCTTACCCCGGCACGTTCTTCCACCGACCTGATAAGCTGCAGGTTTCTTCTTAGCAACGCTTCCTCCATGACGTAACAGGGCGAGGGTATTTTGGTAAAATCAATCATATTTTTTAGTGGTTAGCAGTCAGCGTCCTACTATCAACTTCGGTTGTGAAATGTTGTGGGGACACGTTGGCACATCAGTCCATCAATTTATACTTTTCAATGTGTACTTTTTCCCAATGCAAGTTATCAAGGTCGGCTGCGGTTCTTTCCTTCTCTTTTTTGCCAAAAGCCAGCACACAAAGTACCTCCAGGGGCATGGGGATATCCAGCAGGTCATTGATATATTCGCCCGAAGATATGGTTTCTGAGTAGGACCTGTCGCGTATCTGCACCCAGCAGCTACCGATACCCAGTTCCTCTGCCTGCAGTTGCATGTTTATGGCGGCAATGGCACCATCTTCAATCCAGGCGGTACTTTCCAGCGGGTTTCCGACGACCACAACAGCCAAGGCAGCATCGGCAATGAAGGAAGCGCTGTGGGGTTTACATTGCGACAGGCTTGAAAGCATTCCTTTCTGTTCTACGGCAATAAACTCCCACGAATGGAGGTTTTTGGATGTGGGCGAAAGCAATCCTGCTTCCAGAATCAAACGCGTTTCGTCTGCTGTAAGCAACTCTTCTTTGAATTTCCGTATGCTGCGACGCTGGAGCAACAGTTGTTGAAAATTGTTCATTGTTCACTTTTTTAATTGAAGGCACAATGATACAAAAAAAAAAGGAAAAAGTGAGGAGATGCAAGTTGTGATCGTGATTAATCGGCTCAATATCCGCATCTTTTTTGTAGGTTTTAGTCCGATGAAAGAGTTTAATTAGAATAATTCCAAATAATTGCGCTCTTTTTTCTATTTTTGCATAAAAATTAGGTGATCCGTTATGTATCAAGTTTCAAAAATAAAAGTGAAGTCCTATATGAAGATGGCCGATCTGATTGATGCTAACCCCAATCTGTTGTTGATGCTGCAGCATTTCAACATCGATTTCAGGGTAAGCGATCAGACCGTACTGCAACTCTGCACCGCTTATGGAATCAGTGAGAACCTGTTCGTGGGTATTGCCAATCTCTACAACGGACTTGCCACGAAAGAGCATCAGGCCTACACACGGAATGATCTGATACAAGTTATCGATTTCCTCAAGCATAGCCACCAATACTATCGTTTCGATAAATATCCGCAGATCAGTTCCTACATTCGTCAGTTGCAGGAGAATCATTCTGAGAAAGAACTGAAGCTGCTGGAGAAATTTTTCCACGAATACTTTACCGAAGTAGTGGAGCATCTTGATTATGAAGACAACATTGCCTTTCCCTATTTCATTACCCTGCTGAACAATGAAGGCGATCGGGACAGGCAGGAGCGTTATTCTTCCATTGAATACGGTGATCATCATACCGACATTGAGTTGAAGCTAAAAGATCTGAAGCATCTGTTGCTGAAGTATGTGAATATTGAGAACGACCTCGACCTGCGTCGCAAGTTGTTTTTCGCGCTGTATGAGCTTGAGTTCGATCTCTACATTCATTCTCTCATTGAGGAGACTATTTTGATTCCCGCAGGTGTGGACATCGAAAAAGGACAAAATGCGTAAGCCCTCGCTTCATATTGCCATCCTGGAACCTTCACGGATTATCTGCGAGGGACTGCAGACCATCCTGTATCAGTCGGATCTCGACTGCCGTGTGCATCGTTCCGAGACGCTGGAGGAGTTGATGGAGCTGCTGGAGATTACTCCCCTGGATATCCTTATTGCGAACCCGCTGCAGTTTGTGAACCGGGAAAAGGAGATTCGCAGGATCCGCAAGCAACATCCATCGATGTCGGTTGCCGGCATCGATTACGGCATCATCCAGAAACAGTCGATGCTCACCGATCTTTCTTTCACACTCTATGACTCCGTGGATCACATTATTAACCTGCTTTCTAAGCTCGACAAGAAGAACAGGGAAGTCGGACTGCAAAAAAATGAGGACGACAACCTCACCAAAAGGGAGATTGAGGTCCTCACAGGACTGGTGAACGGCATGATGAACAAGGAAATTGCCGACTCCCTCCACATCAGCATCCACACCGTGGTGCGTCACCGGAAGAACATTACGATGAAAACCGGCATTCGCAGCCAATCGGGTCTCACCATTTACGCCATATCCAAGAAGATTGTGTCCATAGAGGACATTGATATTTAAAACTGCCAGTTCAGTGCCACTGCCAGATTGCGCGGATCGGTGGGATTGAGGTATCCGCCCCGGTAATAGGCCGTGTACCCCTGTGAATTAAATATGTTGTTCAAAAATAGCCGCAATTGACAACGATCTAATCTGTATCCTGCCTGAAGGTTCACGGTGGTGTAGGCGTCGGCCAGGAAAGGCTTTGTGTTGGGCTGCACATTGTGGCCCGGCAGTACCTGGTAGGTATATTCGGCAAACGGCCGCTCGCCCGTGTAGTAAAACCCTGCACCCAATGACAGGTTCCTGAGGAATCCGTCGAAGAAGGTATAGTTGAGCCACCCATTCGCGGTATGCGCCGCGGCGTTCATGGGTGACGACCCTTCGTGGTAGTATGGACTGTCGTGATAGCCGGCATCGAGATAGGCATAGCCCACCACAGCATCCATATTTTTCAGTATCTTTCCAGTCAGCTCCAGTTCCACTCCCTGCCGTTTCAGGTTCCCCGCCTTGATGTAATATCCCGTGTTATTTCCCGCCTCGTTGAGGGCAGCATAGGTAAGGTTGTTGTTCAGAATATGGAACCAGGTTGCATTGAAACGCAGCCTGTTGTCGAACCACTCCGCCTTGATACCGGCTTCGATCTGCTTTTCGCGCGATGCACCTACCGGGGTAACGCGATCCTCCAGCAAGTTGGTGGCCCCACGCAGGGAAGTGGTGGTGGTGTAGGATGCAAACAGATTGATATTTTCGAGTGGGGTGATGATGATCCCCAACAAGGGATCCCACACGTCACCACCCGAGGTGGAGACGCTGTTGTTGGTGGTACCGCTCAGCTGGCTGTAACGGAGACCGAGGGAGAGTTTCAGATAGCGGTTGAAGGTCATCACCTCCTGCAACAGCATGCCATAGGCATATTCCCTTGAACGTACCGGATCACCTTGGAGGAGGGTCACGTTGGGGGCCTTGTTGGAGATAGGCTGCAGCACATTCACGGTATCCACCGTCACGGTGTTCGTGTTGACCGTGGTGAGGTCGGTCCATCGGTAATCGAAGCCCAGGTTAAAGGTATGCTTCACCCTGCCGGTATAGAGGTCCTTGCCAATCAGGTCGAGCTGAAACACCCCATTTTTATCATCACGCTCGCTACCGCTGTAAGCGCGTGATCGCAGATTGTAGTTACCCGTCTGCGTGGCGTTCCGCAGGGGCGACGCATGGGAAGCGATCTTCGATTGGTTCATATCGGAACCGGCATAGGCGACACGCAGACTGAGGAAGTCGTTGAGTGTGCGGTATGCCTGAGCCAGATAAGTGAGCGTATTGGTTGTCTGCCGATCGGTAGCGAAGCCCAGAAAACGGTCGTGGGGCATCTCAAACACATTGAAAATGCTGTCGGCACTCAGGTTCACCGTACCCTGATCGGGGGTGCGGGAATCGTGCAGGTAATCCATCTCCAGTGTGATACTAGTTTTGTCATCGGGACGCCATGCAAAGGAAGGATTCAGGTAGACACGGTCTTTGGAGACGTGTACCCGGTAGTTGTCGCCCCGTTCCCAGGCGCCGTTGATGCGAAAGGCAGTGCGTTGCAGCCTGTCGGTCACAAACTGCACATCGAAGGTGGGGCGCAGCTGGCCCCAGCTGCCAGCACGAAATCCCACGTTGCCCGAATTGATAAAACGAGGAGTCTTGGTGGCGATGTTGACCACACCACCCGCCGAGCCAAGGTCGTTACCCAGCCCCTGTGCAATGGCAGCCGAGCCACGCAGTATCTGAATGGTCTCCACCCCCTGCATATC
>DHTF01000086.1:38671-41609 GCA_002411515.1 Proteiniphilum sp. UBA5267 | reverse complement strand
GTCTTGGTGGCGATGTTGACCACACCCCCCGCCGAGCCAAGGTCGTTACCCAGCCCCTGTGCAATGGCAGCCGAGCCACGCAGTATCTGAATGGTCTCCACCCCCTGCATATCGGTCAGAAAACCGTTCCCTCGAAAGTCAGAGTGCACCCTCACCCCGTTTTTTACAACCGGTATGCCCCGGTAGCCACGTGAGGTAAGGCTCTCGGTTGTGTTGCCGAAAGTAGCGAAGGTGCCCAAACCCGGTGCATTTCGCACGGCATCGTTCAGCGTCAACGCACCCTGGTCGGTGATCATCTTCTGCGAGATCACCGAGATGCTCTGCACCTGTTCATCGAGGCGGAGTGGAATGCGAGTGAGGGCATCCATTTTCTCAGGACGTTCACGTCGATGGCCAAACACCTCTACTTCCAGCAGTATCTGTCCCTCTCGTTCCAGTCGGAATGTATCTTCCGTGATCACGCCCTGTTGAAAGCCAACTTCTTTGACCACTGGCTTATAACCCACATAGCTAACCACCACGGCATGTGTTCCTCCGGGCACATTGCCAATGTGGAATTCACCCGACCGGTCGGTATCGTCACCGATACCCAGTTCCTCCAGGTAGACTGTGGCGCCGATCAGCTCCTGGTCCTCCTGGTCCATTACAATCCCTGTAAATATGCTGTTTTGTTGGGAAAATATTTCCCCCATGCCTACGAGTAGGCTCATCAATAGGATAACCATTTCTCTTTTCATCTCTTTTTATAATTTATACAAAGGCAACGGACAAAAATTTTTGTTGTTGCTCATGTGTTTTGTTTTATTGAGTTTACCGGATTACAAAGAAAAGTGAAAAGTTACGGGCCAACAATCCCATAAAATCATCATTTCAAATGCGGCGAATACCCACTATGAGCAATTGAAGCGCCTCGCCAACTTTGTTACTTTTGTTCCGTATAATCATGTAAAATTTCAGACTAACAATGAAAAAAATGTATCTATGGTTATTGGTTTCCCTCTTTGTGATCCATGCAAACGGACAAGCCGATAAAACCGACGCCATGCTCTTTGGCGATGTGAAGGACAAGACAACACAGCAACACATTCCCTATGCTACTATTTTTGTGAAAGGATCCACGAAGGGATGCGCAGCCGATGAAACGGGACACTTCAAAATGGCCAATCTTCCCGTGGGCAGACAAACCATCGTGGCACAATTTGTGGGTTACAAACCTCAGGAGATTGAGGTGACCCTGACCAAGGGAAAAGGAACAGCGCTCTACTTTGAACTGGAGGAGGATGTGTTCGATCTGGAGCAGGTAGTGGTGACCGGCACGCGCACCCAACACTATGTAAAAAATGTACCCATTCGCACGGAGGTAGTAACGTCCAAGGCATTACAAAACAAGAATGCATGGAACGTGTTCGAAGCCCTGGAGGGGGTACCGGGCATCAGGGTTGAAAATCAATGCCAGTCGTGCAACTTTACCATGGTACGGATGCAGGGACTGGGATCGGAACACACCCAGGTGCTTATCAACGGGCAGCCCATCTACTCGGGACTGGCCAGCGTATATGGACTGGAGCAGATTGGCACCGGCGATGTAGACCGCATCGAGGTAATCAAAGGCGCAGGCTCAGCACTGTATGGTAGTAGCGCCATAGCCGGGGCGATCAACATCATCACGAAAGACCCCTCCCCTGTTCCATCGGTATCGGCCGACCTCCAGTTCGGCAATCACAACTCCAACATTTACAACCTGAATGCCTCCATGCGAAACGAAGAAGGGGACATCGGACTAAGCCTCTACGCCCAGAAGATAGACCATGGCGTAATCGATGAGACAGGGGAAGGAAGCACCCGACAGGAGGTGAAAATGAAGGACGGCATCTCCGACAGGGTAGCGTCCAGGCTGCACAACATCGGCGCCAGCCTGCACATAGACCATCCGTTTTTTGATGACGACAAGCTGGTGATCCGGGGAAAAGCCATCAGTGAGAAGCGCGAAGGAGGTGTAATTACCGATGATCAATACAAGAATCCATTTACAGAAGGTACCGAAAATATATCGACCGACCGCTACGAAGCAGAAGTAAGCTATCAAAAGAAATTCGGCCAGGAGACCCTACTCAATTTCAGCAATTCATACATCAACCACAACCGGAATGCCACAAACGACTCCTATTTATCGGATTACAAGGATACCCACGAAGGGGCTAAACCCGATGTGCTTGATATGAGACCCTATCTGGCAGAAGAAAACTCCCTGATTTCAACACTCACACTGGGAACGAAGGCAGGCAATCACAGCTTGCTCTTCGGGTTGCAACATTATGTGACACGACTGAACGAATCGGGGATGTATGTGGTGGTGGATGAGGAGAACGATTATTATGGCGAGTCATACAAGTCCATTGCCCGTAAACATGCACAGGAGTTTGGTTTCTTTGTGCAGGATGAGTGGCAGGCTGCGCCCGATTTCACGGTAGTGCCTGGCGTACGGATCGACTACCACACCTCGGGCGAGGAATATGCATCGGACAGGCAAATCTTCGACAGCGATTTTCCGAAGACAGCCTTCGAACGGACCAGCGTCAACCCGCGTTTGGCGCTCAAGTACAATGTGGGTGGACGTGTGACACTTCGTGCGAACGCAGGCACCGGTTTCAGGGCACCCTACGGTTTTTCGGAAGATCTTCACCTCTGCAGCGGCTCACCACGTGTGTGGAAATCGTCAGACCTGAAGGCGGAGACCTCCCGCAGCGCCAACCTGTCGGCCGATTATTACGGACATCATATTCAACTGAGCGCCAACATCTTTTATACCTACCTGAAGGATAAAATTGATTTTACAGATGCCGATGAAGATGTTAAAAACCTGGGGTACACGTATCAGTGGCGCAACATAGACGATGCCGTGGTAAAGGGGGTTGAGATGACACTGCTTTTGAATCCG
>DHTF01000086.1:36086-38416 GCA_002411515.1 Proteiniphilum sp. UBA5267 | reverse complement strand
TATCAGCAACAAGATATCGCGGTTCCCCTCTACTTCTGGTAGCGTGAAAATTGAGTATGCGCCTCATAACTGGAACCTGACAATCTATGGGTTGTACCAGGGTAAGAGCTACATCGACTATATCAGCGAAGTGGAAAACAATTCTAAAATCAAAGAGACCGATCCCTACATGACTTTTAACGCGAGCATATCCCGAACCTTCGGAAAGGTGCGGCTCTATGCAGGAGGTAAAAATATCTTCAGTTATATTCAGGATGAAAGACATTTGGATGATGCGGCTTTTCTCTATGCACCGGTTTACGGCGCACTTTACTATGCCGGAATTTCTCTGCGTATCAATTAACGCTGTCTTCCGCTCAGCCCGCATGGGCTAAACGGGTGGAGCCCTGTTTTTGAAAACCCCTGGTACCATGTTGGTACAGGGGTTTCTTCTTTTTCCCAGTTTTTGTTAAACAATTTAACGCGATCATACGTTTCAGTTTCTTTAATGCTGTCCGATTCATTTTTTTTACAATAAAAAATCATAGATTTATAATTCTAATTGATATACTGGCAAGTCATGTCATCGCTAAAACATGAAAAAAAATAAGTAATCATATGAAAATACATGAGTATCAGGCGAAAGAGATCTTCGCATCATACGGACTCCCGGTAGACAAGAGCAGCGTCTGCCGTTCTGTTGATGATGCAGTGAAAGCCTACAGCCAGCTGGATTCCCGAAAGGTGATCGTGAAAGCTCAGGTACACACAGGCGGCAGAGGCAAGGCCGGTGGCGTAAAACTGGCTAACGATGAGGTGGAACTGCGCCGGCACGCTGCTGCAATCCTCGGCATGAATATCAAAGGGTTCACAGTGGACCGCATCCTTGTGGGGCAAGCGGTTAACATTGAGAAGGAATACTATGTGAGCTACGTAATCGACCGAAAAAGCAAGTCGACCATCCTGATGCTGAGCAAGGAGGGCGGCATGGATATTGAAGAGGTGGCACGCACTACGCCGGAGAAGATCCACAAGTTTGTGATCGACCCGTCGGTGGGTATCCCCGATTATCTGGCCCGGGAAGCTGCTTTTAAGCTGTTCGATGAAATTGGACAGGTGCGTCAGGCTGCGGGAATTTTCCAGAAGCTCTACCGGCTTTTCGTGGAAAACGATGCATCACTTGCCGAGATCAATCCGCTCGTGCTAACGAAAGAGGGATCCATCATGGCCATTGATGCCAAGATGACTTTCGACGACAATGCCATCTTCCGTCATCCCAAAATTGCGATGCTCAACGAGCCCACCGAGGAGGAAAAGAAGGAACAGAGTGCCAAGGAAAAGGGATTCAGCTATGTTCACCTGGGTGGCGACATCGGTTGCATGGTCAATGGCGCCGGCCTGGCCATGGCCACCATGGATATGATCAAACTTTATGGGGGTAATCCGGCAAACTTTCTCGACATCGGCGGCAGCTCCAACCCCAATAAGGTGATTGAAGCCATGAAGCTGCTGCTGAGCGACCACAACGTGAAGGTGGTACTGATCAATATTTTCGGCGGCATCACCCGTTGCGACGATGTGGCCAATGGCCTGCTGGAAGCTTTCCGGCAAATTAAAACGCACATACCCATTGTGATCCGGCTCACCGGCACCAATGAAAAAGGGGGACGTGCGTTGTTGCAGGGAAGTCACTTTCATGTGGCCGAGACAATGGGCGAAGCCACACGCATGGCAGTGGAACTGACAAATCAATATCAAGACTGAAAAACAAGTAGATTATGAGTATTCTGATCAACAAAGAGACACGGCTTATCGTGCAGGGTATTACCGGGCGCGACGGAGGTTTTCATGCATCGAAAATGAAGGAGTATGGTACAAACGTGGTGGGTGGCACCTCACCCGGTAAAGCAGGTGAGCAGGTTCACAACATTCCCGTTTTCAACACGGTGCGGGATGCTGTGTCGGAGACCGCTGCCAACACATCGGTGATATTTGTCCCCGCCCCTTTTGCGAAGGATGCCATGATGGAAGCAGCCGACGCAGGCATCAAGCTCATTGTCTGCATCACCGAAGGTGTTCCCACACTCGATGTGGTGGAGGCATACAGTTACATACGGCGCAAGGGCGCCAGCCTGATCGGTCCCAACTGCCCCGGACTGATCTCACCGGGAAAGAGCCTGGTGGGCATCATGCCCTCGATGATCTTCAAGGAGGGCAGTACTGGCGTAATCAGCCGCAGCGGCACACTGACCTATGAGGTGGTATACAACCTTACCGAAAAGGGTATGGGACAGTCCACAGCAGTGGGTGTGGGAGGTGATCCCGTAGTAGGACTCTATTACAGAGAGTTG
>DHTF01000086.1:4751-35853 GCA_002411515.1 Proteiniphilum sp. UBA5267 | reverse complement strand
GAGATCGGTGGAGATGCCGAAGAGCGTGCAGCCGAGTACATTCGCGATCATGTAACCAAGCCGGTAGCGGTCTTTATTGCCGGACAACAGGCTCCTCCGGGCAAACAGATGGGTCATGCAGGTGCCATCATCTCCAGCGGATCTGGCACAGCAGCCGAGAAGATTGCCGCCTTTGAATCTGTCGGCATACCGGTGGCAAGAGAACCCGGACAGATTCCTTCTCTGCTGAAAGGAAGAAGATAAGCAAAAATGAGGGTGCTGCACCAGTGC
Organism: Proteiniphilum sp. UBA5267; assembly: GCA_002411515.1. Lineage (GTDB taxonomy): Bacteria > Bacteroidota > Bacteroidia > Bacteroidales > Dysgonomonadaceae > Proteiniphilum. The sequence continues at coordinate 35,583 of DHTF01000086.1, read as the reverse complement.
CATTGTGCCATTGACGTTGGATCGGAAAACTTTTCCAGCAGAATGGACGACACTGAAATACAAATGAAAACTTTACTGTGGTTATCTATTTGACACAATGATCGAATTGATATACAGGATCAATTGTGGCGATTCATTAGTTGCAGGACTCTCATTTTTAAAGCGTACCTTTCACCTAGAATTCTCGACGATTCTGAATCGAGATGGGTGCCATCGCCCTTGTGGTTTAACCCTTCGGCATCGGCTACAGCAGTCATGGAAACTTTCTCAGGCAGGTTTTTGATTACCTCATTGATATAAAATGAGTTTTTTCGATAATAACCCAGTTCACCGGCAACAAATGGCAAGTCCGGATCATTTATCTCATCCCGGAAGCGTTGAATCAGTTTCTCAAGCTTCTCCATGTAGACCTTCGACTGCGCCTCGTTACTGTCTCCTTCGCCCTGATGCCATATAATTCCTTTTACAACGCCATACTTCATCGCCTCTCTCAACCTAATGATGGTATCATCGTAAGGATGATATTTCCCATCATAAGCATCCTTCCCAGGCTGCCACATATCTATTGCAGTTCCGCCAACTGCACAGGGAATCAATCCTATCCTGACGTCCTTGTTGTGAGTGTAATCCAGCATTTTCAATCCAAAAGCAAGACCAGGACCCACACCTGCTACATCGGGTTTATCAAAATGGAGCGGGTCTTTCGCTAACTCCCATTCATTATTTTTATTGAACATCAGCAATCGTGGATTTTCGGGCGTTGAGAGTGCATCAACTTTACCACGACCGGCCATATTTGATTGGCCAACCAGTAAGTAGAGGTGAAATTGAGGGTCTGCATTAGCTTTGACTCGCTTCTGACTGCTACAAGAGAGCATAAGGAGCGACAAACATATAATGAACAAAGAAGAGAAGAAATTAAAACTCAGTTTTTCAGTTTTCATTTTTTTATCTATTTTATTTTCAATACATAAATTTATTGTATTAGTAAGCTGTCAATAAACACTTGACAATTTCAGAATTATCTGGTCGGCAAATATACAAATTTCAGTGTTACCGTATGCAATAGGCCAATTCATGCAACCCCCGCCATATTGGATTCAACAATCTGCTATCTAATTCATATACCATTATTCAAATTTATTTTGCTATCAGAAAGATTCTCATCCAGAAAATATAAAAAGCGGGTAAAAATCCGTTTTTTGGCTTGTTGCAAGCCCTATATGAGCCATATCCTTTCCTAGTACATTAGGAGTATATTAGGACCATATATGGACTATATATGGACTATATATGGACTATATATGGAGATGATACGGCGAAAAGAGCGGATCACTCTGTGTCTCGTACTAAAACAGGTTACAGTATCTATCCATCTTTTATATTTCCAGTTCTGCGTTTTTTGATGACAAAACTTCGTAAATAGACATTCAATTATTGGTTAATTCTCTACATTTGTGAAACAATGATAAGAATAAAAAAAATACTATGACTACAAGAAGGGACTTTATAAGGAATGTGGCTATTGGAACAGCTGCAGTATCTGTGGGAGGTGTTTTACCGAGTTTCAGCGCCAAAAGCTATAGGAATATCGTTGGTGCAAACGACAGGATCAGAATGGGTGCTATAGGAGTGAATGCGAGAGGAAATGCTCTTGCAGGAGGATTCGCACGTGAAAAAGGCTGTGAAATTGCGTATGTATGTGATGTTGACAAAAGAGCCATGGAGAAATGTATCGCCAATGTGGAAAAAATTGGAGGTAACAGGGCTTCTGGAGAAAAGGATATACGCAGACTGCTCGAGAAGAAAGATCTGGATGCTGTCATCATTGCCACACCAGAACACTGGCATGCACCGGCCGCTTTGATGGCGATGAAAGCTGGGAAACATGTATATCTGGAAAAACCGACCAGCCATAACCCTGCTGAAAACGAGATTCTACAAGAAGCTGTTAAAAAATACAAGGTAGTAACTGCAACCGGAATGCAACGTAGATCATGGCCAAATGTGGTGAATGCAATACGGGATATTCATGACGGCGTTATCGGAGAGGTAAAATTCGGGAAATGTTGGTATGCCAACAATCGTCCTTCAATTGGTATCGGAAAGCCGACAGCCATACCCGACTGGTTAGACTGGGAGCTCTGGCAGGGTCCCGCACCTCGTGAAAAAATGTACAAGGATAACTTCCTACACTACAACTGGCACTGGTTTTACAAGTGGGGTACCGGAGAATCCGGCAATAACGGTGTACACTTTATCGACATTGTGCGATGGGGTATGAAACTGAGTTATCCCACCGGTGTGAATTCCTCAGGGGGCCGTTACGCCTACGACGATGACTGGCAGTTCCCCGACTCACAAGTGATTAATTTTGAATTCGGAGACGATAAGATGATTACCTGGGAGGGCAGAAGCTGTAACGCACGTTCAATTGAAGACTCGACCGTTGGCGCCGTTTTCTACGGAAGCGAAGGTTCTCTTGCTATTGGTGGTGGAAATGCATACAAGATCTATGATCAAAAGAACAAGCTGGTGAAAAATGTGACCAGTGATATGGGATTCACCGAAGGGGATATCACCAATCCGACACAACAGCTCGACCATTACCACTTCTCTAATTTTCTGAACGGAATTCTCAAAGGTACTGCACTGAATGCCGACATCAATATTGGCTGTATCAGTTCTACACTGGCTCAACTGGGTAATATTGCTCAACGCACCAAGACAACCTTCCGCACCAATCCTTTAAATGGAAGGATTCTTGACAATAAGGCTGCAGCTAAATTGTGGAGCAGGGAATATCAGAAGGGCTGGGAAATGAAGCTATAAAAGAGTTCTATTTTGTAGGTTATCTCATTTGATCCGCCGGGATTATTTGTATTTCATGAAACAAATAATTCCCGGCGGATTTTTTTCACTTCTGTTGACAATAAAAACAGGTGAATAAGAGTGACAGGTAGCTCTTCACATGGCAACGTTCTTTCTACACTATTCTGCCGGTAAGGTGAGAATCTGCTTGTAGGTCAGCAATGTTTCGCGTAATTTCCTGTAGTTGAGATCTTGCAAATCTTGCTTATCATCAATCGCCTGAGCTGCGGCAATCGCTGCCGATTGTCCCAGCACCATAAACACTGGTTCCATGCGAAGTGATCCGAATGCAATATGTGATGCACTGATACATACTGGAACAAGCAAATTGGTGCATTCACTCTTCCTGGGAACAATAGAACGGTAACTCACGGGATAAGGAGGATAACCCCTTGCTTCCACATTCCCTTCGTTTTGCACATATCCATTCACATCCACGTATCTCTGCACATGGTGAGAGTCCATCCCATATCCAGCCATGGCAATGGGATCATCCGCGATCTCAATACCTTCACAATTCAGCTGTGTCATGACATAATCACTGATCATGCGCCTTGCTTCACGGATATATAATTGTTGCGTCCAATGGTTTTCGTTATCTGTAAATTCATCTTTGCAGACACCCCATTCTGACACGACCTTCCTCACCTCTTCCGGTATTCGCGGGTGGTAAGCCAGTGTCCACATCAATCCCATTTGATAATTCAGATGAGCCTCAACAATCTTCTCGCGTTCTTCATAGGTAGCTTCAGGATAGGCGTAGTTCTGACCAATGAAGTCTGTAGAGAATCCTTTCTGGTTATTCGTGTCCGTTTTTCGATTCGGCATGGGTGTATTGATCCAGGGCACCAATGGATCACCATAACTATACATCTCTGATATAGGACCTTCAGCCGCTTCGTAATTTCTGAAGAGCAGCTCATAATTCAGTTCATTGTAATTGTCGGGTTTCTTAAATGGAATTCGATTATCGGGATGGTCGGTGAGTGTCATCCTAAAACAATAAGCCTGTATTTTATCATCACCTTCCCCATCAACCCCAGGCCGTTCGGATGAGATGTAAGGGAGCAGGCCACTGGCGGGATCTCCCTTGACTACATATGGATCAACCTTGTTTATAAAGTTGTGATGCAAGGCATTGTGAGAGACCCTCTTTTTAATTGTCGTGTTAATTTTGTCCAATTGTACGCCGTTCAGGGTTTCACCATATAACTTATTGGATTCTCTCCCTATGGTATAACTGACTCCTAAGGCAGCCATGAGATCGCCCTCGTAGGTGGCATCAATGAACATCTTTCCCTTGTAGATTTCACCCGACTCCATTTTTAATTGAGTGATGCGACCGTTATCTTTCTTCACTCCCCCATCTCGGAGCAAACGCTTGTTGTACACCAGGTCGATCTGTTCCTCGGCTATCATTTCTCTATAGACATTCAATGCAACGGATGGCTCAAATGTCCACATGGCATCTTCTCCTTCAATATTCCTTGATTCCCGGTAGTCGGCCTTATCCTGCCATTTCCAGTTCTTTGGCTGATCGTAATATTTCTTGATAAGTTGGTAAAATTCTTTGGAAATGCCTCCGATCGCAATCTTACTTCCAATATCGGTTGCTCCCAATCCACCCGTGGTAAGGCCTCCAATCCGATGAGAGGGTTCAATCAACAAAACTGTCTTGTGCATGCGGGAGCATTGTATAGCAGCTGAAATTCCCGCGGAAGTAGCCCCATAGACGACTACATCATATTCTTTGGATAACATCTTTGCATTGATGACAAAAACAAAGAGAAACAGAAAGAGAAAGGATAGTATATTTCTTTTCATTATATTCAGTTTAATTCGTATAATCATAATTGGCAATTCACATTATTCTTCCTCGATCATCCATCGACATGCATCGAACACGTCTTGCAATGAGTTGTCGGCAGTTTGATCCCAGAAACTGTCATCTTGTGCCACCAGCGACTGGGTGGCCACGATCCAGGACTGAATCCATCCGGCCAGCGTACACCAGGCACCCCACCCTGCATCAGCATTTGATGCCCAGTAATCCCAACGACCATAATCAAAAGCTCTGAACCAAGCTCCTTCAAGATCGGGATGGGTATCGCTTCGAACCTGAATCCGTATCAAGAACTCTGACAGCTTCACCGTTGCCGATCGATAACGGGGAATGCCAGATGATTTTGCAGCTTCGTTCAAGGCAAAGAAAGCGAAATTGTTGGTGTAGAGCATGTCTGCAACCTTGTCGCCATTGTGAAAGATCAAGGGAGCCTCTGTCTTCCCATAATCGGCATTCGAACCAGAACGGCCATAGCTTCCAAGGGAAGCATCACCCAAAGCCTCCATGAGTGCGCCGTTCGGCTGTTGGTACTCGAGTAGATCATCGGCGACCCGGGTCAACCATGTTCTGTGTTCCTCGGTATCTTCCAGCCGTAGCAACCAAGCTAGTGGAAGGATCATGCGGGCACGTTCCTGCTGGATGCCGTTGGTCCATCTCCACTTGTCGGGATAAGCCTCCATGGTCAGCCTGATTGCCATCTTAGCCTTCTCGAGCAAGGGTTGGTATCCTGTTTTGTCGTACAACCAGAGATAACAAGCCCACATCCATGATTCAAAATGGGGGTGCGGTCTTATCACGTCTTGTTGAAAATAGTATTTCCAACCTTTCTCGGAAACATTTTCCTCGCGTAACCACTGCCCCTGGAAACCCTGTCGACTGGTGGTTCTGAAATTCGCCAGGATATTCTCTACGATTAGCTTGTCCCAACGGTCCTCTTTTAGCAGGGAGGAAGCTCCGATTGCTCCAAGTACAGCCCTTGCATTGTCGTCGGCATAGATGACGTATGGGTGGGTATAGGACCACCCCAGGAGTCCATAAGAGCCTTTTCCCCGATCACTTGTCAGCGACCTGCTCTTGGAATCGGTAAACAGGAAGTCAACCAGTTTCTCCGCGGTCTTCATGGAAAGAGAATCCTGCAAAAGGGTTCCTGCCGCTGCAAGTGCGTAGGCCGCCTCGCCCTGTACATCGGTACGGATCCAGTAACGGTACTGCTGACTCCCATCCCGGTTGATCTCTGAAGCATGTCCTTCGAGAATACCCATCGAGCCATCGCCCACCGGCATTTCCTGGCTGATGGGAGGTCCGAATGGAGCTTTGCCATCACCCTGAAACAACAGCCACTCATTTTTCCATTCGGGATGAAGCAAGAGTCGTGACTTGTAAAACCATTCTGCTCCCCGTTTCACCGATTGAAGCCTCGCATCATCGTTTAGGGGTGCATATTCACCGTACGAGGGTTGAGGATCAAAGTTCCAGTGATTCAGGCGAAACGTTTCCTCTTGTAACAACCAAACCAGGATTGACTGCCATACAACTTGCCAAGACTGGACCGGGGCGAATCGACCTTTTGAAAAGTCTGACAGGGAACTGGTGCACACCATGATATTCTCTTCCCTGAAAAGCAATGGATAGACTTCTGTATTCTCCAGTCCGTATTCTGCCTTGTCGAATCCTGCCACCTTCGCCAACACGATCAACGGGGCAGGATGTGCCACGGGAATAAGTTGACAATCATTCATCCCCAGGATGCTCATCGGGGGAAGTCCTCCACCGAAAAAAGGAGCTGTCACCACACCCCGCTCCAGGGTAGCCTGAAACACTCCTTCAGGAGCATTACCCCTTCCAGGCAATGTTTCTGGATACTCCACGTAAAGGCGGATCGATTTTTTTTGGATAATCTTGTAAATTTCTTCGCTAACAGCTGTTCTTGAAGACGGGTATCCATCGGCCACGACCAGGAGTGCACCGTGATCAGGGAGACGTTTCACCTCATTTGGGCGCAAACTCTCGATGGCATTCACCTCTACCCCGTTTTCACGGAGGAGTCGGAAGAGGTCACTATCCTGTCTACCGAAGTAATACAATCCTTGAGGAGATGAAACCCCATCCAGGCAATGAATCAGGAGGACAAAGAACAAGAGAAAGAAATGATACCCTTTTCCCTGTAACGAAAGCAATATTTTGAATGGCAAGTCTGTCATCGAAAATGTGAATCATGTAAAGCTACAACTAAGAACTCATTGGCGAGTATACCGCCGAAGATGTCGTGGTCGTCAATTTTGTACAGGTTCTTTACCGTGATTCCTCTTGCGAAAACAGAGCAACCTGTCTAAACCGGTCAGGTGGCCGGAGGGAAAGATCATCAGCACAAAGAGGGCACCCATTTCAATCAGGTTTCTGTTAACAATCCAGTAGTTTCCATCAACAAAACCGGTCATTGCAAAATCGGCAAAGGGTGGATAAGAGAGGTAGTAGAATGTCAGCAACAGCAGACCGGAAAAAGCCGATATCCGGGAACAAAAGCCAAGAAACAGGCCCAACCCTATCAGGACCAAGCCCCACATGTTCATGACATCCGTTATTTGCAGCATCGTTTCTGATGCAGCCAATGATTTAAAAAGAGGAGAAAAGGGACCAACCGAGGCCATCAGGTAACTTTTGGCCGACCACCCAGGGGTGCTGAACTTGATTAACCCTTCATATAAAAAGTGCCAACCGATCATCACCCGTAGTATCGTCAACCCCACAGTTTGGAGAGTTGTATAGCCTGGTTTTGAGATATGATTATGCTTCATCACGCTTCGTTTAATAGTTATCAGATTTGTATTTGCTACCCTATGATTGCTTTTTCGTTTACCCTATCCCATCGCACCGGCTTCTTGTGTACATAAGCCAGGTTGGCCAGGTTAAAGGTCACGGACTCCTCGAAACCCTTGTCAATGTCACAGCTGGGTTTTCCCTCTCCACGAATAGCATCAATCCACTCTTTCACGTGAAGGAAAGTGACATCAAGAATCTTCCCGTCGATAAAGGTGGGACCATACCCTCCTTTGAAGTAGGTTCTTGAAGTTGCTGTCGATATGGCATCGATATCGGTATTGGGATCATAATAATAGAGCGGCTCTTCCCCCGTCAGCTTGACATCACCAAACTTCTCGGAATAACGATCCTTGTACATTCGTATGGCACTGTCCAGGTCAAGGGTTGCTTCAGATCCCAAAATGCGTGATTGCCGGAAATTTCCGTTCTTCAGTGTGGCATCATAGGTCATGGAGAGTTTTCTCTCTGGATAGCTGAAGATCGCGTTGAGTACATCGGGCATATCGCCATGAGTCTTGTAATAGTACTGACCGCCCAAAGCCATCACCGATTCGGGTATACCAAGGTCGAGCACCTGATTGACACAGTCGAACCAGTGCGCAAAATCGTTACCGGTGACACTTGTGCCGTACTCGCTATAGCGCTGCCAGCTAAAAAAACGTTTACGGTCGAATTCCACCCAGGGTGCATCATGCAGGAATTCCTTCCAATTGATGTTGCTCTCATTACCCAGTTTATGATCTCTCACATCGTCCCTTATCCAGGCACCATCCACCGTATTTCTGTTGGTGAATGTTTCTACTTGCGTCACGTCGCCCAGCAAACCCTTTTGGAATAACTCACGGCCTACCTTGTAGCTCATCTGCTGCCTGTTCTGGTGTCCTACCTGAAAAACAACATTGCTTTGCTTGATTGTATCCCTTAATGCAATGGCTGCTTCAATGGATTGAGCCATCGGTTTTTCCAGGTAAACATGTTTACCGGCAGCGGCAGCGGCAATTGCCATGGGTGCATGGGTATGATCGGGCGTTGCGATCATGATTGCGTCTATATTGTCGCTTTTTACCATGTCGCGGTAAGATTGAAACACTTCCGCTGTTTTTGGTTCGTGCTTGTTACCAGGATAGATGTTGTGGCGTGAGATATCTACCCCACGTTGCGTGTGCACATCAAAGACGTCGCAGATACCAGTTACCTCAACATTCAAATCTTCCTGCGCCATCTGGTTGAGCAGCCAGGTTGAAGGTTTTCCATTCTTGGTGTGTTGTTCGATCACATCGGTGTGAAAATAACCGAACTTCTGCAGAAGCGCCTGTCCTCTCCAACCACATCCTACCAGCCCGATTCGAATTCTTTTGCCCTTTGTTCCTGTGGGGGGCGTCAGCTTCTCCAGGGGAGCTTCCAGTCTGTCAATCTTTAGTCGCTTGTAGTAATCAATCGTCTTCTTATCAACCTGTTTTAAAATATTTCCTTTCGCCCCGATGGCGAAGTAACCGAGCACCGGTACCGCGACCAACCCCTTTATAAAATCCCGTCTTTGCAATTTCATAGGTCTATTCAACTAATCAAATGAAAATTATTAACATCTATTCCGAAAAAAGAATGATAAAGTTGGGAGAATGATTTCTCCCAACTTTATTATTCCTGATTCTTGTTTACTTGGTTGATTCCCAACCTGGGTTCTGAATTAACGCTGGATTCAACACCAATTCTGAAATGGGAATTGAATTGAGATAATCTCTACCCAGCACAAATCCATATCCATTGGGTAATCCCTTCTGGAAAGGATCCAGGAATCCGTCTGCATCAACCGGATAAGGATTTTTCGCTACCTGAGAAGCCTTGAAACCCTTCGGTCTTTTGCCTACGATCAGCTCATCGGCCGCAGCCCAACGGGCAATGTCGTCCCAGCGGAATCCTTCGCAAGCCAACTCCACACGTCTTTCCCTTCTGATCTCGTTAATAATGGGTGAGAGCGTCGGGAATTCCCATTTTGGATCGGCTGTAATATTATCTAGTTTCAAATCGGGCATACCGACTCTTCTCCTCAGCTTGTTGATAGAGAGATCCAGGTCGGCTTGGGTAATGGAGCCCAACTCAGCTTTTGCCTCAGCATAGTTCAATAATGCTTCGCCGTAACGGTAAATCAAGCCTGGAGATTCTTCGTACTGTTGCACGTGAAAATTCACGTCAGGATTATACCCTTTGATGTTGATATAACCTGCCGGTGAATTGTGATACGCATCTGTGTTCAGTTTGTTATAGACTGCCCCCCAGTAAACGATAGAACCATCCTTATTAATCTTTTGAATCCCGTCATGGGGAGCCACATTCTGAAAGAAACGGGGATCCCTGTTTTTCATCTCTTTGACCAGTGTTTCATATCCTTCGAAGAGAGGACTCACGCTGATGGGCTTACCATCGATGCAGAGGTATGAATCTGCCAGTTGCTTGGTGATGGAGTTGTTGTTGGGGAATTCCATGCGATGATTCCGGTCGTTTTGGAATGCTGCTTCCCCTCTCGAGAGATCGTTGTTGTATTCGCGCCAGAACATCACTTCCGAGTTATTCGACCAGTCCTGCATGGCAAATAGCTCCCTGTAATCATTCATCGGATCACCTGTTGTATACACATCATAGGGTCCATCTTTGATCAACTCAAGCGCGGCATCAGCAGCCTTTTGAAGGTACTTGTTCGGATTAGAACCGCTCACGCCGAATGGTGTCCCTGCATGATACTTCTGCCAGGTGCCTTCAAACAGTGCGATACGGCTTTGAATCAGCAGCGCCATCCACCGGTTGACACGTCCCTGTCCTTTTGTCTTATCGGCTGTCAGATACAGGGCAGCCGAGTCGAGTGACTGGATGATATTGGTAGCTACCAGGTCACGTGAGTCTCGGGGATTATACAACTCGGGAGAATCGGTGTTCAGTTCGTGTGTGATCCACTGCATGTCTCCATAGGTCTGCAGCATGGAATAATAAGAGAGTGCCCTAAAAAAATAAGCCTCCCCAAGATATTGCTGATATTCCTTGTGTCTTAGCCCCCTAATTAACTGGACTAATTTGTAGAATCAATTTAGGACATTAATTTTGTGGAATTATGAGTAAAATCAGGAGAAAATTCAGTTTAGCAGAAAAGCTTCAGATCTTGAGTGAATCAGACCAAAATGGTATTGAAGTAACGATACGCAAGTATCAGTTAGCAAGAAGTTTGTATTATAAATGGAAAAGTGCATTTGATCATAAAGGTTCAGATGGTTTACTTCCACAATATCACAAAATAGACCCTCAGGTTCGTGAACTTGAAAAGGAAAACGAACGTTTGCGGCGGATAATAGCCAAACAGGCTTTGTATCTGGAAATAAAAGATGAGCTTTTAAAAAAAAGTCCGAATCGCCCGCTGTGAAACGGGAACTATGTGATAAATATGCAGCACAGCTTAGTCAAAAAGAGCTTTGCAGTGTATTGTCAATAGAAAAAAGTACACGCTACTATAAACAAACAGCCAACAAGCCGGGGCTTAAACCCAGTGAATTTACTGTTTGTGAAAATGGAGAAATAGTATCGAACAATCAGGTTGTTGATGTGCTGATAAACGAAGTTTTCTCACAGGAGTTCAACCGTTACGGTCACCGCTTATGTACAGAGGAACTCAAAGCGTTGGGTTACCGAATCAATCATAAGAAAGTATACCGGTTAATGAAAAAGCATGGTTTGTTGCTGGAAAAAGTGGGTATATCCGGCATAAAACGTCAATGGGTAAAATATCGTAAAATTGTGGCATCAGCACCCTATGAGCATATTTGTATGGATATAAAATACATTTACATACATGGCTTACGAACCAATGCTTATTTACTGGCTATTATTGATGTTGCCACACGCTGTGTTTTGGGTTGGTCATTGCGCTTATCAATGAAATATCAGGACGTGATTTTATGCTTACACCAGTCGCTGAGTGATCACAAAAGCAAAAAAATCATGCTTCGAACCGATAACGGAAGTCAGTTTATCTCACACGGTCTGGATAAATATTGCAAAAAAAGTGATATTACGCATGAATTTACGCATGTAGCCACACCGGAAGAAAACTCTTATGTGGAAAGTCTGTTTTCCTGTGTGGAAAAGGAAGTGGTTCTCACACATGAATTTGACAGCTTGTATCATGCACGTGAAGTGTTTAAACGATATTTTATGTATCACAACACCAAACGAAGGCGACATGCATTGGGAAGACGTTCACCAATGGAATACTGGAATACATTTTTTTCTTTGACTGACTTCAAGCAACAAAAAGCGGAAGCTGGAGTGTTTGTCAAGGGTGGCGAAGCCACTTGTCTTGCCCTTGACAAATACGGAAGCTGGAGCTAAATTTGCTTGGGGTCAGAAAAAGAAAAATATACTAACGAGACTAACTTTGTCTCAAACTTATTAGTTAAAACAGTCCAAAGAATAGGGGGTCAAACCACTTTCAGCAAACAAGTTGCAAAAGAAAAGTTGCTTGAGATAATACTATCGTCAACACTATCATTAACGGAACTCCCCGATAGCGAAGCGAAACGTGGTACTAAGAAATTGCACGCACCAGAAGAAACCGATCCAATGAACAACCAGGCATTACAATCTGTTTTGCAATGGATTATCGACCGGAACGTGCATACACTTTTTCCCTGGTTTCAGAGAGAAGCCCCACATTCTGATGGGGGAGCAGGATAGTTAGTTCTGTTTGTTATTTATTGATCTGTGGGCATTGGCGGCAAATCAAAACCATTATGGTAGGTATGTTTGATCCACTCACTGGCCATCTCCAGCGCATTGAACTCAGCAAAACGCCGGTCGAATTTTGGATCACCGTCGATGACGGCATATTCGTCGACCGTTACAATTTTAATTTTATCGGTAGGTGATATATTGGTAAACGCCATCTTTTCTCCATCCCACTGCAGTTCACGGTGTAACCCTTGCAGACCCGATAGTCGCGTAGCCAGTACACCCATTACAACCATCTCATTGAAAGGTCCGGAAAACTGGAAGTTGGCTGAGGACTCTATTCTGCTTGAAGGAGACTCTTTACATGCCCTGATCCAATCCTGTTCGTGTGCGTTGGTAGCCCATATGTTGCCACTCCCGCCCTTTACTCTCGGTATGGTTGGATCCGGCTCAGTAAAGTCAGCCATCTTTGTAGTGGGCAGCAATGTTGGGTTCATCCCGTAACAGCCTGTCATGATCTTCCCCTTTGTTCCAATCAATATAATTCCTCCATTTGAATCCCCCATCATCTCTCCGTCTTTCAATTCTTCAGGTCTATCGGGCAACAGTCCCCCGTCATACCAGAATACCTTGATCTCTGGCATATTCACTTTGCCTTTTTTCGGACGTGCCGGGAATTTGTAGGTCACTATCTGTGCTTGTGGAGGAGAATAGAGGTTTGACAATGTGGAACTGGCTGTAACGCTGACCGGATATTTCAGATCGAGTGCCCAGTAAAGGGGATCCATAATATGACAGGCCATATCGCCCAATGCACCGGTACCAAAATCCCAGAACCCTCTCCAGTTCCATGGTGTATATGCAGGATTATAGGGCCGTTTCGCTGCCGGACCAATAAAAAGGTCCCAGTTCAGATCGGCTGGAACAGGAATATCTCCCTTCGGCTCCGATAATCCTTGCGGCCAGATGGGTCTGTCGGTCCAGCAATGAGCTTCATAAACATCTCCAATTACGCCCGACTGAATCCATTCAGCGATTCGTCGGCACCAGTCAAATGAGTTGCCCTGGTTTCCCATCTGTGTGGCGACCTTATATTTTTTAGCCAGTTTAGTTAGTAGTCGCGATTCATACACACTGTGTGTAAGCGGTTTTTGCACGTAGGTATGTTTCCCCATGGTAATGGCATGCGCTGCCACACCGGCGTGGGTATGATCGGGAGTGGCTACCATAATTGCATCGATCGATTTACCCATTTCATCGAACATCTCACGCCAATCCCGGAATTGTTTGGCTTTAGGATAATCATTGAAGGTTTTTGCAGCATATTTCCAATCCACATCGCAGAGGGCTACAATATTCTCGGTTTTCATATTGGAGAGGTTACGCCTGCCCACCCCACCTACTCCGATACCGGCAATGTTCAGTTTATCACTTGGAGCAATATATCCGTGCGACTTACCCAAAATGGAACTGGGAGCAATCGTGATACCGGCAGCTGTAATTGCTGCATTTTTTAAAAACATTCTTCTTGAGATTTTCATAACATGCTGATTTTAGATCACAAATGGAAAAAAATTTCTGTGTGTTTTCAATTACTATGTTTAATCATCGCTCACTGGATGATAGGAACCATTCTAAGAATGAGTAGACTATTTCATTTGACTCCCTGTTAGGTGAGTGATCAGGACGATTGCTCATTGCCACTCTGTTGTGATAACCCAAAAGACGATTCACAGCGATAGCATGATTCAGGGGTATCCATCTTTCCAGTGGATCGGACGAGCCGCCCGATACAAGAAATGGTCTGGGTGCCATCAGAGCATGCAATTCATGCAGGTCATATCCCTCTTTTTTTAATCGTGGGTACAATCCTTTACCAGAACCTCCGTTTTTGTTCCAGGTATCTGTCCAGGGCGGTTGATAATAACCAAGATACCACGGCTCCCAATAATTTACGCCGCTCCCTTTCGTCTCGTCGAAAACAATACCCGGATCAATCCAGACCGATGCAGCATATTTATCATACAGACAGGAAGCAAACATAGCCCATTTACCACCATAGGAGTGCCCTACAATACCTATTCTGGAAGAATCCACATCCTTCACCTTTGCCAGTGCCTCCCACGCATTGGCAGCAGCATAGGCAAGAGCGGAAAGGGGCTGCATCCGGGCATTTTCCCTGTCGGGATAATAGATTGAATAGGTTTTGTTTTTTGTCGTTTCAGTCGTACCGATAGAAAGGGTTACAAAACCTCTTTTTACCATCTGATAGGCAAAATCGCGAAAAGGTTTGCCGTCGATACCTGCAGCGGTTTCAGGTTCATAAAACACAGTTACTACTGCTGGTTTTGAACCTTTCTTGTCAGGAATCAGCAGATAACCTTCCGTCTGCTCATTGGGTGTCCAGTAAAAACGTACCTTGTGTTGTGTAAAATCTTCTCGCTTGGTGGAGGAAAGAATCTCAAACTCCTGATTCTTCATCACTTCAGGCCAGGGTCCCATCAATTCCATCCATCGGTGGCGAATCTCCTCGCGTCGTTTCTGCCAATCTTCTTTCGTCAAGACACTATCCCCATTATAAAAACGAAGCGGAGAACGATAATCACCCATTTGATTATCGAACTGTTTCGGAGGAATGAAATAGTTTGAAATGTTATTCCATGCCGTATTCTTCGTCTTGTAATAGTGATAAAATGATTGTCCCGTTAGACTACCGGTTGTCAGCATGGCCAACAGCAGCACAATACACAAATTTGGATTCTTCATAATTCTTTGCAGGCTATGAATGAATGTATTTGTCGTTCGTATTTTTGCACATATAGGTGGCTCATATCTTTTCAATCATCTATGAAGATCAGGCGTTCAAATGGTTTTACGCTTTAAAAGGGCTCTGAATAAAAAGATGACCAGCCGAATAAGGGATAAAAGTATATAGAAGCTGATTGTGAGTATGACAACATAGCCAATTTGCGTAAATGCTTCCACCCAGGGTGTCTTGTAAATGAAGATTGCAACAATATTCATTAGGAAGGCAATAGCAAAACAGACCAATAACAGAGTCAGCTCTTTCTTTATTCTCTGAGATGTTATGATAATATCTTTCATCGTTAAAAATTCATATAGGGGATTTTATATTCATCAGGAAAATCGATCCTTCGTTGTTCATCCATTGCCTGATTTCCAAGGAGACAAAGGAGGGTAGCGCAATAAGCCTCTTCCACAATGTCTTTACCCTTCTCACCGGTGATACATGCCTGACAGAATGCAGAAAGTATCTCGTCCGATCCATCTTTTACGGCTCCAATCATAGAAAGGCCGTCGTTTATATTGTAATCACCTTCAATTATATAGTGAGGCTTATATTCCTTTTTTGTCTCCGGACGCCAGCTGGAACCTGCAGCAGGGATGGCTGCAAATACCTTGTTCCCGATCTGGCTCAATAATTGCTCTATGCCACTGTTACCTGTATTATCGACACCTTCCAGATAATACATCCCGGTGGCCAGATTCATCGTTCCCTTGTTGCCAAGAACCTGATCCTCCATACCATTAAACTTATTCGATATCAGCGACTCATAGGTTATTTTCACCCCACTGCTATACCGGTAGGTCAAGCTCACGCTATCGTACACTTCCCGTCCATCTTTCCAGTTTACAATATCACCCATCCCGACAACCGATTGTGGAATACGTTTTGTAGCCCAGTTACACACCTCCAGTTGATGGGTGGCGAGCTCTGTCATCAGGCCTGCCGAGGAATCACGATAAAGTCGCCAGTTGATTTGCCGCTCCAGATTGGCAGAAGGCACCGGACGACGCCAGTCATGGTTTCTGAACCAGTGACAACGTAACCCCACCACATCTCCAATAAGACCGGAATGGATCATTTGCATACCCTTTATATACTTTTCATCGAACATGCGCTGCATACAAAAATAGAGCACTTTGTTGGTTTTCTGATATGCATCATAGATCGCTTTACACTGATCCATGGTAAGTGCCATCGACTTTTCACAGAAAGCATGCTTACCGGCAGAGAGCGCATCAAGCACGATGAGAGCGTGCCAATTCAACGGCGTGGCAATAACCACACCATCAATATCGGGCGATTCCAGCAATTTCCTGTAATCGGTATACTTCCTGGCTGTAGGGCAAAGCTTCGAAGCCTCTTCAAGGTTCGGTGGATAGATATCACACAACGCCACAATCTCAGCATGCTGCATGGGCAATAAAGCATGGATGTGATATTGTCCACGGGATCCTGTGCCGATTACGGCTATGCGGGCCTTTTCATTTTTTATCTCATTGAGTGTGTCCGGAGTGAATGACTGCAACCAGGGTATGGTACTCAATAATGCAGCTCCACCAGAAATATAACCAAGATCTTTGATAAACTGACGCAATCCCAGATCTACTTGTTTTTCTGTTTTCTTAAGCATAGATGTATTATAAATTAAACTTCTTCGTTTGTTTCAAATCGAACTGACTTACAATCTTTTCCGTTTGATGATTGTCTGCCGCTATCAGAGCAGTAGTCAATACTTCAGCGTCCAGCGGATCTTCGCTTTCAACACAAAGCATTACCCTGTCTTCTATCTTTTCCCCACTGAGAGGATTGACAATATGTCCGGTATAAGAAGGAGTGTTACCCGAAGTAGAAAGCGCTGTATTGTTCAGCGTGAACTCTCCAAGAATCTCACCTTTATGAAATGGGTTTTCAATGCTCACCTTCCATGAGTCTCCATATGGATGGCGTCCCAATGCAAAGATCGCACTATTTCCAAAATCGACAAAGCAATTTTCAACCTTATAATCTTCCAGGATCGCTTTCAACTGTTTCATCGCATAACCTTTGGCATATCCTCCAAAATCAAGAAATAGATTCGGCTGTTGGAATGAAACAGTTCGTTCTTCTGCATGAAGCTCCAATTGTGAAAAATCCTTCAGTGTTATGTCGAAAAGACCGAATGTTTTTTGATGATAAGTCCTGCAGTTGCACAATATCTCCCAAATCTCTTCCGACACATTAACAGGACTGGTCGCGGCAGTTTTATTGATCACCGATATTTCAGTGGAGGGAACAAACCTGTTCAGCATAGCATCGAGTCGCTCTAACTCACGTGTCATACTTTGCCAGACAATCCCCGATATATCCCTGCTTTTCCCAACGATGACAAGGTCAAACCTTGTTCCCATTATTTCGGTAAGAGATCCGTGGAACACCTGTGAATCATCAAAATATTGATCAAACGAACTTCTCATCTACTTAGACTGGGCAATTTCTAGTGCTTTTGTTGTGATGTAATATTTAGTGATTGTATTGGGGACCTCCCACTCTGGAAGGTTCCTGTTTACCAGAAAACCAAAATAAGACTCTGCTAGATTCTTAAAGTGCGATTCATGTCCGGTTCTGTTTTCGGTAGGAATATCGATTAAATAGAGTGATGCGTCATCTTCTGTCTGGCTATACGAGACAAATGGGTATTTTACCTGTAAGTCGGCCACAGCTTTTTGTAAATTACCGATGAATTCATTCTTATTTATGTTATCTCCTTTCCTTATATAAAGCTGACGGGTAAAATTCTGTTCTTCACCCTGCAACATGATTGTGGAAGCTTTCGTTCCTCTTACAATAGAACTGTAAGTGTCAGCACCATGATTAGGGCCATAGAAATCCCAGTTCACCCTGAGTTCAACATTTGCATTCTTCACTTTATACCGGATAATTCCATTGGCATATACAAGCAATGTATCTTCAATTATGTATTTGCTGAGATAATCAGGAAAGGAGATCTCCCCGGTTGATTTGGAGAACTGCTCCAATGAGATTTCTGTGGGCCATCTTTCCGCATCCGTTAGTGTTATATCGTTCTGATAATTGATCACCATGTCAGGAAAACATTTCCAGTGAACCAGATCAATCAAATGGGTCGTCACATCAACAATCCCCTCACCCTGTTGTTCAACGTCATAATACCACGCCGGGCGAATTGTGGGCACGCCCGATACATCTTTGTAGAAATGATGTCCACTATTCATCACAATGGCCGGGTCTTCTGTAGTACCCTCATCCAGGAATCCAAAAAGATTGGAATTATTGATCAATTCTTTCTCAATCAAATTGAGCAGCTCGTACCGTTCCGTCATCATATCGTAGAGAATCACATCGTTGGCTTCGGCATAGGAATAAGCCTGCTCAAGCAATATAAAATCAGATTGATTGATGGCCATTGGCTTATCACACAGTACATTTAATCCATTTTTTACTGAACCTAAAATATACGCTGTTTTATCCTGATTTTTGCCGGAGAGTACCACCACATTTCCTCTCTTTTCACTGAGCATCCTGTCCCAAAAATCATCTTCCTGGTAGAGATTCACATTCCAGCTTGTAGGATTTTCCTTTCGGGAATTGTACTGATCAATATTTTTCAGATATTGATCAGTTTCAGGTCCATCAGGAGCATAAACAAATACGGAATCATTTACCTGGGGCAACCTCTCTTTTTGAAGCAGACTCGCATGAAAGTGCCCAGGAGCAAAAACGATCAGCTTAACCTCTCCTTCTTCACCCGTAAATGTCATATTTTCATTGTTGCTTTTTTCTTTTGACCCGCACGAGATCATGAGAAATACCGTACAAATAAGTGCCCAACTAAATTTCATCATACTATTTGTTACAAACGACGTATCAGTTTATGTGCGTCCTTCAGACCTTTTTTGTAAGTATCTTCCATGGAGATAATTTTGCCATCTTTCTGCTTACTCTGATTGGATGCCTCCATAAAGGTAAATATCTCAATGGTCTCTTTTTCTGAGATTGGGACAATGCGGGTATCAAAAAAATGAAGTATCTCATCCAGTAACACCTCATATCCCTGATAGGGGCCAACAGGAACTGCTCCCTTGGCCGTATAAGCGGTACCTCCGTAGATTGATTTACCCTGTTGCAGACCTCTGAATGTGCCAATACGGCCATCTGCCCATCTGCCAACTACTACATCGGTACTGTCACTTGACATCCTGCTAACGGATTCACAACCGGTACCCATCACGGTAAAAAGTGTCTCCACACCATGAATACCGTACCAGCCAAAATCGGGATGAGAAGGTTCCGGCTTATGGGGAGAATAGCAGTCTGCGCCCAACACTTTTCCGAATTTCCCATTTCTCAGATCCTGATTTTGTGGAACATAACGAAGTGAAGAAGAAGAGAAAAACGGAACATTATACTGTTTTGACAGTTCATAGATAGCAATAGCCTGAGCAAGTGATGCGCCCAACGGCTTATCGATAAACATGATTTTTCCCGATTTGAACACTTCGTTTGCCTGTTCGAGATGCAGATTACCATCATTGGTTTCCAGCATTACACAGTCAACTTTTTTTAGAAGCTCTTCAATAGAGGGTACCACCTCAACACCCAATGCTTTCACCTGCTCGATGTATCCAGGAATACGGTCATAACTCGACTTGATTGTTTTGGATCCATAAGGATAAGCTGCCACTATAGTGAATTTGCTGTATTTATCATTTTTGGACTCTCCGTTGAGTAACTTCGTAAATGCGATGGAATGAGAGGTATCCAATCCAATAATTCCTATTTTTATCGTTTCCTGTGCTGAAAGTATAAACAAAGATCCTATTGCAAAGATCAGTGTAAATAAGATTGTTCTTGTCTTCATTGTTGTATGTATTAATTATTTAATAATGATGCACTATCAGCATCCAAATACAAAAACGCATCCTCTTTTGTTCTCAGGATCGTTGCCGGGCATTTTTCCGACACCGCATCGTTGAGCGTTTTACGTACTGCTTCTGCTTTGAAAAGAGTAGGTACAATACAGAACATATATGATGCCCTCATCAGGGCCGGGATGGTGAGGGAAAAGGCTTTCTCAGGAACCAGTTCGATGGCTGTGAAACAGTTGTCATTCACCTGTTGCTGCCTGCAGATCTGCTCCAGATCAACCACCTTCACCAGTTTCGGGTCGTTAAAATCGGCTACCGGAGGGTCATTGAAAGCAATATGTCCGTTTTCTCCGATACCCAGGCAAACAATGTCAACCGGGTTTTCATTCAACAATGTCGCATAACGTTCACATTCCTTTTCGGGATCGGCTGCCGATCCATTGATATAATTGACTGTTTTGAAAGGCACCAGACCAAAGATTTCTCTTTTTAACAAATTACCGAATCCCTGGGGTGCATCTTTGTCGAGCCCGATGTATTCATCCATATGGAACGCGTTGATACGGCTCCAGTCAATGGATGGATCACTGCGCAATACTTTTAAAAAATCACTCTGTGAAGGTGCAGCGGCAAAGATCATATTGATCACTGCTTTTTTCTTCAGGAGCTCATTTATCTTTGCAGCCACATCACATGCTGCAAATTCCCCCATCTCTTCACGGGAAGAGAATATCCTAACCTCCAAATTCTCTTTTCTAAAAGAGATTACTTTACTACCTTTCGTTTCTGAATATGACATTTCCTTCTAAGATTGTGTGTGAAACATGAATATGATCATCAAAAATTACGATATCTGCATCCTTCCCTTTTTCAACAGAACCCTTCTGCTTATCTATATGCATAATGCGTGCGGGTGTTAACGTCATCATTTTGACAGCCTCCAGCAAAGGAACTTCTGCTACCTCTACCATGGTACGCACCAGTCGGTCAGTGGTAGCCACACTTCCTGCAAAAGCGGTACGGTCGGTAAGTTTGGCAACGCCGTCCTCGATGATCACCTTTTGACCTTTATCTAGACTACCCAAAATAGATTCACCGTCTGGCATTCCCGCTCCCCGCATGGAATCGGTACACAAAGCCGTTTTATCGGCACCCTTAAATTTATAGACAAACTGAAGGAGCGATTTTGGCAGATGTACTCCATCCGCAATGATTTCCACTGTCATATCATCGATCAGATAGGCTGCTTCCAGCACGCCCGCATAGCGAAATGCATTCCTGCGGGTCACGGTAGACATCGCTGAGTAGAGATGGGTCACATGGGTAAAACCCGAGTTGAAGGCTTCCAGCACTTCTTCATAGATGGCATCACTGTGTGCGACGGAGGTGAGAATATTTTTTGAAGCCAGCACCTTCCCAAATTCCAATGCTCCGGGCAGCTCTGGTGCCAGACTCCACCGCACAATATCATCCGATGCCGATAAGATTTTATTGTATTCTTCCGGTTCTGGATTCCTCAGATATTTGGGATCCTGCGCCCCTCGCTGGTTGTAGGCAAAATAAGGTCCTTCCAGATGAAGTCCGAGAAACTTCGCCCCTTTGGAATTTCTGCTGACCGCCTCTTTGTAAATTGAGAATGTTTGTAACAGTTCTTCAACGGTACTTGTCAGCGTTGTGGGTAACAAAGCCGTAGTCCCGTACCTGGCATGCGTCTCAGCTGCACCCAGGTAGGCTTCGACCGTGCCATCCATAAAGTCATGGCCCCCTCCGCCGTGGGTATGGATATCAATAAACCCAGGAGCAACATATTTGTTTTTGGCATCTATGACAAGGTCATTCTCGTCGATGGAAATATCTTCATCAGGGAGGATGTCAACGATCTTCCCATTTTCACATACGACCGAGTGATTTTCCTCAATTTTATCCGGAAAAATTACTTTTCCGTTCTTTATGATCATTCGATTTTTCATATTCAAGTTAATTTTAGGAAATGGATTTATCAGAAAGGATTACTTAACCTTTCATTTTGTTCGGTTTCCAGGATTTTATCTTATGCCCCATAAGAGCGTACCAGACAATGTATGCAAAGCAGGGGATCAGGATCCAATAGGCCGTTTTCATTGCTTCAAAAGCAGATAAGTGTGTATTCAGCTCAACGAAGGAGTTATAAACGATTGGCATGATGGCACTACCGCTGAGAGCCATGACTAGGAATGCAGAGCCCAGATTTGTGTGTTTTCCCAATCCGTTGATCGCCAATGGCCAAATACCTGCGTATAGCAATGCATTTGGGAGCCCCATCATCACCAGATACCAGATGGAGATATCGGTGGTCATTCCAAGAAAGTTGACAGTCCCGGAGGTGGTTATAATCAGGATCGAAAAAATTAAATTAATGGTGCTACAAATCAGGAGAGCATTTTTTTGTTTAATGTATTTGGGAATAAGTATAATCCCCAGGAAATAGCCGATAAACGTCAGAGACATCGTATAAGAAGGAATGTTTTTAGCCGGGCCTGCGAGGCTTTCTCCCATCGTTCCGGCATACTGGATACTTGTTCCCAATGCAATCATCTGGGTACCTATGTGAAAGAACATGGCAACAACACCCAAGATTAATCCCGGATACTGAAAGATGGATTTGTGCGAATTCTCATCTTCTTCTGATCGCTTATTGACCACTTTGGGATCTATTTCAGGTAAAACCGAATAACGGATCATGATACCGAAGATGAACAGTGCAACGGCTAAAATGAGGTAAGGCGTCATGACCCCTCTGATCAAGACATCCAGTGCGTTTTCCAGTCCTTCACCGGAATAGGTCCCGGCTTCTATTTCCCGCATCAGCACCTTGTCGGACTCTCTGATGACAACGGTAGCAAAAATCAGGTTGGCAATGACACCAGCCAATTTATTGCCGGTACCGACAATGCTCATTCTTTTTGCCGCACTCTCAATGGGACCAACAATGGTAACATAGGGATTGGCAGCCGATTGGAGGATGGCCAGTCCAACACCCAACAGAAAGAGTCCCAGCAGGAATATCTGATAGATACGCCAGTAAGCTGCCGGCACAAAAAGGATTGCCCCTATTGCCATACACCATAATCCGAACATCATACCCCTTTTGTATCCCACCTTATTCAACAGGAAGGAAGAGGGTATAGCCATGAACAGATAAGCGATATAAAAGGAAAAGGTAACCAGATAAGACTGAAAATTAGATAATTGAAGGGTCAACTGGAAATAGGGAATTAATATGGTATTAACCCACGAAACCAAACCGAAAATAAAAAAAAGGATTGCCAGAATTATCATCGACTTGATTGTGATGTTCTTATCCCGGACTTGATTCATTTGAGGTAGAGTGCTCATGTTTCAGTAATTATTAACAATAAAAGAGTGATGCTTCAATAAATTGAAACACAAAATTATTTTTTATATTTTCAAGAAATGCTTTAAAAGCGAATAGCTCTCTTCAAAAAACGTTGGTTATGTCAACTTCCTTGAATTTACTGCGATATTCGATGGGAGTAAACCCTTTAATCTTTTTAAAAATCCGGGAGATATTTTTACTGTCGTTGAAACCCGATTGTAACGCCAGGTCGAAGAGAGGAAGATCGGTCGTAAGTAAAAGATTGGCAAAATACTCAATCCTGCAATGCAGGATAAATTGATAAATGGAGGTACCCATTTCCTCCTTAAATTTAATTTCCAGATTACGTCTCGATAGTGGAACCAAAAAAGTAAGTTGTTCTATGCTGATTTCATCTGTATAATTCTCTTCGATATAATGAACAATCTTAGAAATATACTCGTTGGAGATATTATATCTTTCGGTAGATTTACGTAACTCAAAACGGTTAGGTCGAATCACAATATTAGACGGTTCCTGCCGCTGTCCACTGATTAGCTGATCGATAAGACGCCCCACTTCGTACCCTCCTTTTTCCACATCCAGCACGATAGAGGATATTGGAGGATCCGACAGGTTACAGATCAATTCATCATTGTCAACACCCAGAAGAGATATGTCCTGCGGAATACGAATGTTGTTGATCTTGCATATCTCCGAAACCTGTAGTGCAAAACTGTCATCACAGGCAAAAAGTCCCACCGGTTTTGGCAGGGAAAGGAGCCATTCATCCAGTTGGACATAACTGGTGTTCCATTGCTCTCCGTTCAAGCTTTCACTTTCAAAATAAGAATAGTTTCCTCCTACTTTTTCCACCTGTTTACGAAAACCTTCTGCCCTCTCACAAGACCATATGACCTCCTTATTGCCGTAAAAGGCGAAATTTTTGTACCGCCGCTTGATAAAGAATTTGGCAGCCATTTCTCCGGTGCCAAAATAATCACCTGTCAGATTGGAGAAATTGGGACTGCGTTCGCGGTAATTTTGCAAAACAATGGGTATTCCCAGACTCTCCAGCAGATTGGTTCCCTCGTGATCCCATCGCGCCACAATGGCATCTGCTTTCCAATCTTTTGCCCATTGAATGACACCCTCTTTTCCGTAAAGAGTCTTGTAATAATCTGGTAAGCGATAAAAAATCCAAGGACCATGTTCTTTGGAATACTGGATCAATCCCTTGAGAATGCGGCGGCTAAACTCGCTGGAATAATCAATTAAAAGGAGAATTCTCTTCATGGTGAATACTCAATTATCGTACCGTAAATGGTATCCTCAAATGTACAAAATTATTTTGCAACCTGCGGAACCTTTCACGTATTATGATATGATTCTGTAGAAATATTTCGCTATTAGGAAGAGTCTCATCCAGATAATAAAAAAAGCGGGTTTTCACCCGCTTTTGGGTTTGATGCAAACCCTATATCAATCATATCCGATCCCAATACATTAGGAGTATATTAGGAGTATATTCGAACGATATATGGAGATGATGCGGCGAAAAGGCCGACCACTCCCCTGCAATTAGTCTACAAATGCATGTCTGAATCCCTGAATTTTGTTCCACCCTCCCCGGGTAAAATCAGGCACTTCCACTGCTGCGCTATTGTGTTCAATGGAGATGCGGCTCAGTTCGGCGAGCGAACACCATTCTGCCAGGTCATATACGTCCATATCAAGCGGAAGACCATTTCTCAGACAGTAAACCAACCGATAATCCATGATGAAATCCATTCCTCCGTGGCCGCCCACCTCTTTGGCCTTTTCTTCCAGTTCCTGGTGAATGCGGTGTTTGTATTTCGTCATCAATGCATTCTTCACCTCCTCCGGCACAAAGCTGTGTGCATTGAGGTTCTCGTGATTGGGAGCTACACTCTCGTCTAGCATCTCTGCCTCCAGCGCATATCCTTCTTCCGGATATTTGTTGGCAAAACCTTTTGTCCCAGTCACCTGGTACATGCGGCTGTAGGGGCGCGGTGAAGCCACATCGTGCTGAATTTGGATGGTCTTTCCGTTCTCGGTACGGATCATGGTCATGGTATGCTGGCCATTGGCAAACTGGTAAGCACTGTCGCGGTCCATACCCCGTTTTTCAATCAGGTGCTCGGGAATATTCACCGGTTTGGTATCCATGGACACCAACGTATTCATCTTATTTCCGCGGTGCAGATCCATGATCTGGGCAGCAGGTCCCATACCATGTGTGGCATATACGTCGCCCCGGTGCTCCTTGTTGAATTGCAGTCGCCAGTCGCCTTCGTAACTTTCCCAGTAGTCCTTCAGATTGTGAATGTAAGCACCTTCGGCATGAAGCACTTCGCCAAAAACGCCTTGCTGTGCCATATTCAGTGTAGTGAGTTCAAAGAAATCATACACGCAGTTCTCCAACTGCATGGCATGTTTTTGCGTTTTCTCGGCTGTATTGACGACCGCCCAGATCTCCTCGAGTGTTGTGGCTGAAGGTACTTCACAAGCCACATGCTTGCCCTGTTCCATGGCGTAAATCATCATTTCGGCATGATGTTTCCAGTCGGTGGCGATATACACAAGGTCGATGTCGTCGCGCTGGCAGAGTTCTTTCCAGGCATCTTCACTGCCGCTATATTCAGCCGCACGGGGAAGACCTGCCTTGTCGAGAATGGTCTGTGCTTTCTCCACCCTGTCGGGATGCAGGTCGCACAGGGCAACGATCCGGGTTCCAGGGATGTATGTAAAGCGGTTCACAGCACCCGGGCCCCGCATGCCAAGACCAATAAAACCCACCCTCACTGTGTCGAGTGCGGGTGTTACCAGACCGAGCACATCCTGTTGTCCTGCCGGACGTGCGGGCACTTCTGTACGAATAACATAACGAGAGGAGTCATCTTTTTGGGTTCCTTTGAACGAATTGGCATTGCACGCCGTAAGCAGGGTGAGCATGAGCACCCACAAGAAGTTCTTTTTAACTTTCATGATACATATTTTTTATAAATAGATACTTTTTATTAAAAAAAATTCAAATATACACCTTTTCTCGCATGTGAGGAGGAGGCAATTCAATTATTTTAATTTTTTATGCGAAAAGAGAAGGTTCTTCTATGACGCCCCGAGGATGTTCTCGCTCATTTCTTTGGCTTTGAGCACGGAACTGGGATCATTGGCATCGATACCGTATTTTGCCTGATCGGGGACGATCAGCTCCAGTCCAATAGGCACCTGGTTTGGGTTACTGATTTGTGTTTTATTCTCCAGGTAAATATAAACCCAGAACTCGCGACTTCCAAACAGCTCCAATGCCAGAACCCTCAACGTTTTTCCTTGGGTGAGACGCACCTTCGTTGCTTCCTGGGAAGGCGCATTGATTTGTGTTTGTGGCAAGACAACATCGACCGGCTCTTCAGCAACCGGAGACTCCATGGACACCTTCTCTGTTATGGGTATGGAGGGCGACTGGACACTTACTTCACTGTTTACCGGCTCTCCCCCCTTGAAAAAAAAAAGAACGGCCAAGGCAACTACCACACCTCCCGCAATGGGAATCCAAACAGAGGATGACTTCTTGCCTTTTTTCTTTTTCCGAAGAGGAGGCAGATCGCTCCTATCCTTCATCATCTCTACCGGTTCGGGCTCTTGAATCTGGGGGGGGGCTTCCATCTCAGCGGCCATTGCATGTTGTGGAATGACGTCTTCTTCCTCCACTTCCTGCATATTGGTATCCATCACTTCGTCCACCGCTTGTTGAGGGGCGACATCTTCGTCCTCCACTTCCTGCAGGTTGGCATCCATCACTTCGGCTATCGTATGTTGTGGATTGACATCTTCGTCATCCACCTCTTGGTCCACCACTTCCTGCAGGCCGGGGAAATCGGCCCCTTCGTTGATGAGGACCGGTTCGAAGGGCGAGAAAGCGCTGTTGACGAAGTCATTCAATGCATCCTCAGGTGTAAAACAAAGGGGCGGAAGTAAGGTATCTTCACCAGTGAGGGACACCTCTCCTTCAAACTCCACCTCCAGAGCGGGAGGCATCAGGTATCGTTCATTGGTCTCCCCGTCTCTGAGGATATATTCGGGGTAGTTACGGACAAGGAATCTCCCAAAATCATCGATGGTCACGGTTTTGTTATCATCCAGTTCCGATTTCAACACGGCAATCAGCGCATCAAGTGATGCTGAGACCGTATCATTCGACCAACCAAGTTGTTGTGCAAGATGGGCAATAAGGTCTTCGTGTGTCATGTGATATAAAGTTTTGCTCAATTCACACTGCCAAGCAGATCGAAGGGCAGGGCATCGTGGATTGAGACCGCATAAAAATTACCGACCGTCAGGGGTCGTTCTTTCGATATCAGTACCTCTCCATCCACTTCGGGTGAATCGAACTCAGTACGTCCGACATAATAATCGGGATCTTCCCTGTCGATGATCACACGCAGGGTCTGTCCCACTTTTGCTTCGTTCAGCTGGAGGGCAATCTCCTCCTGCGCCTCCATGAGGCGTTCCATTCTTTCCTGCTTCACAATGGCAGGTACGTCATCGGTATAATGTTTGTCGTTGTAGGTATCTTCCTCGTGTGAGTAGGGAAACGCTCCGAGTCGTTCGAAACGGGTCTCCCTCACAAATGCGAGCAGCTCCTCAAAGTCGGTTTCCGTCTCTCCGGGATGGCCCACCATCAGGGTGGTGCGCAAGTGGATGCCCGGTACTTCTTCCCGGAACTGTTGGATGAGGTCGATGGTCTGCTGTTTGCTGATATTCCGCCGCATGGTTTTCAACATGTGGTCGCTTATGTGCTGCAGGGCTATATCGAGGTAGTTGCACACGTTGTCTCTTTCGCGCATCACGCGCATCAGGTCGGTTGGGAAGTGTGCCGGATAGGCATAGTGCAACCTGATCCATTCCACACCGGGTATGTCTGACACCTGTTCCACCAGTTGGGGCAGTTTCATCGATTTGTAGCGGTCGAGCCCATAATAGGTCAGATCCTGGGCGATAAACTGAAACTCTTTGACGCCCTTGCTCACCAGCTGCCGCACCTCGCGGGTGATATCTTCCATGGAGCGCGACTTATATTTCCCGGTGATCAGCGGTATGGAACAGTACGAGCAGGTTCTGTCGCATCCTTCTGATATTTTCAGATAGGCATAATGGGCAGGGGTAGAGAGAGAACGGTCGTATTCCAGTTCCTTGTAGTATGATTTACCCAGGTCGGCAATCAGGTTTTTCCAGTCGAATTTGCCATAAAACTGATCCACCTCGGGGATCTCCTCCGCCAGCTCCTTGCGGTAGCGCTCGGAGAGGCAGCCCATGACGATGAGTTTTTTGAGTTTGTTTCTTTTTTTGGCTTCGGCAAAGGAGAGGATCATGTTGATAGATTCCTCTTTGGCATCGCCAATGAAACCACAGGTATTGATCACGGCAATGTCGCCCCGTGCTTCCTCGGGGTCATGCGCTACGGTGTAGCCGTTGGCCACCAGCTGACGCATGAGCAACTCTGAGTCGACCAGGTTCTTGGAGCAACCCAACGTGACGACATCTATCTTGTTTTTAATCATATATGCAATTATCTTAGGGTAGATACCGGTTTTATGTAAAAGAACGGCACAATGTGTGGCCGGGGAGAGACTTTGGGACCTACTCTCCAAACAGGGAATCTACGAACTCTTTTCTTCGGAATACCTGCAGGTCGTCGATGCCTTCACCCAGTCCGATATACTTTACCGGTATCTTGAACTGATCGGAAATGCCGATGACAACGCCCCCTTTGGCGGTGCCGTCGAGCTTGGTGATAGCCAGTGCGGTCACTTCGGTTGCAGCAGTGAAATGCTTGGCCTGCTCAAAGGCGTTCTGTCCTGTGGAGCCATCTAGCACAAGGAGCACCTCGTGGGGTGCATCGGGCACGATCTTGTTCATGACATTTTTGATCTTGGTGAGCTCGTTCATCAGGTTTATTTTGTTGTGCAGGCGGCCGGCAGTGTCAATGATTACCACGTCGGCATTGTGCGATTTTGCTGAACTGAGCGTGTCGAAGGCCACAGAGGCGGGATCGGCACCCATCTTTTGCTTCACCACAGGCACGCCCACTCTTTCCCCCCATATATCGAGCTGCTCCACGGCGGCAGCACGAAAGGTATCGGCGGCGCCCAGGTAGACAGAGAGGCCTCTCTGCTTAAACTGATTTGCCAGC
This sequence comes from Proteiniphilum sp. UBA5267, assembly GCA_002411515.1. Taxonomy (GTDB): domain Bacteria; phylum Bacteroidota; class Bacteroidia; order Bacteroidales; family Dysgonomonadaceae; genus Proteiniphilum. The sequence continues at coordinate 6,072 of DHTF01000086.1, read as the reverse complement.
TTTCCAATGGTGGTGGTCTTCCCTACCCCGTTGACACCGACGACCATGATTACATAGGGCTTTTTTTCCGCGGGTACGGTAAAGTCAGCCAGGTCGTCGCTGTTATTTTCGGTAAGGAGTCTGACGATCTCATCGCGCAGGATCGCTGTGAGTTCGTCTGTGCTCACATATTTATCACGTGCTACGCGTTCTTCGATGCGTTCGATCACCTTGAGTGTAGTTTCCACCCCCACGTCGGAGGTCACCAAAACCTCCTCAAGCTGGTCGAGCACGTCGTCGTCGACTTTCGACTTACCAGCTACAGCGCGGGTAATCTTCGAGAAAAAGTTTTCCTTTGTTTTTTCAAGACCCTTGTCGAGTGTTTCTTTTTTCCCTTTCGAGAACCTGTCAAAAAAACCCATAAAGCAGTGGATATTTAAACGATGAATGCCAATTGAATTCCCATATGGTTCGTCTGATGCAGACAACGAATCGTCTGCAAAACTACAAAATAGTCAATAAAAAACTTCCCTGCGTTGTGGCACAGGGAAGCTTTTACATATTTTTAACGCACTTTCCGTTGAACCGACCCCAAACATGAATGATTCATCGCGGCCGGGCACGGAAAATACAACAGTCAATCTTTATTTTGAAAAATAATCCTTTACCTGGTCGTTCAGAATCATCTCTTCTCTAAAGCTGTAGGCACCCGTTACAGGTGATTTCACCATTTTGATAACTTTGGTGTGACTGCGCCCGGTGGTTGTATTTTTATCGCGGAATCCCGCAACTGCTTTCTTTGCCATAGTTTATCCAGTTTTTACTTGATTTCTTTGTGAACAGTCATTTTCTTGAGCACCGGATTGTATTTCTTCAATTCGAGGCGCTCGGTTGTATTCTTCCTGTTTTTGGTGGTAATATATCGGGATGTGCCGGGCATACCGCTATCCTTGTGTTCTGTACATTCCAGAATCACCTGCACCCTGTTCCCTTTTGCTTTCTTTGCCATTGCTGCTTTCTCCTTCTCTTTATGCGTTTAAAAATCCCTTCGCAGCAGCTTGTTTCAAGGCTGCATCCAATCCGATTTTATTGATGGTGCGCAATCCGGATGCCGAGATGCTCAGGCTGATCCAGCAATCTTCTTCCACCCAATAAAACTTTTTCGTGAACAAATTGACGTTGAATTTGCGTTTCGTCTTCTTGTTAGAGTGAGAAACGTTGTTGCCAACCATTGCTCTTTTTCCTGTTATTTGACAAATCTTAGACATCGCTATATTGTGTATTTATTGTTTCTTTTCAGTTCAGAACGCAATCTTCCCGACAAATCAGGGCGCAAAATTAA
>DHTF01000086.1:2102-4572 GCA_002411515.1 Proteiniphilum sp. UBA5267 | reverse complement strand
ATTTACCAAAGTTTCCGGCAAATAAATTTCGATATAATTTTGACAAAATCAGCCGCTTCAGTCGGTGCAGTCCTTCAGACACTGTGCTTAAAACGCCTGTGACAGATCGGCATTGAGTTTATTGAGCAACAGGAGCGTCTCTTTTCGCAGGTTGGCTCTCAACTCGCGTTCGCTGCCATTGGCTGCAATAACCTGATCGGTAATGGTCTCCTCGGCAGGGTAAATCTTTGGAAAAAAAGACCCCGATTCTTTTTTGGCAGGCTGGTAGGTGATATCGCGTACCACAAGGAGACAGCCAGCGTTGGTGATGGTTGCGTCGAAACGATAACTCATGATCATTTTCTCCTTCACTCCGGCGCTGTTTGCAGGCAAAAGCAACTCTGCCTTCGAACTCACAGTAACACTTTGTGCTTTGTCGTCGTACCGAATACCTGAGAGGAGGGGATTACCGGTAAATGTTTTTTTTGCCCAGTTTTGCAGTTTTGCGTAACGCTGGTTGGCATTGCCAGTCTGGTCGGCTAAAAGGAACTGTTCAAAAACGACCTTCCCGTTCACTACCGGCACGGTTGTAAAGTTTACATCAATCTGTCCCTTAAGTGAGAACAAGCTGACAAACAACATCATCCCTATGAGGGCATAAACTGGCGTATATTTTCTCTTCTTCATCTGCATCATTTTTTGGTTTCTTTCTTCTAGACGAATTAAAGATCGTTTTTGTTACATCACCTCTTCGTTCTTGTGGGAAAAACCATTCAGTAACTGCTTATAAGACTGCAAACGTACGAAAAAGATTAATCCGACGGTTGGTTTTGAGAAAAAACAGCCTTTAAATTTTATTTATCGTGTAAAAACCATTACTTTTGCATCTCTAAAAAATAACGTCACATTTTTTTTACGATCATGTCTGCAAAAAAAACAAGCGAGTCAAAGGCCGAGAAGAATTTTGAAAATATCGGTGAAGTTTTAACCACTTCTGAACAGTTTCTGGAAAATAATCAGAAAAACATCTTAACAGGTTTGCTCATCGTCGTTGTGTTGGTAGGAGCATTCTTGGCATACCATTATTTATATAAGGTGCCACGCAACGAGAAAGCTCAGACAGCCATCTTCAAGGGTGAGCGTTATTTCCAGGAAGGAGAGGACTCCCTGGCGCTTTTTGGTAATGGAAACGATTACATTGGTTTTGAATCGGTGATCAGCCAATACAAGGGCACACGCACTGCCGACCTGGCACACGCCTACGCAGGCATTTCATACAACAGGCTTGGCAACAACGAAAAAGCGCTGGAACACCTGAAGAAATTCAAGGGAGGCGACCTGCTCATTACCCCGGCCATCACCGGAGCCATGGGCGATGTATACATCAACATGGGCAAAACCGCTGAAGCGATATCGCTTTTTCAGAAGGCTGCCAAACAGGCCAACGACCAGATGCTGACTCCCATTTATATGAAAAAAGTGGGCGAAGCCTACATCAGCCTTGCAGATTATGACAAGGCCATAGAGACCTTCACCCAGATTAAAGAACAATATCTGAACACTCCCGAAGCACAGGAAGCCGACAAATACATCAAACAGGCCGAGTTGCTGAAAGAATCGAAATAAAACATGGCAACTCAACTGAATAATCTCTCATCATACGATCCAAAACAGGTTCCATCGGGACAAGGTAAACGTATTGGCATCGTGGTCTCGGAATGGAACTCTTCCGTTACAACAAACCTGCTGCGCGGAGCCACCGACACACTGCTGAAATTTGGCGTTTCGCTCGATGACATCGTGGTTGAATATGTACCCGGGAGCTTTGAACTGACCTACGGCGCGAAAGTGTTGATCGCAAAAGGCAACGTGGACAGTGTAATTGTACTGGGATGTGTTATACAAGGGGAGACTCCCCATTTCAACTATGTTTGCGACAGTGTCACCGACGGTACAACGCAATTAAATCTCACACAGGATGTTCCGGTGATCTTTGGTTTACTCACCACCAACACGCTCGATCAGGCTAAAGCAAGGGCAGGCGGCAGACATGGAAATAAGGGAGATGAAGCGGCTATTACTGCTTTAAAAATGATCGCCCTTAAAGAGAAATACCAATAATTTATCGTATCTTTGTAGAAGAATAGGATGCGCCTCAGCAGTGCTCAAGCGAGTTTGACACTGCTCTCGGTTTTCACTATCTTTGTAGCGCAAAAAAAGGGCAGTTACCAGAGTGGCCAAATGGGGCTGACTGTAACTCAGCTGGCTTACGCCTTCGGTGGTTCGAATCCATCACTGCCCACAACTTAATGAGCCAATTATTCAATGTGCCAATATGCCAATTGACAAATTAGTCACATTGATTTCGTCCATTTTCTGTTGTCACTCGGCAAAGCTAAAGCAAGTTTGGCTATGCTCTTGTTCCTAAGAAAATTGGCAAATTGAAATTGCGGAAGTAGCTCAGTTGATAGAGCATTAGCCTTCCAAGCTG
>DHTF01000086.1:937-1958 GCA_002411515.1 Proteiniphilum sp. UBA5267 | reverse complement strand
CCAAGCTGAGGGTCGCGGGTTTGAGCCCCGTCTTCCGCTCTAAAGAGGAGAGGAGATCATTATTTCGCTAACTGCGGGAGACCTCCACTTCCTCTTATCTAATAAATGAGGGGAGTAACGTTTGTTGTTACTCCCTTTTTTATCATCAATCCGGACCCTAAATAGCGGTGAAAAAAACTGCAACATACAAGTCTTCTCTGCGTGATCTGACACAGGGAAGTATATTTCGACAACTGACCACGCTGGCACTCCCGCTGATGGCAATCAGCTTTATCCAGATGGCCTACAACCTGGTGGACATCATGTGGATAGGGAAGCTGGGGAGTAAGTCGGTGGCTGCCGTAGGCTCCGTGGGTATGCTGATGTGGATGATGAACTCCGTGGCACTGATCTCCAAAGTGGGTGCCGAGATTTCAATCGGACAATCCATTGGCGCGCGACGTCCCGAACTGGCATCGGTTTATGCTTCACACACCACGACCATCGCTTGTGGACTGGGACTTCTCTTTGGTATTTTCTTCTTCCTCTTCCCCCACCCTTACGTTTCTTTTTACAATCTGGAAAGCAGCATATCGCTCGAAGCAGTCGGCTACCTGCGGATCATCGCACTGGGCATACCGGTCATGTTTCTGATTCTCAACTTTTCGGGCATTTATATCGGCTCCGGGCGGAGTGATATTCCCTTTTATTTCAATGCCACCGGGCTGTTGTGCAACATTGTGCTCGATCCGCTACTGATCTTTGGCATGGGTCCGTTTCCGGAGATGGGGGTAAAAGGGGCTGCGCTGGCCACCATCTTGTCGCAAGGGTTGGTACTGTTGCTATTTGTCCTGCATCTGAAACGGAAGAATGGTCTGCTGGGTCGCTTCCGGTTTTTAGTCCGCCCCCGCAAAAAGTATACGATCAACATCCTGAAACTGGGGTTGCCGGTGGCGGCAATGAATGTCTACTTTGCCTTCATCAACATGAACCTGGCCCGCACCGCTTCGGTCTATGGCGGGCACCTCGGCATCACCAGCCA
>DHTF01000086.1:0-694 GCA_002411515.1 Proteiniphilum sp. UBA5267 | reverse complement strand
GGGAGCTTTGTGGCACAGAACTATGCAGCCCGCAAGATGCAGCGAGCCACCCGCGCATTCCGACATACATTGCTGATGTTGGGTGCATTGGGCGTTGTGGTGACGGTGGCATTTGTAGGGCTCGGGGAAGAGATCTTCGCACTTTTCGTGCAGGAGCAGGAAGCCTATCTGGCTGGAGGTAACTACCTGATGATTCTGGGGTTCTCTCAGCTCTTCATGATGCTTGAGATCACCACGCAGGGCATGTTCAATGGCCTGGGAAGGACCACACCTCCGGCTATCGTCAGCATCTTCTTCAATACGCTGCGCATTCCGCTGGCCCTCTTCCTGGGCGCCCGCATCGGCGTAACCGGCGTATGGTGGGCCATCACCATCACCTCCCTGTTCAAAGGAAGCATCCTCTTTTTCTGGTATCTGGCGCTGCGCAGGAAGAGATCATGATAGGATTTTGTTCTTTTCTCGTGTCCGTGTGTAGCTGTTCTTGTCATGCCGGTTGACGGGAACAAGCAGAGCATTATTTCCTTGTTTATCTGGCATTAAATCGATAACCAAGTCCCATCATTAGATTATTCGGCTCTTTGAAACGATATAACTGATAGCCCGTATGCAGGAATATGTTATGCGTAATATGGGTCTTAAGTACAAAAGTCTGGTAAAATGAGTTCGTATCGTCTCCCTTGCACAAAAAGTTTTT
>DHTF01000051.1:55158-68738 GCA_002411515.1 Proteiniphilum sp. UBA5267 | reverse complement strand
GCTTTTCCATCTCTGGCAGTACCTGATTTGGTGGTAACAAGGATGACACCAAATGCAGCACGTGCTCCGTATACGGCAGCTGCGGCAGCGTCTTTGATGACAGAAATAGACTCCACATCGTTGGGATTGATGCGATTGAGATCGCCTACTGCACCGTCGATCAACACAAGCGGCTCGGCTCCATTGATTGAGGTGACACCCCTGACATTGATGGATGGGGTACTACCCGGTCTACCTGAAGAGGTGGTGATGTTAAGGCCTGAAACAGCACCCTGCAACATGTGCGTGACAGAATGTGCCACACGGTCTTCGAGTTCTTTTCCTCCTACCACGGAGACAGAACCGGTCAGGTTGACCCTTTTCTGTGTGCCGTAACCCACCACGATGGCCTCTTCAAGAAGCACGGCATCTTCCGTCATGTTGATGGTGACCTCGGTTTGGTTTGGCGCAATACGAACTTTTTGTGTTATATATCCCACAAATGAGACATTCAATGTTGCTTCTCCTGATGGAACTTCAAGCGCAAAAATCCCATCCACAGAGGAGATTACACCCTTAGTCGTACCATCGAGCTGAACAGTGACTCCTATCATGGGTTGTTGTTCCGCATCAAAGATTTTCCCGGAGATCACTCTATTCTGAGCCAACAAGGAGAGTTCTCCTCCAAGCATCATAAGTAGAAATAGGACAAACGGTCTACATACTCTCATAAAATCAGTGTTTAAAAATTAGCAATATTTAATTCGGTTAATAAGAATCTACTTTTTTTTGTACGCATCTGTAGAAAACAGTTTCGGACGCTGCATATGCTCAGTCCACGTGTGCCCGAATTCATCTTTCACGGTAATGACCAAATCGGCATCGGCATTCATGGCTTTTACCTTGAAGAAATGGGTGAATTTTTGCGTCACGAAGGAGGGTGTGGACGAAAGATTACTTTGGTTGAATCTTTTCACGGAAAGAGCAGCTATGTGAAGCGGATCATACGTCCACAACGCTTCGGGAGTGAGTTTGTTGTCGTTTTCATCGACGACGCTCAGGCTCCAGTTTGCATTCCAGTTCCAGATCTTGATCAGCACCTCGTTGTCGTTGTTGGCAGGATAGGTATTCACGTACTGTTCATACACTTTTTTGGTTGCATCGGGGACGCTGGGGGGCATCAACGGCACGTCGGCCATCGAGAAGTGTACGTTGTTCAGGTCGTAGCTCCGGAACTGATACTCTTCCGGCCATCCTGTCGCTTTGTATTTCCATTTTAAATCGGTTCCGGTCACATCCCAGATGGCGTATCCACCGGGGGTACCATCGGGGCTGATATGTACTCCGGGGGTCAGATATCCTGACCACCACCAGGAAGCACAGATGGAACCTGAGTTGTGCTCATAAAAGTTGTGATTGCCCACGATAGCCGCTTCTGGCGTGACATTGAATATCGAATGGGTATGACCGGTTACAAAATGTACTTCATACCCTGCCAGTATATCAAAAAGCCGGGTGGTATTGGTGACATCGTGGTCATACTTAAATCCGCTGGTGGTTGGATAGAATATTTGTGCATGCGTCGCCACGACAACGGGTGTAGACTTACTCACGTGTGACAGGTCCTTTGCAAGCCAGTTCAATTGTTCGTTGGTGACACGCTTTTCATAATTTCGGGATTCGGTTCCATCGTAATCGCTGCAATCGATGTTGTCAATGACCACGTAATGTACCTTGCCAATATTGAAAGAATAATAAGTGGGAGCAATGAGGTTCCTGTATTGTGTTTCTGCCGCAAAATCGGATGTAGCCTTATAATCGTTGTCGTGGTTGCCCATAACGTGAAATATTTGCAGATTCTTCAGTTGGGTGTTGACAGCATTCAGATATTGAGGGAAATAATAATTGTTTGAGTACCAGTATAACTCCCATGTCATATCCCCCAGCGCAATGGCGTACATCTTCTGCCCTTTATTCTGCTCCATGGTTTTGGACAGGTCGGCAGTGAATTCAGAGAATTGACTGGCATCATTTGTGCGATTCGCAAGGTGCATGTCACCGAGCATAAAAACCTTGTAATCGTCTTGATTCTGGACTTTCTTTAGCGTAAAATCGACCCGTTCGGTCACCTGGGGGGCACCTTTCAGCTTCGCAAAGAACTGGGGCAATACGCCATTGGAAGAGACTTCGTATCCACCGGGTATGGAGATAAATACAGAGCCCTGTGTCTTGGCTGATTTCAATTGGTAAATACCCTGCTCATTTGTGACCGCCACCTCCACTCCGTCAGATACCACCACGTTCGCCACTGCGCCCTCACTGGAGGAAACAATGCCGTAAATGGTTGTCCCTTCATCGGGAGTAAAGCCGATGTCTTCGACGATGTTCAGGTATGTCTTCCCGAATGTTTTTTTTCGGGTATCTCTTTTGATGTAAACCTGGTGGTAACCCGATTGGATATTGCTTGCCAATCGGATGGTAAAGCTTCCGGAAGAAGAGCTAACGATGGGACAGACGAACGAAATCCCCTCTTCCGATTCAAAAATAAAAGAATCGGTAGTCGTCGGCGATTTGCCGTCTTTCACATTGAAAGTATACTCCCCTCCCTGGGTGACATCAATCAGGGAAGGAAGCTCGAAGGCCACTTCAAACTCATCGACTTTATATTCCTCCTTGCTACCGCAGGCAGGGTATTGTATTAAGATTGCAAGCAGCAACAGGTATCTGATCATTTTTTTCATCTCGAGAATCTCTATATTTAATAGCCTAACTCTTCCAGTATAATCTTTGGATCTTGTGATGGCGCTATGGATCGGCTGTGGTGTCTTTTATAAAAGTGAGTGGTGAGATCTGCCCTGTTGGTAATCATCCCGTCCAGCAATGGTTTGGCATTGCTATCCTTCTGATCTCCAAAATAGGAATCCATCTCTTCATCGTTATTAAACGAATAGATATTTATCTTTAATCCGGCGGCGCGAATCTTTTCCAGAAACTGTTTGTTAGACACTTCTCCATCCTGTACCGAAACATTGGTCCCGATAAATTGAGCTCCACTTTGGATGGTAAAGTCTACAATTTCATCGAAACTCTTTTCTGCTCCAGACTTTGTTGGATCGGGACTTTTGATCAGGAAACTGACAGGTATCTCTTCTTTGAAGACTTCCTTAAAACGCAACATTCCTTCGCGGGAGAAGGTCTGCACCAAGATCTTACCCTTGGTATTTCCGACGTTTACTTTTCCTTTTCTGTAAAAGTGTTTGCTTATTTTGCGGCCGTTCTTTTCCAGGGGGTTCCAGCCAAAGTCGCTCAACGCCTGATACATCTGCTCTTCCAGGCCTAGATAGGTTTCTGGGATCTTGGTTTCAATGATTACACCGGGACGGTGTCCATTATCTGCAGGATCATCTTCGTAAACAAATTGATAACCTCCATCGGCTGTACGATGATAAACACGGCTACCATCAGGATTTCTTTTTATTCTCTTTCCCTCGGCAATTCTGAAAACATCTTCAAAAGCGAGCACACCCTGACCGACAAAGGAGGATCGTGCCTGGTTCGGGTTCTTTTCATTAAATAGTATTCCCGCATCCAACTGTAGGAGTTCAGCCATCGTAAAGGTGCCAATCGGATCGTTTTCTCTTCCGGGAAAGACAGTTGCTACGTTGGTTGTTCTCTTCAATGTCTTGTCGTGCATCACTACTAGCTGACCATCCTTCGTGCGGTGTACGTCCAGTTCGAGGTAGTCGGCAGCGCTGTTGCGTGCCCACCGGAAGGCTGCCTCTGTGAGCTCCGGGGCCCAAAAAATGGTACCCCGGTGTGCAATCACCTGATTTTTGGGCATCTCTTTTTGGACGTTGAGCGCCTGGGGGGTGATGCTTTGTGCATGGGCAGAAAGTGTACTGAATACTAAAAAGAGCACCACACCCCATTTTTTGAATTGGGGGCGGGTACTGTGATTGGGTTTCCGCTTGTGAGTGAAACCGGTTACACGATATATTACATCAGTCAACATTTTTTTTCTGTTTATCTATCCACTTTATTTCGGATTGGCCCGATTTTCCTTGATTTTCCACCGTGACGTATAAAAATGTACATTTTCATCCGTTACATCGTCGCACTTGACAATGAGCGCTCCCTCCTTTTCCCAGTAAGACTTTACCGTATGTCCGTTCATGGGCCCATCTTCGGGACCGCGCACGGTTTGATCATCGGGGTTGACCACAATTTTCAGGCCAAACGACTCATTGAGCATGTCCATATCGCCACGGCTGTTGCCACCCACAATAAGTGGTTTGGTTTTGATGAATGTCTCGATCGTGTGGGCCTTCCCATCGTCCTGAGGAATGGGCAGGATAATCTCTCCGGTAGTTTTCCCCTCTTTCACCACACACTTTGCACCCAGGATGTTCAACGGGGAGATACCCAGTTCCTCGGCCACAAATCTCTGGTAAAGGAACTCGGGCGAGGCAGTCAGTATCCATACTTCGAAGCCGTAATCCTTCAGGTTGGCAATCAGTTCTTTCATCTCGGGATAGAACTTCCCTTTGTATGATTTTCGATAGCAGTCGTAACCAATATTCTCAATCTCCTGCTGCGACAATCCCGCCAAAAAGTGAACCCTGTCTTCGACATAAGGCTTGCCCACATTATTTCCATCCTTGACCATCCGATCGAGTATAGCCAGTTTAGCAGCTGCTTCCCGGTCGTTTCGCTTTTTCAGCACCTCATCGGCATATTGGTACAAAGCCTCATCGGCCAGATAGTGTGGCACCTGTCCGAAAGTGGTGCCGTCGCAATCAAAGACTGCCACCTTTCTTTCTTGCATGATGCGGGTGGCATTGAGAAAACTCTCCAGCCGTTGGTTGATCTCCTCCGACCATCCGTGTATGGGCCTGTAAGTCTGTGCTACAACAGTCTGTACAAAAAAAGTAATGACCAGGGAAAGGGTAAATAACAATCTTTTCATCTCTTTATTCGGTAAATTTTATGAATCAGCCAATAATCTCTTTTTTTCTGCATTCCAGGTGAACATGGTGAACACGATGGCCAATACACAGGCTGCAAGCATCAGTATAAATGCCGCATCCCATCCCATGTGATCCACAATAAATCCAATGGCGATATTTGCTCCCAAAGCACCGCCCAAATATCCAAACAGTCCGGTCAATCCAGCCGCTGTGCCTGCTGCTTTTTTGGGTACGAGGTCAAGTGCCTGCACACCAATCAACATCACCGGGCCATATATCAGGAAGCCGATCGCGATCAGGGCAACATTGTCGATCCACACCTGTCCCTGCGGATTTTGCCAGTAGATATAGATCGCCACCATCACCAACAACATGTAGATGACTATGGCAGGTGCTCTTCTTCCTTTGAATACTTTGTCTGAAATCCATCCGCACAACAGTGTGCCGGGTATACCAGCATACTCATAGGCGAAGTAAGCCCATCCCGATTCACTAATCGAAAAGTCCTTGGCTTCTTTCAGATAAGTCGGAGCCCAGTCGAGCACACCATATCTCACCAGATAGACCATGATATTGGCAATGGCGATCAACCAGAGAAACTTGTTGTTCAATACGTATTTGAAAAAAATCTCTTTGGTTGTAAATTCTTTTTCATAGTTCTCGTTGTAATCTTTCGGATAATCGTTCTTAAACTTTTCGATATTGGGCAATCCGCAAGACTGGGGCGTATCACGAATGAGCAGATAAGCAATAAAGGAAACCACGATGGCAATCATTGCCGGAAAATATAACTTGCTATGCCAGTCGCCAAAAATTGCTACACCCAGGATAGCAAGAGGACCGATCAGGCCACCGCCAACATTGTGTGCCACATTCCATATCGACATCTTGGTGCCTCTCTCCTTGGTGGAGAACCAGTGCACCATGACCCGTCCCGAAGGTGGCCAACCCATTCCCTGGAACCAACCGTTCACAAACATCACGGCAAACATGATGGCGACAGACGAGGTGAGCAGTGGCATGGTACCAAGGCTTAATATGGTGAGCCCCGACAGCAACAGTCCCAAGCTCAAAAATACACGTGCGTTGCTTCTATCCGATACACCAGCCATCAGAAACTTGCTGAGACCATAAGAGATGGAGACCGCCGCAGCGATGATGCCGAGCGAACCCCTTGAATAACCCATGTCAATGAGGTCAGGCATTACCAGTGAAAAGTTTTTCCTTACCAGGTAATAGCCTGCATAGCCAATAAAGATCCCCATGAAAATCTGAAAACGCAACCGCTTATAGGTGGGTTCGATTTTCTCTTGGGGTAGTAACTCTTTGTGTGAAGGTGGTTTAAGAATGCCAATCATTTTATTAAATTTTTCACAATAAATATACTTGAAAAAAATGCAAAGATAGTTTACAGTGTCATCATATTAAAATATATAATTGGCTGCAAGCGAAACATAGTCTCGCACCTGCTCTTCCTCCCATTTTGTATCTTTCTGAAGTTCTTTTGCCATGATGGACGCTACGGCAGGAGCAATTTCAACAGAGATCTTGGCATCAATGTAGAGTGCCCTCACCCTGCGTGCCAATACATCGTCGACCGTGCATGCCATCTCTTTTTTCACGGCCCACACCACTTCGGCTACCGTAAAATCCAACTCCTGATGCAACTTCTGGGCATAGGCCGGATTGTTCTTCTGCAATTGCAGAATTTGCTCCTGATCGCTACCATATATATATAGGTGGTCGTTTCGGTCGGGATTCTTCTTGTAACCATGTATCTTCAGATGCCTGGTTTTGCAGGGCTTAAAATCCAGACCTTTTGTTTTGATTGCCAGATCCACGGTCTGTTCGGCCATTGAGCGGTAGGTTGTCCATTTTCCACCTGTGATGGTAATCAGTCCTGAGTCGGAGGCCAGCAGCTTGTGACTGCGGGAGATCTCTTTTGTCTTTGCTTCCTCGGCATGTTTTTTGGGTGCTGCCAACGGCCTGAGCCCGGCAAATACACAACGAACATCTTCGCGTTTTGGTTTCTTCGTAAGATACCTTCCGGCAGTTTCCAGGATGAAGTCCACCTCCTCTTCCAGTGCTCTTGGCTCCAGGACAAACTCCTTGACGGGTGTGTCGGTTGTACCCAATATTACCCGATTGTGCCAGGGCACTCCAAACATCACCCTTCCATCACTGGTTTTTGGTACCATGATGGCATCATCGCTATCCAAAAATGACCGGTCTACCACAACATGTACACCCTGACTGGGGCGTACCAACGGCTTCTCATCCGGTTTATCCATTTTGATGATCTCGTCCACAAAAATACCGGTAGCATTGATAATGCATTTGCCTTTTAACTCGAAGGTGCTTCCCCCGATGGTATCTTCTGCCACAACACCCACGATGGTTTGCTGCTGGTCTTTTATCAAGCTGCTCACCCTGACATAATTAACGACTACAGCACCATTTTCAACAGCCGTTTGCATCAGATTGATGGCAAGTCGCGAATCATCAAACTGCCCGTCGTGATACAAAACGCCTCCTTTGAGCTGGTTTTGTTCAATCTGTGGAATGTGCCGGATCACCTCTTTCTTGCTCATGGGCAGAGAACGACCCAGGCTCATATTCCCGGCCAGGATATCATAAAAAGTAAGTCCCAGCGTGTAAAAAGGTTTCTCCCACCATTGATAATTACCAATGATGAAGCGCTGGTTTTTCACCAGATGGGGTGCATTTCTGCTCAAATAGCCTCTTTCGTGCAATGCTTCTCTGACCAAAGCCACATCTCCTTTTTGCAGATAACGCACACCGCCATGGACCAGTTTGGTGCTGCGGCTCGACGTTGCTTTTGCAAAATCAGATTGTTCCAGCAACACGGTTTTATATCCCCTACTTGCTGCATCCACAGCGATACCTAAACCGGTAGCACCTCCTCCTATTACAATAAAATCCCACCCAGAGCCATCCTTGACTTCTTTTAATCGATCGATATATTGTTCCCGTACCATAAATAATGTTTTAATTCCTCAAAAATAACAAGACTATCCGACATACCAAAATTAATTCGAAAGAATTTGAAAGTATTTAGAATATTAACATAAATATTCGCAACCAAAAGCAACTCTTTCTTCATAAAAGGCTGGATAGAAATATCCAGCTAATACAGCATGCGATAAAATAAAACAAAAAATGAATGTTTCAGATGCCGCAATTTTGTGAAACCTTTTCTTTTTCGTAGTTTTGTTCTCCATGACATGCAGGTGATTTGCTTTTTCGGTAAGTAATAATTCGCTAACCGGCTCTGGGAGTTAATATGACGCTTTTCAAGGGCAGACAAAATTTACAACAATGAAAGATGATCATCAAAAATTAAACAGTGGCCAGCGCTATCGGGTCATATTGGATGAGTTGGAAAAAAAGGGTTATGCCTCGGTGCAGGATCTCAGTGAACTCTTGGGAGTATCTGAAGTGACCATCCGAAAGGATTTGAAAGAACTCGAAAGCAAAAGTCTACTACTGCGTGATCATGGAGGCGCGAGTGCCGTGAGTTCACTGATTGACGACCGGCACATCGATGAGAAGGAGAAAATCATGGTAGATGAGAAAATCCGCATCGCCAATGCAGCCATTCAGTTATTGAACAAAAACGATCGGATTATCATTGCTTCAGGCACTACCCTATTGTATTTTGCGCGCAAGATACCGATGGCAGAACCACTGACAGTGATCACCTCTTCGGTGAAAGTTTCGCTGACACTCTGTTATAATCCCAACGTGGAGATCATCCAGCTGGGCGGCTTCATGCGCAAAAGCTCCGCATCGGTCATTGGCCCTTATACAGAGCATATATTGAATGAGTTGATGTGCAACAAACTCTTTATTGGTGTGGATGGAATAGGTATTGACTTTGGATTAACCACCAGCAACATTGGGGAAGCTCATCTGAACCAGTATATGCTTGATGCCGCCAAGGAGGTTATTGTCTTATCCGATTCATCGAAATTCGGGAAACAAGGCTTCGGTAAAATTTGCGACATTGACAGGGTACATCACATCATCACCGATAAAAATGCCCCTCCGCACATTCTACAAATCATCAGGGAAAAAGGAATAAAAGTCACACTTGTATAATGAGGGTGCATTGGCTCATCAGAATATTGGTCGTTTTGTTGTTGACATCCTGCGAAGCAGAACCCGAAAGGCTCGACGATTACTTTTTGGAGTTCGCTACAGTGAAATGGGATGGCGGGGAGTGTTTGTTCCGGCTTGACAACGGCCGCTTACTAATTCCCCAAAGCACAGACTATACAGGCAAAGAGGGACAGCGGGTCGTGCTAAGCTATACCTCGCTGCAGGGCGACACGGTGAAGATCAATCGCGTCTCCGAGATTTTCACCGCTGCCCTCCTGACTGAAGGTTTTCCGAACAAATTGGCAAAGGAACCGGTGAAGATTCAAAGTATTTGGGTGGGAGGTGATTATCTCAACATGATCATCGAGACTGAATACCACAGCAAACCGCACAAGGTGGCCCTGTTTCAAGATACTACGTCACCCACCATCGATCTCCATTTCAGTCACTCCCGAGAAAGCGACCCGCCCGGTTATCCGCAGATCATGTACTGTTCTTTTCTGTTGGAAAGCCTGCGTACAGAAAACGAAGATTCCATTCCTTTCCACCTCTTTATTCATACCTACGACGGACTGCGCGAAATACCCTATACTCTGAATTAAAACCGCAGAGCGCAATTCCAAACCACCGCTGCACAAAATATTTCAACTACAGTAGCCAGATAGTCGGCCATTACATCGCAGGAATAGGTTCTTCATCGATGGTGAAATCGATTGGCAACAGGCATTTTACATTCACCTTCTCCCCTCCGTTTTCACCGGGTATCCATCGGGGCATCAATCCAAGCACCCGTATGGCTTCATCATTCAGAGAGGAATGCAATCCCTCCACCACTTCAATATTGGAGACTGTTCCATCGGCAGCAACGACAAAAGAACAGAGTATCCGTCCCTCAATACCCTGTTGCAATGCTTCGCGTGGGTAACGGATGTTATGGGAGATAAAATTAGCCAGTCCTTTTTCGCCGGCTTCATAATACGGCATCTTATCCACAATGGTGTAGATATCATTGTTTTCAAGAAGGCCCCGGTCGGTCTTGGCATAGGCTTTCGCCGTAGCGGAGCTGGAAGGCCTGGAGGTTCCTGTAGCCATCCGTGCATTTTTATTCAGTTTAAAGTACATCGGCACATATGTTTCTGCACGCACGATCTCTCCTTTATGCCTGGCAGGGCGCCAGGGAGGCATATTCTTCAGGATGCGCAGCGCCTCCTCATTGAGCAGGGAATCGGCACGATGAATGATGTTGAAGTCTGAGAGGGTACCATCTTTCTCCACCACGAAAGTGTATACCACCAGTCCCTGCGCATTCCGGGCTACCGCATCGGGGGGGTAGCTCAGTGTGTTCGAGATAAATCGGTGCATCTCAGCCGTGCCACCGGTATACATGGGAACAATTTCGGGATCTGTAATAATTTTATCGCTGCCAGAGAGCGGAGGATTCTGTGCCGTGAGGGAAGAAGCCGCAGAGAGCGCTGTCCCAAGTACGACATAGAGCAGCGATACACTGATAAACCTGTGTAAGTCCATTGATGTTGATCTGAATATGTTTTGTTGTTACGTGCACAAAGATACAAAAACCCTCTGTCCACACAAGGGAAAAAGGGGCTGTTTGTTTCTTCTTCATACAAACTGGTCATTTTTCCGCATAGCATCCAGGCAGCTGCTATCCCTGCATTTCTTCCCGGGTTTCTGTCTGCGCACTTTCCCAGCCTATCATGGCAATCTTGCGTGTCGTGCCCCACATATAACCGCCGACCTTTCCGGTCGATTGTATGACGCGGTGACAGGGTATCAGAAATGATACAGGATTACTGCCGATGGCCGTGCCAACTGCCCTGCAAGCGTCCTCATTTCCCACTTGTGCAGCAATATGACCGTAGGTTGAAAGGTTTCCCATTGGAATTTTCAAAAGAGCCTCCCATACTTTCAACTGAAAAGAGGTCCCTTTCAGGTGCAATTTTATGGCTGAGAGACTTCTTCGCTCATTCTGGAAAATGTGCAGTGCATTTTTTTGATTCATGTCAACCTTTTGTTGCAATGTTGCCCGCGGAAAGCGGCGCTGCAAATCATCAATCGGGTTAACCCCCTCATTGATAAAAGCCAGATAACAAATTCCTTTCGATGTAGATGCCACAATGATTTCACCAAAAGGGCTCGGGGCATAACTGTAGTTTATCGTGAGGTTCCCCCCTCCATTTTTGTATTCCGCGGGGGTCATTCCTTCAATCTGAATAAAAAGGTCGTGCAGCCGTCCTGTGCCTGAAAGTCCTGTATCGAATGCCGTATATGAAAGGGTAGCCTGCTCTTCTTTCAGCAGCTTCCGGGCATGCTCGATGCTGATATACTGCAGAAATTTCTTGGGTGTGGTTCCTGCCCATTCGCTAAACAAACGGTGAAAGTGAAAGGGACTCAGATGTACATAGCGGGCAACTTCATCAAGACCAGGCTGCTCCTTAAAGTGGGCAACGATATAATCGATTGCTGCTGCAATTCTTTCGTAATTAAGCTGTTGTTGATCGTCCATTGTTCCTCATTTATTCGGTTTCGCAAATTTAAAAAGTATGGGAGTGGATACGGCCAAAGAGGGAACGTAGCAGGTTCAGCTCTATTCGTGCAAATATCCGTCACAAATATCCGTCTTATGTCGCAACTATACAATCCGAAACTTGCGGAATTTCTCCAACATGATATGAGGTGACACTGCGATAGCGACCTCATACAAATATATTCATTTTTTTTTACGTCACAATCAACAGATCCTGATTCCTTGTGCTGTACGATCGTACCGCCAATGAATAGTTTTCGATAAATATGAAAGGGATTATTATTTTGTCGTTGAAAAAGTGTACCTTTGCGCTCTAAAAAGATTGTTTTCATGCAAAATATCCGTAATATTGCCATCATTGCCCACGTGGATCATGGTAAGACCACGCTGGTGGACAAAATGTTGATGGCAGGCCACCTTTTCCGGGACAACCAACAGAACGAAGACCTGATCCTGGATAACAATGATCTGGAAAGGGAAAGGGGCATCACCATCCTCTCGAAGAATGTCTCAATACAATACAACGACACCAAAATAAACATCATCGACACCCCGGGTCACGCCGACTTCGGCGGGGAGGTCGAACGCGTGCTCAACATGGCCGACGGCTGCCTGCTGGTAGTCGACGCCTTCGAAGGCCCCATGCCACAAACTCGCTTTGTATTGCAAAAAGCCCTGGAGATAGGGCTCAAGCCAATATTGGTAATCAACAAAGTGGACAAGCCCAACTGCCGCCCCGAGGAGGTGCAGGAGGAGGTGTTCGACCTGATGTTCAGTCTCAACGCCACCGAGGATCAGCTCGACTTTCCCACTATCTATGGTTCCGCCAAGCAGGGTTGGATGTCGGACGACTGGAAAAAACCTTCCGACAATATCATCCCGCTGCTCGATGCCATCCTCGAGCATATCCCTGCTCCCAAAATAAGGATGGGAACACCGCAGATGCTGATCACCTCACTCGATTACTCCAACTACGTGGGACGTATTGCTGTAGGGCGCATGCATCGCGGTACCATTCGTCTCAATAAAGATTATGCACTTTGCAAACGTGACGGCAGCATCAAAAAGATCCGCATCAAAGAGTTGAATGTGTTCGAGGGTCTGGGAAGATCGAAAGCGGAGGAAGTAACATCGGGCGATATCTGCGCGTTGGTCGGCATCGAAGGATTCGAAATCGGCGACAGCATCACCGACCTGGAAAAGCCGGAGCCGCTCGAGCCCATTGCCATAGACGAGCCCACCATGTCGATGTTGTTCACCATCAACAATTCCCCCTTTTATGGGCAGGACGGCAAATATGTTACTTCACGGCATATCTACGAGCGGCTGATGCGCGAGCTGGACAAGAACCTGGCGCTGCGTGTGGAAGAAACGGGCAATTCCGACTCCTGGATTGTATATGGACGTGGTGTACTCCATCTCTCTGTACTGATCGAGACCATGCGCCGCGAAGGATATGAGCTGCAGGTAGGCCAACCACAGGTAATCATCAAGGAGATCGCCGGGGAGAAGCACGAGCCGGTGGAGCAGCTTACAGTGAACCTCCCCGAGGAGTCTGCCAGCAAGATCATCGACGTCATCACCCGTCGCAAGGGAGAACTGCTCTCCATGGAGAATAAGGGAGACCGGATGCACATGGAATTTAACATTCCTTCGCGGGGCATCATTGGGCTGAACAACGTGGTACTCACCCTTTCTGCCGGTGAAGCCATCATGGCGCACCGCTTTCTGGAGTTTCAACCCTGGAAGGGAACCATTGAAAAAAGGCTCAACGGCTCCATCATTGCCGGCGAATCGGGCAATGCCTATGCCTATGCACTGGATAAACTGCAAGACCGGGGGCGCTTTTTCATTGAGCCACAGACCGACGTATACGCCGGCCAGGTAGTGGGTGAACACAGCAAGGAAGGCGACCTGGTAGTGAATGTCACCAAATCGAAGAAGCTGACCAACGTACGTGCTTCGGG
>DHTF01000051.1:29255-55049 GCA_002411515.1 Proteiniphilum sp. UBA5267 | reverse complement strand
CAAGGAAGGCGACCTGGTAGTGAATGTCACCAAATCGAAGAAGCTGACCAACGTACGTGCTTCGGGTACAGACGACAAGGCACAGCTGGCTCCTCCAGTAGTCTTCAGTCTCGAAGAAGCGCTCGAGTATATCAAGGAAGATGAATACGTGGAAGTAACCCCCAAATATATGCGTATCCGTAAGATTCAGCTCGATGAGACGGAGCGCAAGCGGGCCTCAAAGAAAGGATAGTACTATCAGGATCACATAATAGGGCATATACTTTTGCCTGCCCTATTATGTGATCCCTGAGACTATGATATCAATTACTTTTTTACATAAGTTGGTATTACCGCTTCCTTATCTCAATCCTGGCTTTAGAGTTACTCTCGAAAGCAGCACCAACCATTCGATAGCATCCCTCGCCGAGAATATTTTGATAGGTGAAGTGATCATATAAATCCTCCCCACTGCTCTCAAAGATCATTTTCTCATTGCTCCAACTAACGACCGGTAAATTTTTTAATGTAAAGGCATAACAGTCGTTAATCTGTTCAGCTAAAAGTAGTTTTTTGTTTTTGAAATCAATCTGTACTTTGTAATTTTCTTCTCCACCGAAATTCACAGAATGAATTGTTGTGACAAAGTAACCATCCTTGTAGGTTAGTGGCTCAAATCCATCCCAATCTTCGCTATATCCCATCCATCCGGTTAGGATATCTCCTCCGTCATTCAAAAATTCAGCCTCTATCTGGAAATTGTCAATTGTGTATTTAAACTCGTAATTACCTTTCGGCCCTTCTTCATCAGACTCCGGCTCCTGCGTATTCACCTCGGTCACGGTCACCTTGCCTGCTTCCACCTCAACTTCCACTGTTCCACGGTAACCTTTTTCATTGATCACTGTCACCAACCACTTACCTGCCTTTACAAGCATATCGATACCATCCGAGATGCCAGTCTTCGTGGTGGTGTAGATGGATGGAGAACCATCACTGCTGGTTGCTCCTCCTTTCTTTTCTACAATTACAATGGATTTAGTTTTTTCTTTATTCTTATCCGTTATTGACACCTTGCCTTTGGTCTCCTCCTTGTCATCTTTTTTGAACACCGTCTCATCTACCTTGTTGCGGATGGCGTTCACCACGTCACTGCCGTTGAAGCCGGTATATCCGATGTCACCAGTCACCTCCTCCAGGATGTCAGAGGCCGCATGAAATCCATGCTCTGCTGCTTCTTTCCAGCTCTCCGACTTGGTCATCTTCTCCACATTATCAGCCACTTTAGTCACCGTGGTACCTGTACCAAAACCGGGGACTACGGCTGATGTCGCGTCAAGGACCACGTTGGCTCCCGATTCAACACCCTTTGCTCCTTCGTTCACCACGATCTTCTGCGGTGTAAGCCCTTTCTCCTGAGCCAGGTCGGAGAACTCAGTCTCTCCATCGTGATAAAAGTCATTGTATATCTGTCCTGCCGAAGAGTCATAATCACCCTTTTGCAGCTTATTCCAGAAATCGGCCTCATTCTTCGATTTATTTTTCCACTCGTCCCTCATGCCATTGTAGAGCTTGCTGCGTTCGGCAGCTGTCATGTTGGAAGCGATGGTGGTGATCCGTTCCCGGTTGCGCTCACCCGCTCCGCTTACCCAGGAAAAGAATTCCTTGGCGGAACTGAAGATGCCGCGCGTCTGGGTAGGTCGTTGGAGTACACCCGATGATTCAAGCTGCTGGATGGCTGCAATGTACTCATCAGCCTCTTTGTTCAATTCTTCCAGTTCAGCGAAAAACTTCCCGAACTCATCCTCGCTGACCGTTCCTTCGAATGGAGCTTTCGTAAAACCATCGGAAGTGTAGTTCAGGGCATTCAGTATCAGCGATTCTTTGCGGTAGACTAACTCGTAGAACAGCTCCGCATCGCTCTTGAAGCCTTCATAGCCTATATCGGCGTTTCCTACCCCGGGTTCATCTGGAGTGCATCCAAAAAACAGGGTAACGATAAACGCTGTGCACACAATCAAAGTAAAAATAAGTGACTTTTTCATCGTTCATGTTTTTTATTTGTATTTTTTATATTATTTAACATAATAATTAGGACAAAAATAGATAAAAAACAGACTGTTTCTTTTAACAAATCATACAACTTATATAACAAATCGTACATCATTTGGAAAAAGTATGAGGATGCACGATATACTTCGAGCAAAAGTAGATGCCTGACACAAAAAAAGCCTGCTGAATGGCAGGCTTCAAAATTTTATATGTCTGATTCAACAAATCACTTGATCAGGTTGATAAACTCCTCACGGGTTTTTTGTTCCCGGAAAACGCCCGTAAAATCGGATGTAGTCGTGATGGAATTCTGTTTTTCAACACCCCGCATCTGCATGCACATGTGTTGCGCCTCTATTACCACCATCACCCCCATGGGATTCAGTGTCTTCTGGATACACTCTTTTATTTGCGTGGTAAGTCGTTCCTGCACCTGCAGCCGGTGGGCAAAGATATCCACCACTCGGGCAATCTTGCTCAGCCCGGTAATATATCCATCGGGGATATACGCTACGTGCGCCTTTCCAAAAAAAGGCAACAAGTGATGTTCGCACAGCGAAAACAAGTCAATATCTTTCACAATCACCATCTGACGGTAGTTTTCTTTGAAGAGAGCCGAACGGAGAATCTCTTCGGGATCCTGCCAGTAGCCCCTTGTCAGATGTTGCATGGCTTTAGCCACCCTGTCGGGTGTCTTTACAAGACCCTCGCGTTGTATATCCTCCCCAAGCAGTGAGAGTACATCTCTCATATGCTCCGCGATGAGTGGTTTTTTCTGCTCTGATTCTTCTAAAGTCATCCGTGATCGGTTTATTTTCAATTGATTGGAATTTTTACTTCATCCACCACAATATACATCTCCTTGCCAAATGAAGGAAAAGTTCTTCTCAACTCCTGCATGACTGCCTCTGCTTCCTCGCGGGTGGTGAAGTTGCCTACCCGTAAGCGCCAGAACGGAGAATCGAACAGCACCACCGTTTCATGCTCGGGGAACATGTTGTTTATCTGACTCTGTTTGCGGCTGGCTTCATTCTTAGAAGTACGTTGGTCGTTGCCTGAGAAAGCCTGTATTTTAAAGCCTCGCATCTTGTGATACTGCATGGAGCCATCGGAATTGGTGTAAACCGTTCGATGGGGCGTCATGGGGCGTCCCAGCACCCCGCTTATACTCTCATCCTCGTACACGGCAACCCTACCCTTACCCGGGACGGCCGAGTTAAGTTCCTGCAGAATCTCTTTCTTTTGCGACGAAGCCTGTGAAGATGCTTCTGAGGTGTTTTGTGCAGAAATCGCAGCAAAGGGTCCTGTCAAAACCAGCAACAAGGAAGCAACGAGGATACAATGAAATTTATTATGCATACTTTTCTATTTAACCGAAAGCTAGGTGCTGAAAGTCGATTTCCAAACCACTGCCTCCGTTATAAACCCGACTAAAAGGCTACTAGCTGATAGCTGACAGCTACTCATACCCGACCACAAAGATAACGAAACACCACAGACCCTGTGTGGATCTGTGGTGAAATTCTGTTAATCACTTAAAAAGCCTCAATGATCGGCATGAATTTGTCTACGCCCAGTGATGCTCCGCCAATAAGTCCGCCATCGACATCGGGATTGGAAAACAGCTCTTTCGCGTTGGAAGCGTTACAGCTGCCGCCATAAAGGATGGAGGTGTTATCGGCTATCTCCGCTCCATATTTCGCAACCAGGGTCTTGCGGATAAAAGCATGCATCTCCTGTGCCTGTGCAGCCGTAGCAGTCTTACCTGTTCCAATGGCCCACACCGGTTCATAAGCAAGTACAATTTTGCTGAACTCCTCCGGAGCAAGGTCAAACAGAGAGGATTCGATCTGTGATTTTACCACTTCGAAATGCTTCTCTGCTTCTCTTTCCTGGAGGACCTCTCCGATACAAAAGATAGGAGTGAGTCCGTTTGCGAGTGCCAACAGTACCTTCTCCTTCAATATTTCGGCTGTCTCATGATAGTAAGCCCTTCTTTCACTGTGACCCAGGATTACATAGGTAGCACCCGTTGAGGCGATCATCGCGGCCGCCACTTCACCGGTGTAAGCTCCCGACACCTTGTCGGCACAGTTTTGTGCAGCCACTCCTATTTTGGTAGTGTCCACGGCATTCACTACGCTTGCCAGATGGATAAACGGCGTACCGATGACCACGTCACACTTCACCGTTTTGTCTTTCAGCGCTTCATTCAATGCTGTTGCCAGGGCAACTCCTTCCTGCAGGTTCAAGTTCATCTTCCAGTTACCTGCGACAATGTTTTTTCTCATAAACAATCTTTTATTTAATAATTAATGCAATCTTTTTAGTGGCGGGCACCGTGCTGTCGTCCCACTTTCCCATCACCGTGCCCTCTTTCAGGAGCATCAGTCCGGGGTTAGACCGGATCATAGTTTTCAGCACCCGCTCGTCGGCATGGGCAAACTGAAAGCCTGACTTATTTTGTTGTTCCCAATCCCCTACTACCTCAGGATCCGAGGCAGTAAGCAAATAAAAGGGAAAACCTTTTTGTGCTGCTAAAGCTGCTGCTTCTCTGAAACGGTCAAGATGACGCATATGCATATCCTCCAGCGAATAAGCCACCATCAGGAAGCTGTAGGAGGGGTCCGAGAGCAGGATGTCGGTGATATCACCCCCGGCATGCCACGTGTCGGTTGTTTCGTCAAAATAGAGTGCCTCCACGGCAAAGTCCTCTATGGCCGGCTTTTCTCCTTTGCGCACCAGATTGGTCTTCATCTCCACGAAGGTCCATGTGGAGTCGTTCCACGGGTAATTCTCTTCCGTAAATTCGCGGGTCACCCCCTCCTTACTGTACATGAAAATGGTTTCATAGAGATCAGCTTTTTCCTGATCCACGTACATCTGTTGAGGAATATTGGCACCCACTTTATAGGGACGAAAATCAATCACCGGCAGCCTATACACATTGTGTAATGCAAAGAGCAGGCCCAAAAGCAAGGTGAAGGCAGCCACAGGCAGCGCCATTTTTTTCGTTAAGAGCGGCCTGAGCTGTTTCCATTTTAGCATCAGCCAAATGGCACCCGCCAGCAACACCACGTTTTTATAAAATGTATGCCAGTTGCTGATGATGAAAGCATCGCCGAAACAGCCACAATCTTCCACAGGGTTGGCGAGCGCAACCCACAGGGTGAGCGGTGTAAAGAAAATCATGAAAAGCAGGATCAGGCGCGTGGTCCATTTCCTGTAAATTCCCAGCAGTAGGAAAACGCCCAGTGCGAATTCGGCCGTCACCAGGAGCAGAGCTGCGGGTAATGCCAATGAAAAGAGAGCCGTCAGGTCGAGTTCAATCAGATAGTCCTCTATCTTGTAGGTAAATCCCAGCGGGTCTACCGCTTTCATGAGTCCGGAAAAAACAAAGGTTACTCCCACAAGTATACGGGATAGCACCATGATTATTTTTGCCGTATTGCTCATACCCCCTGATCGCCGAAATGCAGTTTAATCAATCCAAAAATGGCATAGTTCACCATGTCACGA
Organism: Proteiniphilum sp. UBA5267; assembly: GCA_002411515.1. Classification (GTDB taxonomy): domain Bacteria; phylum Bacteroidota; class Bacteroidia; order Bacteroidales; family Dysgonomonadaceae; genus Proteiniphilum. The sequence continues at coordinate 49,499 of DHTF01000051.1, read as the reverse complement.
TAGTTGGCATCCACACCTTCAGAGATGAGTGTTTGCCCTTCGTGGCTTTCTATTTCCTTGGTACGGTATATTTTCATCAGAATCAGGTCGGTATAGGAACTCACCCGCATGCTTCTCCAGGCTTCATCGTAATCGTGGTTTTTGGCACTCATCAGCGCTTTGGTCTCAGCCACATGGCTGTCGTACAATTCCAATGCTTTTTCGGGAGAAAGATCAATGCTGTCGGCATATCCCAGCTGGAGCTGGATCAGTGCGATGATACCGTAATTCACGATACCGATGAACTCAGGGAAAATACCTTCGTTCACCTTGTTCTCTTTCTTCACCTCAAGTGAGCGTATCCGGTTAGCCTTGATAAAAATCTGATCGGTGACCGATTCAGGCCTGAGAATACGCCAGGAGGCTCCGTAGTCATGCAACTTCTTGGCAAAAATCTCCCGGCAAATCAAAACTACCTCGTCGAATTGTTTGTTGGTCACATCCATAGTGCATTGTGTAATCTGATGAACAAAGATAAGCAAAAAAAAGGTACAAGCATTTAATCCTGTACCTTTTTAAGCGTGTGTAGTTACGCTGTTATCATGAAATACGGAGGGTTTTCCCTACACGCAATACGGTTTTCGTTGTGATATTGTTCATTGCGCAGAGTTCTCTCACTGCAATGCCATAGCGTCGCGAAATGGCGCCCAACGTATCTCCCGATTTAATGCGGTGATACTTCACGTCGCCTGAGACATACTTGTTGGTTGAACTGGAAGGCTCCTTATACGCCGCAGGGTTGGTGACCAGTGACCTGCTACTGTTGGATGTTTTCCGGTAGCTCGAATTTGTCACCATATATTCATCGCGATGTGTTACTTTGTTATCAAAATCAATGATGAAGTTGGGATTGATGGGTTTGCCCAGAAAACGGGTCTCGAAATGGAGATGCGATCCGAAAGACCGTCCCGTATTGCCAGCCAGACCAATGGCTTGTCCAGAACGCACGAAGTCGTTTTCCTCTACCAGGAATTTTGAAAGATGTCCGTACACAGTTTCCAGGCCGTTTACATGGCGAACGACCAGATAATAGCCGTAGCCTCTTCTTTCGAATTGCTTGACCCTGATCTTCCCGTCAAAGGCGGCGTAGATAGTGTCGCCCGTCTGTGCTTTGATGTCGATACCATAATGATAGCGGCGGCTGCCTCTTCTTCCGAAGTTGGAGGTCATGTGGCCAATGGCGGGCATGGTAAAGTTCTCCAGATCTACCATGAACGTATCGGGTGCATTTTTTAAACTTCCGTAAATATTGACATGCCTGTTTGTCCACAATCCTCCGTAGACGTCGTCGGCGGGAATATCGTTTGGATCAAAAGACTCTCTTCGCTCTTCAGCTTCCTCCAACACCGACAAATCCATTTTAAGCTTCAACCCGTCAGCAAACAGTCCCGACGATTCACTCAAACTGGAACTATGTAACTGCCTGGAAATCACCTCAGACCTTTCCTCTTCGGGTATTTCAGGTGTGTTTTGCGTGAAAGCGTTCAATGTCATGAACATCAAGGCTGCGGGCAAAAAAAGGCGTGCTTTTACGAAAAAATGATTGCTTTCCATTGCGACCTGACTCTTTATTTTAATTGACACGTTGTAAAAATTTAGTAGCCTTTGTTGTTACAGTTCGTCCTGCGCGTATAAAAAAGGAATGAGAAAGGGTGGATCATCCACTATTTCCCCGGGGTTGAAAAAACGTTTCAGCTCTGCTGCTGCTGTATCGGGAGAATCTGATGCATGCACGATATTTTCCTGTACGCTCATGCTGTAGTCACCCCTGATGGTACCAGGTAGTGCTTCCCGTCCGTTTGTTACTCCTGTTAACTTCCTGACAATGTTCACTACGTCCACTCCCTTGAGTGCCATCACGACCACTGGACCAGCCTGCATAGAAGCCTTAATCCGTCCGTAAAATGGCTTATTGAATAAGTGAGCGTAATGTTCCGCAAGTATTTCATCGGATAAACACATCATCTTCATTCCCACAATTTGGATCCCTTTTTTTTCGAAGCGACTGATCACTTCTCCCAAGATACCACGTTGAACTGCTGATGGTTTTAGAATAACGAGTGTAACCTGCATGAACGCTGAACAATTACAAAAGACCTTTTAATTATAGATTTTTTTCCTTAAATCGATTTCAAAGTAAACTTTTTATTGTCTTATCGCCAAATTGTGGAAACTTTTTTTTTGGTAGCCAAACATCCAAAATAAGCCAAAATAAGGCATAACTATATATTTCATAGATTGTTATCCGAAAACATGTTATAAAACATATCCTCTTTATTTTAAGGAGATTACACATTTATTAATCATTTATTTAAGTTTTACAAGCACTGTCGACCAACAATGCCTTGTGCCTTGTCTTGTATTCTTTCTGGAAGGCGGAGAAAAGCTGCTCCCACTCCTCTGTCGGTGCAGAAAAAGCATCCTCCAGTGGAGAATGTCAGAATATTTTACTTTTTTTAAATAATACGAACCCAAAATGGCATGTAAAACATCCTCAGAATAGGGGGAAATCCGTATCTTTGCCGCGATTTCATACGATTAAAATTATTTATTTTCAAAGATATCGTATGGGACTCGCTTTAATCATGTTCTTATGTGAAAATGATTCTTATGCTCGTTTCCGATTCAATCAGTTAGATTCAAGCATACATAGGTCGGGTTTCTCACATCAACAAAAAATACAATGATTCCATACAAGTCAATCAACAACATCACCGGCTGGATCATGTTTATCGTGGCTGCCATTGTGTACCTTATTACCATTGAGCCTACAGCGAGTTTTTGGGATTGTGGCGAGTTTATTACCTCGGCCTTTAAGCTGGAAGTAGGTCACCCACCCGGTGCCCCCATCTTTATGCTGGTAGGGAATCTATTTACCCAGTTTGCAGGAGATCCTTCTCAGGTGGCCAAAATGGTCAATAGCATGTCAGCGTTGATGAGTGCCTTCACTATTCTATTTCTCTTCTGGACCATTACACACCTCACGCGCAAGCTCATTCTCTCCGGCAATGAGGAGAAACTGACTCTTGGACAAACCATCGTGGTAATCGGCAGCGGAATGGTCGGCGCCCTTGTCTACACCTTTTCCGATACCTTCTGGTTTTCGGCCGTGGAAGGAGAGGTATATGCCTTTTCCTCCATGCTTACCGCCCTGGTCTTTTGGTTGATTCTCAAGTGGGAAGACAATGCAGATAAACCCCATTCCGACAAATGGCTGGTGTTGATTGCCTATATCATGGGGTTATCCATCGGTGTGCACCTGCTCAACCTGCTCTGTATACCGGCTATTGTGCTGGTACACTATTTCAAGAAAAACGAAAACCCCACCTGGAAAGGAGGATTGCTGGCACTTCTGGGCTCCTTCCTGCTGATTATCCTGTTGATGTTGGGCATCATCCCCGGATTCACCAAAGTGGGCGGATGGTTCGAACTGTTTTTCGTCAATACACTTGGCATGCCATACAACACAGGTCTTTTTGTATATCTGATCTTGTTGGTGGTGTGCGTTGCCTGGACACTGTATGAGACCTTGTCGGAAAAAGGGAAAGAGTCGCGTGCACGAACCGCCTTCTTCCTCAGCATCACCATGGCCGGCATCCTCTTTATCGGGGACAAAGTGTGGCTTTGGATCCTGCTTCTTGCAGCAGGTGCCTACCTGGCCTTTCGATACAAAAAGCTGGAAATTAAATTCATCAACCTGGCTATATCCTGTCTGATGGTTATCCTGGTCGGCTTCTCAGCCTATGCCCTGATCCCCATTCGCTCCGGATCTAACACGCCTCTTGATCTGAATTCCCCCGAAGACATCTTCTCCCTGGGAAGCTACCTCAACCGCGAACAATATGGACAGACACCTCTGATTCACGGTACCACCTTTGCTTCCAAAATTGCCCGCAATGCCGACGGGTCGGCCATCAGCGACGGAGAGAAAACATCCTGGAAGCAGGTCGTAAAAACTTCTCCCGATCAGAAAGACCAATATGAGAAGGTCATTTCGTCCTCCTATAAATATACGAACACCATGCTCCTGCCCCGGATGCATTCAAATCCCAACAACCCATCCTTTGGAAATCACATCATCGGATACGAACGCTGGGGGGGTGTGTCCGACCGAAACCAAAAACCCACACTCTGGCAGAACCTGAAGTTCATGTTCAATTACCAGTTCAATTACATGTACTGGCGCTACTTCATGTGGAACTTCTCGGGACGGCAGAACGACATACAGGGTGACGGCGGCATCACGGCCGGTAACTGGATCACCGGCATTCCTTTTTTTGATGAACATGTACTTGGCCTGGGGCCACAGGACCACATCGCTCCCGATGTGGTCGATAACAAAGGCCGCAACAAATACTTCATGCTTCCGCTGCTGTTGGGTATTATCGGCATCTTCTACCAGTTGCGGCTCAAAGAGAAAGGGAACAAGAGCTTTGCGATTGTCTTCCTGCTCTTTTTCATGACAGGACTGGCCATCATCCTCTACCTCAACCAAACGCCCTTTGAACCGCGCGAACGCGATTATGCCTACTCCGGCTCTTTTTATGCCTTCTCCATCTGGGTAGGCATGGGTGTGGCAGGTATCAGTCTCTTTCTGCGGAGTTACATCAAAAATACGACTGCGGCAGCCAGTCTTACTACTGCAGCATGTCTTCTTGTACCCTTGCAGATGGCATCCCAGAACTGGGACGACCACGACCGCTCCGGCAGGACCCTGGCACGCGACACTGGCATGAACTATCTCTGTGGCGTAGGCGAAAACGGCATCCTCTTTACCAACGGCGACAACGACACCTACCCGCTCTGGTATGTGCAGGAGACCGAAGGCTACCGTACCGACGTGCGGGTGACCAACCTCAGCTTCCTCCAAACCGAGTGGTACATCGACCAGCTCCTGCGTCAGGCATACGAGTCCACACCGCTGCCCATCAAGTGGTCGCGGCCACGTTATTCGGGTGATGCCGGCAGTGCCGCCTTTGTCATCACCAAAGAGGAAATTGAAAGTGTGCTGCGACAAAACAACATTCCCGCGGTATCTTTCGGGACCTATTACGATGTAAACGCTTTCAAAGACACCCTCTCCCTGAAACAGACCATGGAGAATCTGCGAACGGGACAGAACAGCAATCCTACAAATCCCTTCAACACAGGCGAAACCCAAGTCGTTCCGGGGAATGTACTGGCGCTCGATGTGGATACGACACAGGTCGACTGGAATGCGATTCACTCCAAACCGAGTGACAAAATGTACATCAACATAGGCGACAAATCGGCTGTATACCGGCAAGAGCTGATGATTCTGGAGTTGCTTAGCAACATCAACGACGAAAACTGGAAGCGGCCGTTACATTTCGCCACTACCATCACGCCTTCGTTGTACATGAACCTGCAAGATAAAAACTTTTCTTTGAACGGCCTCTCCTACCAGGTAGTGCCGGGAACGCCATTGAGCGGAGGAGTAAACATTGAAGCAGCTTACGACAATATGATGAACAAGTTCCGCTGGGGTGGTTTGGAAGAGAATCCCAACATCTATCTCGATGAAACCAGCCGGAGAATGCTTTCCACCTTCCGGCTCTATTTCACGCAGCTGATCAATGCACTCATAGAAGAGGGTGAAAATGAAAAAGCGTTGGCCGCACTTGACAGAATCACCACCCTGGTACCCGATTCCACGGTACATTATGGCACCGACGGGCTACTTTTTGCCCGGGCATATTACAGGATTGGTGAGCACGAGAAGGCGGAAGCACTTATTTCCACCATCAGTGGACGCATCAGCAGCAACCTCGATTGGTATGGCCGCTTAAACCCGCTGCAGATAACGAACACCCTCTCCGACATCGTCTACAACAACATCAACCCAATGCTGCTGATCAACAGCATCTACCAACAGTATGATCAGGAGAAATATCAGCTGATGACCGAAGACCTGCTGCAGCATGCACAGCTTTATTACATGCAAGGTGTCAACTATGTGGGCGACCTGATTTTGAAAGAGATCACCGATGGCTCCGTGCGCAGTTACTATGCCACCTCGCAGGAGGATACAATCACAAGGGCAGCAGCAGAAGAAACAATGCAAAAAGCACTCGGCATGATGCAGCAATTCAGCCCGCGGCTACTGGAACAATATAAAACAACTCCGCAATAAAACAGCGACAGCATGGGTCCTTGCATGGTGGCAGGGACCCATGGCTTCGTCGATGCGCAACCAGAAATTCCGACAAATGCTAATAGAACAACCTCCCTACCTCTATAGGCTGCTTTATCCAAAATCACTTTGGCGAATCAGCGTCCCCCACCAAAAAACCATTTATCTCACTTTCGACGACGGTCCCATCCCGGAGGTCACACCCTGGGTCCTCGATCTGCTGGATCAGTACAAGGTGAAGGCCACCTTCTTCTGCGTGGGTGACAACGTGCGTAAATATCCCGAAGTATATCAGCAGCTGCTGGAGCGGGGACATAAGACAGGGAACCACACCTTCAACCACATACAGGCATGGAATAGCAAAACCGCCTACCTACTGAAAAATACGGAAGAGGCGGCTGCGTTAATCGATTCCCCGCTCTTCAGGCCGCCACACGGCCACATGCGTGTACCCCAGAACAAGGCAATGCAAAGAGCAGGATATAAAGTCGTGATGTGGGATGTGGTCACCCGCGATTACAGTCGCTTTAAGTCGCCCGAACAGGTACTGCAGAATGTAAAAAAATATACCCGCGATGGCTCCATCCTCGTGTTTCATGATTCACTCAAAGCCGAAAAGAAGATGAAATACGCCCTGCCACTTGCCATCGAGTGGTTGCTTGCGCAGGGTTACTCCTTCGAATTAATTCCCTGAAGTAAATCTCCGACTGCATCTTCTCCTTCTTCAAAATCCTGATTGTCTTCGTTTCATGAGTAGGATTACTTTATCCCTATTTTGAAAATATAGGAAGCAACCGGAATTTGAGAGTGCGACAAAAACACAATAAAAGTTAAATATCAAAATACCTTTTGGCGATAAAAAAAAAGTATCTACATTTGCAGTGCACTATTTCACTAATACACTAATAAGCTATTAAGCTATTAAGCTATTAAGCTATGCAAAAAAGAGTCCTATGATACAGATAAAGGATTTATCATTTAAGTACGGAAAAAAAGAGGTTCTCAATCATATCAGCATGAACCTTGATGCAGGAAAAATATATGGCCTGCTGGGTGAAAATGGAGCCGGTAAAACCACGCTGCTGAAAATTATTGCCGGCCTGCAAAAACCCTATCGGGGAGACTGTATTGTGTGCAACGAAATTCCGTTTCAGCGGAGGCCCTCCTTCCTGAGCCGGATTTATTACCTCCCTGAAGAGATCGATTACATTCAAAACGATTATTCAGCCTTCCATTTTGCCGATTTGAATGCACCCTTTTATCCGAATTTCGATTGGGAGAAATTTAAAAAGGTCCTCGAAGAGTTTGATTTGGATGGCACCAAGAAGTTGAACAAACTCTCACACGGGCAAGCCAAAAAAGCCGCCATTTCCTTTGCTGTTGCGGCCAATGTAGAGCTGTTGTTGCTCGATGAGCCCAGCAATGGTTTGGACATCCCCTCCAAAACAATATTCCGCAAAATCATGGCAGAATATTGTCTGGAGAGCACCTGCACCCTCATTTCAACCCACCAGGTGCGGGATCTGGAGAACCTGATCGACCCCATCATCATATTGGATAATCGGGCAGTGCTGCTGAATGAATCGCTGGAACGCATTTCCGAAAAGCTTTGCTTCACACTTGAATCCGCTATTCCTTCCGATGCGCTCTATGCTGAACCCACCCTGGGCGGCTATTTATGTGTAAGCAGGAACAATAACGAGCGGGAAAGCAGGGTCAATATCGAAGCGCTTTTCAATGCCACCATGCAGCATAAAACAAGCATATACGAACTTTTTAAAAACGCATAAACAATGAATAACAATACATTTCAAGTGAATAGGTTCTGGAAACTCATTGTCAGAAATCTGAAAAGCCTCCGGAAGTACTGGGTACAGAGCCTGCTCATTGTCGCCGGGTTCCCACTACTTTTTTTCATGATCAACCTCTCCCCTATTGGCATGGAGATAAGCCTGGACAGCAGAACCTCTTTTCTGTTCACCATGGTCACTGCGCTGGTTATCATATCGCCCTTTATGCTGTTCTTCAATTATAACCATCCCAAAAAAGGATTTACCGAGGTGATGCTCGGTGCTTCGGTTCTTGAGAAATATCTGGTCATGCAGCTCGCTTGCCTGCTCTTTACCCCGTTGGTCATTGTAACCGTTTATGGTGGCATGGATAGTTTGCTGGCTCTCCTTTTTCCCGCCCTCTACAAAGGACATGTCATACAACAAATCTGGCAGCATTCAGTTGACTTGAAGCAAATCACCACCACGCTATTGCTACAGCAAGCCATCTTGTTCTTCAACTTGCTTTTTGTCCGCCGCAAAGTGTTAAAGACTGTCGGCGTCTTTATTCTGGCAACAATTGCGATGACCACTGCTGTAGTTGTCACCATATCCCTATGGGAGGCAAGTGGTTCATCGGCAGAATTCAATAATTTACATTTCGATTTGAATGAAAGAGCGCTCTTTGCGATCTATGCAAACGACCATCCGATTGTGGTTATCTTACAGGTTGCCCGAATCATTCTCCAGGTGATATTGCCCCTGGCATTTCTGACCGGATCCTATTTTATACTTAAAAACAAACGTTACTGATATGAACTTCGATGAACATAAACCCATTTACCTGCAGATTGCGGACCTGATCTGTGAGAAAATTCTAAACGATGCGTATCGTGAAGATGAGCGAGTGCCATCCATCCGCGATATGGGGAGTCTGCTCGGAGTCAATCCCAATACGGTGATGCGAAGTTTCGAGTACCTCAAGACAATCGAGGTGATTTATGACAAAAGGGGTGTCGGCTTTTTCGTAACTCCCGGCGCCAAAACGGTAGTCAAATCCATTTTTAAACAATCGTTTCTGAACGAAGAACTCCCCCTGATCGTGAAAAAAGTGAAGCTTTTGGATATCGAAACAGAAGTTCTGTGTAACCACATTCGGGAAGGACTGAAAGCTGGCTAATTCGTTAATTATTGATAATTATTATAAATACCCAGTATTGTGTATTGCATAGTACAATGTTTTGGCATACATTTGCACCATCAATGTGTTGCAATAATTTAGCGTATATTCTGTAACGAAACCAGGCAGGCCCACGTCTAACCTGGAGAAAATAATAGATAGATGATCCATATCAGACAACTACACAAGTCGTATCACACCGAAGCACTTTCGCTTCATGTGCTCAAAGGAATCAGTCTCGACATAGAAGCAGGCGAATATATCGCCGTAACGGGCGCTTCCGGCTCGGGGAAATCCACCCTCCTCAACATCCTTGGCATCCTCGACACCTATGATGCAGGCGACTACCACCTCAATGGGACCCTGATCAAAAACATGAGCGAGAGAGAGGCTGCCCGGTTCCGCAACGAGATGATCGGGTTTGTCTTCCAGTCGTTCAATCTGATCAACTTCAAAAATGCACTGGAAAATGTGGCACTCCCCCTCTATTACAAGAAGGTGAGCCGCAAGAAACGCAACATCATCGCCATGGAGCACCTCGACAAGATGGGTTTGAAAGACTGGGCCCATCACATGCCCAATGAACTCTCCGGTGGGCAGAAACAGAGGGTAGCCATAGCCCGCGCCCTGATCTCGGGCCCTAAGATCATTCTTGCCGACGAACCAACTGGTGCACTCGACAGCACGACCACGATTGAGGTGATGGATGTGCTCACCAACCTCAACAGCGAGGGGATAACCACCATCATCGTCACACACGAGAAATCTGTTGCCGACGCCACCAACCGCATCATTCATCTCAAGGATGGAATGATTGAATATGAAACACGCAAGAACAACGGCGTGCACGACACCATCCCGAACGCTTACATGCAATCGATATGATCGACCAGTTTCAGGAAATATTGGATACGCTGAAGAAAAACAAATTGCGTACCACGCTCACCGGCCTATCCGTCTCGTGGGGGATCTTTATCCTGATCGTGCTGCTGGGAGCAGGCAACGGACTCAAGAACGGAGTAACGCAAAACTTCAGCTCACGGGCTGTGAACCGCATCAACCTCTGGTCGGGTACCACCTCCATGCCGCACAACGGACTGAAGTCGGGGCGTCGACTGCAGTTTACGGAAAATGAAGTATCTGCTATTCAAAATCAGGTAGAAGAGAGTCGCCTCATCACGGCCCGATACAACACCAACCAGACCATCGCCTATGGTACTGAGTATGGAACTTACGGATTGCGCGGCGTCATGCCCAACTACTATGATATCGAGAAACTGATTATCCCCCCCGAAAAGGGAAGGTTCATCAACGAACTGGATATTAATAATCGCAACAAGGTGGTAGTACTGGATCAAAAGGTCGTCGATGTCCTCTTCAAGAATGAAGATCCCCTGGGAAAAATGGTGAAAGTGGGACAGATCATGTTCAAGGTAGTGGGCGTCAACACCAAGAAAGAAGAGTTTGGAGGATCCAATGCCTATATTCCGTTTTCTGCTGCCCAGGCCATTTATAATCCCCAACGAAAGTTCTGGCAGATCACCTTCACGGTAGACGGCCTGACCACGGAGGCTCAGAACGACCGCTTTAACGAGTCGCTGCGACACATGATGGGACAACGGCTGAACTTCGATCCCAAAGATGAACAGGCACTCTATATCCACAATGCGCAATCGGATTACGTGGAAACGATGAAGATATTCGGCGGTATCACATTTTTTGTCACCATCATCGGCATCCTCACCCTGATTGCGGGCATCGTGGGGGTCAGCAACATCATGCTGGTATCGGTGAAGGAGCGCACCCGCGAAATCGGAATCCGCAAGGCAATAGGAGCAACACCCTTTTCCATTCTTAAAACCATCATCCTGGAGTCGATTTGCATCACCACCATATTCGGCTATATCGGCATGATGATCGGCATCGGGCTTACCGAGTTGATCAACTACTTCATGGTGCAGGCTGCCAATGGGAAGCCGGTTACGGACGAACCACAGATGTCTGTTTTCACCAATCCCACCGTCGATGTAGGCTATGCGATCTTTGCCACCATTGTGCTGATCATCGCAGGTGTGATCGCCGGATATCTCCCCGCCCGAAAGGCCGTACGTGTGCAGCCTATCGAAGCAATGAGACAGGAATAACAATATGCCAATGTGCAAATGAGACAATATGCCAATGTGCAAATGAGACAATATGCCAATGTGCAAATGAGCAAATTGAATCAACGAATCAAATAATTAGCTAAACAACCAATCAACTACAATATGTTCGACCTAGACAGATGGCAGGAAATATGGATTACCATTACGCACAACAAGTCGCGTAGTGTGCTCACCGCCTTCGGCGTGTTCTGGGGCATGCTGATGCTGGTGCTGATGGTCGGCGCCGGCAACGCACTGGAGCAAGGTATGACCTCGCAAATCGAAGGATTTGCCACCAACTCATGCTTCTTCGAATCCAACCCAACCACCGTTCCCTATAAAGGATTTCGCAAAGGAAGAAGATGGAATTTGACTAACAGCGATATCCCTGTCATACGGGAGAAGGTGAAGGAGCTCCAATACCTATCGCCGGTATTGTTCTCCGGGGGTAACGACAAGAATGTGGTACGGGGTGAAAAGAACGGCTCCTATCTGGTGAAGGGTTGCTACCCCGAATATGACCTGATAGAAAGAAGCAAAATGATCTATGGCCGTTATATGAACGACATCGACATTGCCGAAAAGAGAAAAGTGTGCGTCATCGGTGAACGGATCTACGAAGTGCTCTTTCAGAAGGGTGAGGATCCCACCGGCAAGCAGATCCGTGTGAACGGCATCTACTTCCAGGTAATCGGTGTAGCCCGGAGCACCTCCGGCGTCAGCATCGGCGGACAGACCGCCGAGACAGTGGTACTCCCCTTCTCCACCATGCAGCAGGCCTTCAACCAGGGCAACATCATTCACTTTCTGGCTGCCACAGCCAAAGAGGGCGTAGCGGTGAGGGTCATTCAGGACAAGATACTGGAGGTACTCAAGCAACAGCACCAGATCGCACCCGAAGACAAGGAAGCGGTGTTCAACATGAACATCGAAGAACAGTTCAAGATGTTCAACTACCTCGGCATCGGCATCGCCGCGCTGATCTGGATTGTGGGGCTCGGCACCATCTTTGCCGGCGCCATCGGCGTGAGTAACATCATGCTGGTTACTGTGCGAGAGCGGACCAAGGAGATCGGCATCCGCCGTGCCCTGGGGGCCACCCCGAGCGACATCATCGGACAGATACTGAGTGAGAGCATCGTCCTCACCGTCCTTGCCGGCATCACCGGCATCGTGGTGGGCGTGGGGCTGCTGCGAGCTACCGGCATCATACTGAGCCAGGGCGACCAGTTCTTCAAGGATCCCCAGATCTCTTTCGGCATGGCCGTGGTGTCCTTGCTCATCCTGCTCGTCATTGGCACCTTTGCCGGATACATTCCCGCACAGCGGGCCATGATGATCAAACCGGTAGAAGCAATCAGCGAAGAGTAACGGATAACATGATGTACAAATAATTGAAAATTGAAAACTGAATTTTAAAAATATAAACCAAACAATATAGAATCTTATGAAACGAATACTGAGAATTGCTGGACTGGTGCTATTGGGACTTTTGGTCATTTCCACCTTCGTGTTCCTCTGGCAGAAATCACGCCCCAAGGTGGTGAACTACAAAATTGAAACCACCACGACAGATACCATCGTGAAAAGAACGGTTGCTACCGGCAAGGTGGAACCACGCAACGAAATCCTCATCAAGCCGCAAATGTCGGGTATCATCTCCGAGATCTACAAGGAGGCAGGCGACAAGGTGCAGGCAGGCGACATCATCGCCAAGATACAGGTGGTGCCCGATATGGTGAACCTGAGCAGCGCCGAGTCTCGCGTACAGCGGGCACAACTGGCTGCCGACCAGAGCCGCAGCAATTATGAACGCGATCGCAAGCTGTTTGAGAACCTTGTGATCTCGAAGGAGGAGTTCGAAAAAGTGGAACTGCAATACAAGAACGACCAGGAGGAGCTGCGCGCCGCCAACGACAACCTAAGCCTAGTGCAGACAGGTATCACAAAAAGTTCTGCCAAGACCAGCAACACGCTGGTACGCTCCACCGTGAGCGGCACCATCCTCGACGTACCGGTGAAGGTGGGTAACTCGGTAATCCAGTCCAACAACTTCAACGATGGCACCACGGTGGCCTCGGTGGCCAACCTGAGCGACATGCTCTTTGTGGGAAAAATCGACGAGACGGAGGTGGGCAAACTTTCCGTCAGCATGCCCATGGAAATCACCATTGGCGCCATCCAGGATCGTAAGATCCCCGCCTCACTCGAGTATGTCTCTCCGAAAGGCGTGGAAGAAAGCGGTGCCATTCTCTTTGAAATGAAGGCTGCCATGGAACTTCCCTCCGACGTGTTTATCAGGGCGGGGTACAGCGCCAATGCCGACATCATCCTCGACCAACGTGCAGGTGTGCTCACCATCCCGGAGAGTTCTGTGGAGTTCAGCGGCGACTCGGCCTTTGTTTATCTGGTGAAAAACGAGAAACCCCAGGAGTTTGAACGCCATCAGGTGAAGATAGGCCTCTCCGACGGTATCCACATCGAAGTAACCGAAGGATTGAAAGAGAACGACAAGATCCGCGGTACGGAGATCATTGAAGAAAAGAAGAAATAACAAACTGTCTTCACCGACAGGAGTCAACCATCCATATTATGCAGATCAGAATCATCGTCACCAGCCTGTTGCTTACCTGTGGTACCTTCTTTACGGTATCTGCACAGCAGCAGTACACCTTATTGGAATGCATCGATATTGCCCTGGAGAATAACCGCAATATCAAACAACAAGAGCTGAACCGGCAACAACGGGAGATTGCCTACAGCCAGGCACGTGCCGACCTGTTGCCCAACCTGAATGCTTCGGCAGGACAAAGCTTTGTCTTCGGCCGCTCCATCGGGCTCGACAACACCTACGTGAACACCAACTCATCGCAGACCAGCTTCGGCATCGGTGCAGACATCACCCTCTTCGACGGGTTGCGCATGAAACACAACATCGATGCACGCAAAGCCGACATGTACGCTTCGGAAGCCGACCTCGACAAGATGCGCGACGACATCATCATGAGCGTCTCCACCGCCTTCTTGCAGGCACTGCTCAACCGCGAGCTGCTGCAGATCGCCGAGACCCAGCTCGAAACCACCCAGGCCGACATTGCCCGCCGCACCGAGCTGGTGAAGAGCGGCAGAATGGCCAAGGGAGAACTCTATGAGCAGGAAGCACAGCTGGCCAGGGAAGAACTCAACAGGGTACAGGCAGCCAGCAACCACAAGTTGGCATTGCTCGACCTGGCACAGATCATGGAGCTGGAGGAATTCAACGATTTCGATGTGACAGCCCCACCCGCCGAGTCGCTTATCAGTGAATCCACCCTGCTTGCTTCCGAGGCGGTCTATGAAAGTGCACTACAGAACCGTCCCATCATCCGGAGCATGCAATATCGAATCGAAAGCAGCGAAAAAGAAAAGCTGATGGCCCGGTCGCAACTCTATCCGTCGCTCTCCTTTGGCGCCAACATCGGTACCGGATACTACAACATGAGCGGAAGAAACAACGACTCCTTCAGTTCGCAATTCCGCAACAACATGAGCAACTCACTCGGTTTTAGCCTGCGTATTCCCATTTTCAACAAGTTTCAGGTCAGAAACAACATCCACAGTGCCGAACTGGCCATTGCCAATACACGCCTGGAGATGGACAAGACAAAGCTGGAACTGCGCAAACAGATCGAACAGGCTTATTACAATGCCGTGGGAGCCAAAAGTCGTTGGGATGCCGCCAAAAAATCGGTCGAGGCCAGCAACGAAGCCTATCGTTTTGCCAAAGAGAAGCATGACAGTGGTCGTGCCAACACGTATGAGCTGACCCTGGCAAAAAATAATCAGACACAAGCCCTGGGTGAAGAGGCTCAAGCCAAATACGAATATGCCTTCCGGTTGAAGATACTCGAATTGTTAAAAGATTAGTTTTCTTGTAACCAAACAGGCCCTCATTACGTCATATACTAAAATAAAACAAATGAAACAATTACTTTCATTCACACTCATTACCCTGCTGCTGGCAATAAGCAGCTGCTCCAGCGCACAAACACGTCGCGCCACCGACCAGTTTGAAGTGTCGGACTTCACCGCCATCGAATCATCGGTGGTAGCCAACATTCATATCCGGCAGTCATCCAATACTTCCGTCACCGCCGAAGGCAGCGAAGAGATGCTCAACGCGCTCGATGTACGGATGGAGAACGGTAAACTTGTCCTCGATATGGAGGAAAGTTTCCTGAAGCGTTTCCACAAAAGATCCGAAAATCTGGTGATCTCCATTAGCACACCCAATCTTACGCGTATAGATTCCGAGGGTGTGGGCAACATTGTGATCGACGGTACCTTTACTTCCCCCGAACTGATCGTTCAATCGGAAGGAGTGGGCAACATCACTGCAGAGAACCTTCGCTGTCAGAAAGTGATTATCAACTCCGAGGGAGTGGGTAACATTACTTTGGGCGGTACGGCAGATAGCGTTGAAATTAGCTCCGAAGGAGTGGGTAACGTGGATGCCGACAGGTTGAAAGCCAAACGCACCGTGGTCTCTTCTGAGGGAGTGGGCAACGTAAGCTGCTATGCATCGGAATACCTGAAAGTAGAATCCGAAAGTATCGGCAATGTACGATATTCCGGCAATCCGGCAAAGAAGGAACTCTCCAAAAATGGCATCGGAAAAATAAAAGCAGAATAACAAAATTCTGCTTATTCATAACAATACTCTACTTCTAAATTACAAAAATCCGGAACCGGGGGCTTGCGAAAGTCCCCGGTTTATTTATATTCTTTTATTCTCATCTGATAGCCGCTACCATATATCGTAGATATTGATATGGAAGGAAAAACCTTGAGTGTTTTTTTTATATGAGAAACTGATCGATCCAATGCGTTATTCATTTGGAATTTATCATCTCTCCAGACCTTGTTCAAAATCTCCTTTCGGCTAACTGTGGAGTTTACGTTTTCAAGTAACAGGGAAAAGACCTGTATATCCTTGTCCCGTAATTGAAAGTTTTTTTGATTGATAGTTACATGTTGTCCATCGATAATGATATGCAGGGATTATCTTTTTAACCTGAATGTGATGATTGCACTTTATTACTTTGACATAAAACGGCCGGAGAAATATCTCAGACAGGTTGAAAGGAAACATTTAAATAAAATCGTTGATGATGCGTAAAGGTTTGACGAATAAAACCGATGCAATCATCGAGAAAGAATTGATGCCGCATTGAAATATTCATAACACAAGTTAAGCACCAAAAATATTGTAATGATATTATTATCAGACAGGTTCTTATCTGATATAAGTCTGGCACAACTTGAGCCAAAATATGATGTATCGAAAGAAGAGATGCGTGAATATATTCTCCAAAAACTGAAAAACGCCAATTTTACCTGAATTTAGACTTCTCGCTTCACTTCTCTATCATATCGATATCGCGCAGCCAGGAGAGCACCCGGAAGGGCCATTCGCTCAAAAAATTTTAATCCTTCAAACATCCCAGAGGCACAACGAGTACTCCATCAGGACGTTTATAAGCATATCTTCCTCCGGTAAGCACCATCATAAAAGAGGGTTCACCGATACGGGAAGTATCTACTTTGTTTCTCAGCCTCAAAAGGCTTTCGGCAGCTTCATCAATCCGATGTTCTCCAAGTTTCACTTCCACCGGAGCCCATCTACCATCATGCAGAGAGACAATCATGTCAACTTCCAGATTATCTTTATCGCGATAATGAAAAATCTCCCCATCATTAACCTGCGCATAAATACGCATGTCACGGGTACAGAGCGATTCAAATAAAAATCCAAAAGATTCCGGATCAAGCAACAAACGATCGGCCTCAATTCGTAAAATAGCCGCCGCGATGGAAGGGTCAACCAATTGCCTTTTATCAGAAGTCCTGATTGTGGTTTTCGAACGCAAAGAGGGAGACCATGCCGGCACATCCTCTACTACGAAAAGGCGGCGCAAAGCATTCAAATAATTATCGAGCGTTCGTTCGTTGATCGTAACATCATTTGCCCTTACATCCTCCAATATGGTCTTAGCAGTGGTTAAGGTTGAAATATTACGGGCAAGCGAATGTAGTACCAATCGCACCCGATGGAAATTACGTTCCACGCCATCTACCCTGATGATGTCTTCTTCAACAATCATATCAGCATATTCCCGCGCAAGTGCCCCCTCCATTTCAGGAAAGGTCACCGCTCCAGGCCATCCTCCACGACAAATCAGACGTGCAATTTGAGGTATTTCCAACTTGCTTACTGCTGCAATCGAATGATTTCCTTTAAACAGTTCATTCAATGAAACAATACCTTCCGAATCTTTCGACTCGAACAAACTCATCGGTCGCATAAGAATTCTTGAAATTCGCCCAATCCCGGTGTGTGCTTTCACTTGGTCACGTGGAGTTGCCGAACCTGTAAGAATGAACTGTCCCGGCTTATTCCTTCTATCTACCGTATGACGCACAGCATCCCATACCTCAGGCGCATCTTGCCATTCATCAATAAGTCGTGGAGTCTCTCCCTCCAGTAACAACGATGGCGCAATTTTAGCAGTTTCCTTATGTTGCGGACTCTCCTGTATAAAAAGTACGCTATTGGCGGATTGTAGGGCTGTTTCTGTTTTTCCACACCATTTGGCTCCTACAATCAGTACGGCACCTGAAATTTTTAATTTATATTGTAGTACCCTATCACAAATACGGGGATAATATTCTTTCATTTCCATCTTTGAGTCTATTTAGAGAAACAAAAATAAGAAAAATAATTTCAACTACAATTAATGCCGGCACATAACTACAAGAAATGTCGGAGTAAGACTACAAGAAATGTCGATATATAACTATGAAGATCTCGGGCCTCACTCACTTAACCAATTCTCGCATCACTTCTCAATCATGTTGATATCGCGCAGCCAGGAGAGCACCCGGAAGGGCCATTCGCTCACCGTGTTTCCGGTATTGCGCAGTCCGTATCCATGCCCGCCCGAGGGATAGACGTGCAGGGCAGCCGGTACCTTTGCTTCCTTCAGCGCATAAAAGTAAAAAAGGCTGCTGTTGATGTGACTCTTGTCGTCCTCCGCCTGAATCAGGATAGTGGGCGGTGTGTTTTGATCGACCTTCAGTTCGGGAGAAAGGGAAAAATTTTCTCCGGAGAGGTATGCCGGGTAGACCAGGATGGTAAAGTCGGGACGCAGGCTCACCTCGTCGAACGAATCGACTTTCGGATAGGTGCGCTCACCGTAGTTGGTACTGGCTACAGCCGACAGGTGCGCTCCGGCCGAGAAGCCCATCACGCCTATTTTGTTTGCGTCAATACCCCATTCAGTCGCATGGGCACGGGTATAAGCGATGGCACGCTGCAGATCCTGCAGGGGTGCTGCATGCTTCTCCAGTCCTTCGCGGCGCGGCACACGATATTTCACCAACACGCAGTTGATGCCAAAGCTGTTGAACCGTTTGCAAATCTCCGTGCCTTCGAGGTTGTATGCCAGAATATTGTAACCTCCTCCAGGATTCACGATGATGGTGACACCCTTGTTGTTATCGGCAGGAGCCGGGTAGAAAGTCAGCGTGGGCTTATCCACCTGCCCAATGCGAAGTACGGGGCAGCCGGCCACTTTGTTGCCACTCAGGTCGTCCACCTGTTTCATCTTCCCCGTTTCACCCGGGGCACCATTGGGGAATAAAAGCACCGGTTTTTCCTGTGATTGGATACTCATTGTTGCAAAGACAATAAAAAGCAGAAAAACAATTTTTCGCATAGTAAATAAATTTCAGTCTGAAAATTGTCTGATTACCGATTGCAAATATAATACTTTTAACCATTTCTTCTGATCATTATCCTTTTCCGTTCTTTTATTTCCGGGTAACTTCGGCGGGTTTTCTCTTGTTATTCTCCGGATTTCTCCGGATCTCCTTCGGATCTCCTTCGAATATACTTCGGATATGCTTCGAATATGCGCCTAATTTATCGGGAGAAATAAAGGCTTATATTAAAACCATGTTACTCTTTTACTTTGCGATGCTTCATTTTGCCAAATACTCCGTATCTTTGCACCATAAATTACAATTGCAGCAAATGGAGCAAAAACAAAATCTGCTCGGCATGACGCTCGCCGAAATCATCGAAAGCGTCGCAGAACTAAACCTTCCCAAATTCACCGCCAAACAGATTGCCGACTGGATCTATCTGAAACGGGTAAAAAGCATCGATGAGATGAGCAACATTTCATTGAAAAACAGAGAGATATTGGCGGAGAAATATGATATCGGACGGTCGGAACCGCTCGATGTGAAAACATCGGTCGACGGCACCCGCAAGATGCTCTTCAGAACCACTGGTGGCAAGTTCATCGAAACAGTCACCATCCCCGAAAAGGACCGTCTTACCATCTGCGTCTCCTCACAGGTGGGCTGCCGCATGAACTGCGACTTCTGCATGACTGGCAAGCAGGGGTTCCACGACAACCTCACCGCCACGGAAATCCTGAACCAGGTCTACTCGGTACCCGACTCGGAGCAGATCACCAACCTGGTCTTCATGGGAATGGGCGAACCGCTCGACAACTACAAACAGGTAAAAAAAGCTTCGGAATTGCTGATGGCCGACTATGGCCTGGCCTGGAGTCCCAAGCGCATCACCCTCTCCTCCATCGGACTCGCCTCCAACCTGAAGCGGTTCCTCGACGAAAGCAAATGCCACCTGGCCATCAGCCTGCACAACCCCATCCCGGAACAACGGCTTGCCATCATGCCCATCGAGAAATCGGCACCCATCACCTCGGTCATCGAGATGCTGCGCAATTACGACTGGAGCCACCAACGGCGACTCTCGTTCGAGTACATCATGTTCGACGGGGTAAACGACTCGCTGCTCTATGCCCGTGAGCTGATCAAGCTGCTGGCGGGACTCGACTGCCGCATCAACCTCATCCGCTTCCACGTGATCCCGATGAGCAACCT
>DHTF01000051.1:25544-29082 GCA_002411515.1 Proteiniphilum sp. UBA5267 | reverse complement strand
CTGCGCCCCTCCACCAACGAGAACATGGTCAAGTTCCGCGACTTCCTCACCGCCAAAGGATTTATCAGCACCATCCGTGCTTCGAGGGGTGAAGATATCTTCGCAGCCTGTGGCATGCTCTCCACTACAAAAATCGGGGAGACGAAATAAGAGCAGGTGCTACAACCAACTTTTGGACAAATTAAGTGCACCTGCATTTCATTTCCACGCAAATAGTTGTATATTTGTTTTGTGAAAGCAATGTGCTTCACCGTAGAACGAGTGATAATCCCAAAAAAAAACGCATATGAAACGATTTGCCGGTCTACTTGCGCTCGCCGCAACCATCGCCCTCTTCGCGTCTTGTGACAACGGAGGCGGTTTCCTGTCTGCTTCAGGAACGAACAACGAAATGATGGTACTGATGGATGATACCGCCTGGGAAGGTACAGCGGGCAGGGCCTTGTTCGACGTACTCAACTCAAATGCAAAAGCACTTCCACAGCCCGAGCCCAATTTCACCATCCTGCAGATTGAACCGGAGGATTTCACCAGCACCTTTAAGATGGCACGCAACATCATCATCCCCGAGATATCTTCCATCTACAGCACTTCCAAACTCACTGCCGACATCGACAAGTATGCCATGGGACAGGTGATCATGACCATCCACGCGCCCGACAGCACCTCCTTTGCCAAGTTTGTGACCGATAACCGGGAAAGCATTGTCGATTATTTCGTGACCAAGGAGCTGGAACGCACGGGAAAATGGCTACAGAGAGAGGTCACGTCCCCGCTGTCACGCGCACAACAGGTGTTCGGCATCGACATTTATCTGCCCAAGGGAATCACCAACGTTACCGAACACCAAAACTTTTACTGGGCAACCAACAACGCTGCCAGAGGGCGACAGGATGTGGTCATCTACCAGTTCCCCTATACGACGGAGAAAGTGTTCGAAAAAGACTCGCTCATTGCTATCCGCAACCAGGTACTCGGAAAATATATCAAAGGGTCGTTCGAATCGGAGATGACGACGGCCACCCGCGTTTATCCGCCCGACTACCGGACCATGGTGATGGACGGTACCTTCCGTGCCGAACTGCGCGGTTTGTGGGAAATGTCGACCGACATGATGGGAGGCCCCTTTGTGATGCACGCCTTTGTGAATGACAACACCGGCATGGTGGTTGTGGTTGAGGTGTACGTCTATGCCCCGGAAATGAACAAGCGCAACCTGATGCGCAACCTGGAGGCTACCCTCTACACCATCAGGATTCCCAAACCCGAAGAGGCGGTCATTGAAGGGTAACACAGAAGAATCATACAGAAAAGAGAATCTAAACAGATATACATGTCATCATTACTCAAAGTGGGCATCACGCACGGCGATGTCAATGGAATCGGATATGAAGTGCTGCTGAAAGCATTTTCCGACGACCGCTTGCTCGAACTGTTCCGCCCCGTCATATACGGATCATCGAAATCGGCTTCTTACTATCGCAAGATGATGGAGGGCGATCCGGTGAACTTTCATATTATTTCCAAAGCGGATGAGTCGCAGGATGGGAAGATAAACCTGGTGAACTGCGTCAGAGACGAGATCAGGATCGAACCGGGCACAGCAAGTGCCGAAGCAGGAGAGTCGGCTTACATTGCCCTCGATCAGGCTGCTGGCGACCTGGCAAATGGGAAGATCGACCTGATGGTGACGCTCCCCATCAACAAGGACAGCATCCAGCAGGAGAAATTTCAATTCCCCGGACATACCGAATTTCTGGAAGACCGTTTTGCCAGAGAGGGTGAAAAAGCACTGATGATCCTTGCCACGGAAGTAATGCGCGTGGCGTTGGTCACCACGCACGTACCCATTGCGGAAGTGTCTTCAAAACTTTCCAAGGAACTGATCCTGGAGAAACTGTATACACTCGATCACTCGCTGAAGCGAGATTTCCTGCTGGAGAACCCGCGCATTGCCGTACTGGGATTAAACCCCCATGCCGGTGAAAACGGGCTGCTGGGAAGGGAGGAGATCGAGATCATCGCCCCGGCCGTGCGGGAGGCACAGGATAAATGGATCCTCTGCGCAGGCCCCTTTTCTGCGGATGGTTTCTTTGGATCGGGACGTTTCAAGGAGTTCGATGCCATCCTGGCCATGTACCACGATCAGGGACTGATACCCTTCAAAACCCTCTCCATGGATGCCGGCGTCAACTTCACTGCCGGACTGCCCATTGTACGCACGTCGCCCGACCATGGCACGGCCTACAATATTGCCGGCAAGAACCAAGCTTCTGCCGAGTCGTTCCGCCAGGCCATCTACATGGGTATGGACATCCTCAAGAACCGCCGGTTCTATGATGAGGCACGCAAAAACCCGCTGAAAAAGATGTTCTTCGATCGCGGCAAGGACGACGAGAAACTCGACCTCACCAAGGAGGAGTAAACCTCACCAAGGAAGAATAAAAAAGGAGACAAAGGTAAAAACCTTTGTCTCCTTTGTATTTAACCAAAAAGACGGAAATCAATGCCTTCCTCTCTGGATCACACCTGATTCCGATCAGTTGTTTTCCGGCCTTAGCTTGCGTACCACAGCGCCGGTCTGCCACATCTCGCTTTCACGAAGGGCTTTCAACTCTTCTTCCAGCTTTTCGCGGTAGTCGGGTTGCGAGTTGCTGTCGATGGAGCGTTGTGCTTCATTGCCGGCGGCTACTTCCTTGTAGAGCTTTTCAAATACCGGCTTGGTGGCATCGTGGAACGGCCCCATCCAGTCGAGGGCGCCACGTTGTGCGGTGGTGGAGCAGTTGGCGTACATCCAGTCCATTCCCTTTTCAGCAAAGAGCGGCATGAGCGACTGGGTAAGTTCCTCAACCGTTTCGTTAAAAGCCTCCGATGGCGTGTGTCCGTTTGCACGGAGCACCTCATACTGGGCCAGCAACAGTCCCTGGATGGCACCCATGAGAGTACCGCGCTCACCGGTAAGGTCGGAGAATACTTCACGCTTGAAATCGGTTTCAAACAGGTAACCCGATCCCACACCGATACCCAGTGCCACTACACGTTCGAAAGCCCGTCCTGTGGCATCCTGGAAGATGGCATAGGAGGAGTTGAGGCCACGTCCTTCGAGGAACATCTTCCGCAGGGAGGTACCCGATCCTTTCGGAGCAACCAGGATCACATCCACATCGGCAGGAGGCACGATGCCCGTACGTTCTTTGTAGGTGATGCCAAAACCATGAGAGAAGTAAAGAGCCTTTCCTGCGGTGAGGTAGGGTTTGATACGGGGCCATACTTCAATCTGCGCCGCATCGGAGAGCAGGTACTGAATGATGGTACCCCGTTCGCAAGCTTCCTCAATCTCAAACAATGTTTCACCAGGCACCCAGCCATCAGCCACTGCCTTGTCCCAGGTCTTGCCACCTTTACGTTGTCCCACAATCACATTGAAGCCATTGTCGCGCAAGTTGAGCGACTGTCCAGGTCCCTGTACTCCATAACCGATGACGGCGATGGTTTCATTCTTCAACACCTCCAGAGCTTTGCTCAACGGAAACTCGTC
>DHTF01000051.1:24801-25337 GCA_002411515.1 Proteiniphilum sp. UBA5267 | reverse complement strand
CAAAATTCATTTTTGCCATATTTGTTATCTAATCTTTGTGCCTTACCGGCGTCTTTCTTCAGAAAAAACGTCCGACTCGACGAATGAATATTTTCTATTTTCTACGCAGCGGTTTATGCATTCCCCCACTTTTCCTGATTCTCGCGTTCTCTTTTTGCCAGCATGTCGCTCAGTCGCTCCACCTTCGATTTGGTGATGGCGATTCTGCCGGAGCGGACGAACTGCAGCACGCCGATGCTCTCTGCCAGCTCCTCAAAGAGTCCCTGTGTCTCTTCGTAGTGTCCTGCTTTGAGAAACACCACACAGTCGGTGGACACTTCCAGGATGCGCACGTTATACTTGCGTACCAGGTATTCAATGGAACCATGTGCCAGCACTTTCTCTGTAGAAAGTTTATACAGGGCCAGCTCCTGATGCACCAAGTCTTCGTTGGTGTTATAGTATGCCTTCAGGATATCCACCCGCTTGTCGATCAGACTTACCAGCTTCTTCATCACATTCTCATCGTCGGAGAAAGTGGTGATGGTAAACTTGTG
>DHTF01000051.1:19423-24638 GCA_002411515.1 Proteiniphilum sp. UBA5267 | reverse complement strand
TTGTGAATGCCTTTGATGGCCGACGGCGATACCGACAGTGTTTCGATGTTTAGCTGCCGCCGCGTGAAGATGGTCGTGATCTGATTGAGCACACCCACCGTATTCTCCGAGAATATGGTGATGGTGTATAATGTTTTGTTCTCCTCCATTTTTGTCGATTTATTATGTGTCAATCACTACAATTTATTCCCGTTACCGAGTAAGATATTCGTCACGCTTCCTCCTGATGGAATCATGGGGTAGACCATTCCTTTCGTCTCTACTTTTACCTCAAGCAGATAAGCGCCCTTGTGTGCCAGCATTTCTGCGATGGCTCCGTCGAGTTCCGACCGTTGGGTAACCTTGCGTGCTTTGATGTCGTAGGCATCTGCGATCTTCACAAAGTCGGGATTCTTCAGGTGTGTCTCCGAATATCGTTCGTCGAAGAAGAGTTCCTGCCACTGGCGAACCATACCCAGATAGTTGTTGTTCAGCAAGATGATTTTCACATCAATGCCATATTCCATGATGGTACCGAACTCCTGTATGGTCATCTGCAGACCACCATCTCCTACAAAAATACAGACCGTTCTGTCAGGCGCTCCATACTTGGCGCCAATGCCGGCTGGTAGGCCAAAGCCCATCGTCCCCAGGCCACCGGAGGTAACCATGCTGCGCGACTGGGTGAACTTGAAATAGCGGGTGCTGATCATCTGATGCTGTCCCACATCGGTCACACACACCGCCTTGTTGTGTGTAGCCTCGGTCACTTTGCGTACCACCTCACCCATTTTTATCTCTCCTCCGTTCTCGGGATAAAGCTCTTGCTTGATGATGCAGTCAAATTCCTTCTGCACATAGGGTTTGAATTCCGACAACCATTCCGCATGCGATCGTTTCTCGAGCAAGGCCGTAACCAGAGGCAGTGTTTGTTTGGCATCGCCAGACACCTTCACGGTTGTCTTCACATTCTTGTTGATCTCTGCCGGATCGATATCAAAGTGAATCACTTTAGCCTGCCTGGCGTAGGTCTTCAGGTCGCCCGTCACCCGGTCATCAAAACGCATGCCTATGGCTATCAGCACATCGCACTCGTTGGTCTTTATGTTGGGTGCCACATTGCCGTGCATCCCCAGCATGCCGAAGTTCAGCGGGTGATCGGAAGGCATGGCGGACAACCCCAGGATGGTAGAACCAAACGGAATATCCGCTTTCTCCAGAAAGGCACGCAGTTCCTGCTCGGCATTACCGAGAACCACCCCCTGCCCCACCAGAGCCAATGGTTTTTTGGCACTGTTAATCAGCTCGGCCGCCATCCTGATATGGTCTTCATCCACTTCCGGTACAGGTTGGTAGCTGCGCAGAAAGCGGGTTTTCTGATAGGAAAAAGCACACTTGTTTACCTGTGCATCCTTGGCAATATCGAGTACCACCGGACCGGGACGGCCGCTCGAAGCAATGAAGAATGCCTTGGAAACGGCCCAGGCAATGTCTTCCACACGGCGGACCTGGTATACCCATTTTGTAATGGGCTGGGTTACACCAATCACATCGGCCTCCTGAAAAGCATCGGAGCCCAGCAGGCTCGACACAACCTGACCCGAGATGACTACCATGGGCGTGCTGTCCATCATCGCATCGGTGATGCCTGTGATGGTATTGGTGGCTCCGGGTCCCGAAGTAACCAGTGCCACACCCACCTTCTGCGATACCCGGGCGTAGCCTTGTGCCGCATGTACTGCGCCCTGCTCGTGGCGCACCAATATATGTTTGATCTCGTGTTTGTGATCATACAGCGCATCGAATACCGGCATGATGGCACCGCCCGGATAACCGAACATGGTGTCCACACCTTCTGCGATCAAAGATCGGATCAATATTTCACTGCCTGAAATGATCTCTGTTTCCTGCGCCAGTTTATCGGGCGAGGAAAAGGGTTCCGGAGTCTGATTATTTTTGTTCATCTTAATTACTCTCTAAAGTTAGACGATTGAAATAAATTTGTCTTCTGTTTAAGCAGTGCACCAAAACAGTGGATGAAAATAGCGTAATATTATATAATTCGTATGGCTCCCTTGTCCGCCGAGCTTACAAAGTGCGCATAGAGCTTCAATGCTTTCGATATTTTTCTGTTGCGTACCGGCTGGAAGGCGCTCTCTCCTTTGGCTTCTTCCTGCTCTCTTCTCTGCTGAAGTTCCGCGTCGCTGATCTTCAGGTTGATGCTGCGGCCTGGAATGTCAATTTCGATGATGTCGCCATCACGTACCAGGCCGATGTTGCCGCCCGCAGCAGCCTCGGGTGAGATGTGGCCGATGGAAAGGCCCGATGTACCGCCCGAAAAGCGTCCATCGGTGATCAGGGCACATGCTGCTCCCAGATGTTTTGCTTTGATATAGGAGGTGGGATAAAGCATCTCCTGCATGCCGGGGCCTCCTTTGGGTCCCTCATACACAATCACCACCACATCGCCGGCCACCACCTTTCCGTTCAATATGCCCGCACAGGCATCGTCCTGCGACTGGAATACCTTGGCACTGCCGCTGAATTTCCAGATGCTTTCGTCCACACCGGCTGTCTTTACCACGCAGCCATTGAGTGCAATGTTTCCTTTCAGGATGGCCAGACCGCCGTCTTTTGTATAAGCATGTTCCACATCACGGATACAGCCTTCTACGCGGTCGGTATCCAGCGTTTTGAACCGTGCATCCTGCGACCCCATCACCAGGTTGTAGCGGTTTCCGGGTGCAGAGGTGTA
Organism: Proteiniphilum sp. UBA5267; assembly: GCA_002411515.1. Taxonomy (GTDB): domain Bacteria; phylum Bacteroidota; class Bacteroidia; order Bacteroidales; family Dysgonomonadaceae; genus Proteiniphilum. Next base: position 21,904 of record DHTF01000051.1, on the reverse strand, counting down.
GATGTTCCTTGCCTCTTCGGAAGGTTCGGCTTTGGTGATGTCGTATTTTTCAATTGCTTCTGCGAGGGTTAGCCCGTCTGCACGACAGACCGAAGTGTCTATAAGCCCCGCTTTGGCCAGCTCACACAGGATGCCCATGATACCGCCTGCGCGGTTCACATCCTGGATGTGATATTTCTTTGAGTTGGGTGCCACCTTGCAGATGCAGGGGACCTTTCGTGACAATGCATCGATGTCCTCGAGATTGAAGTCGACCTCTCCCTCGCGGGCAATAGCCAACGTGTGAAGGATGGTGTTGGTGGATCCGCCCATGGCAATATCGAGCGTCATGGCATTCAGAAAAGCCTGTCGTGTGGCGATGTTGCGGGGGAGCACCGATTCGTCCCCGTCGAAATAGTAGCGTTCGGCATTCCTTACAATCTGCTTTGCCGCCTTCACAAACAGTTCTTTGCGGTTGACGTGGGTCGCCAGGATGGTTCCGTTGCCGGGCAGCGCCAGTCCGATTGCCTCGTTCAGGCAGTTCATCGAGTTGGCAGTAAACATGCCGGAGCAGGAGCCACAGGTGGGACAGGCCGAAACCTCCAGCTGAGCCACACGTTCGTCGGACACGTTTTCGTCGGCCGATTCAATCATCGCATCAATCAAGTCGATCTGCTCATCGCCAATTTTTCCAGCCTCCATGGGTCCGCCCGAAACAAAAATGGCAGGGATGTTCAGTCGCATGGCCGCCATGAGCATGCCCGGCGTAATCTTGTCGCAGTTGCTGATGCAGACCAGTGCATCGGCCTTGTGCGCATTCACCATATATTCTATGGAGTCGGCAATCATGTCGCGCGAAGGAAGTGAGTATAACATGCCGTCGTGTCCCATGGCGATGCCATCGTCCACGGCGATGGTGTTGAACTCTGCGGCAAAGCATCCCAGCTTCTCCACCTCCTTCTTCACCAGCTGGCCGATGTCGTGCAGATGCACATGGCCCGGCACAAACTGCGTGAATGAGTTGGCAATGGCAATGATGGGCTTGCCCATCTGTTCGCGGGTCATCCCGTTGGCATGCCACAACGCACGTGCACCGGCCATGAGCCGACCCTGCGTACTAGTGGCACTGCGCAGGTTTTCTTTCTTCTGCTCCCGCATACTCTCCGGGTTATTTTGATTGTTCATCTTTTATCTATTTATATATTCCGTAATCCAACTACCAACCTCGCTTGTGCGATAGCTTTTGCCGCCGTTGGAAATATCTTCTGTTACGATACCCGCCTCGAGGCTTGCATTCACAGCCTGACGGATCAGAGCGCCCTCTTCATGCAGATTGAATCCATATTCGAACATCAGTGCAGCGGAGAGGATCATGGCCACAGGGTTGGCGATATCTTTGCCCGCCGCCTGGGGATAAGATCCGTGAATCGGTTCAAACAGCGACGTATGCAGACCCATGGAAGCCGAAGGAAGCAGTCCCAGTGAGCCGGTGATCACCGATGCCTCGTCGGTGAGGATATCACCGAACAGGTTCTCGGTCACCAGCACGTCGAAACTCTTGGGCCACTGGATGATGCGCATGGCTGCATTATCCACGAAGAGAAAATCGGTTTCAATATCGGGGTACTGTGGCGCGATCTCCTGCGCCACCTGGCGCCAGAGACGAGAGCTAGCCAGCACGTTGGCCTTGTCGACCACCGTCAGCTTTTTACGTCGTTGTCCCGCAAACTTGTAGGCCAGGTGAAGCACGCGCTCCACCTCCTCACGGGTATAAATACAGGTATCATAAGCCGTATTGCCATCTTCACTCCTGCCTTGCGGGCGTCCGAAATAAAGTCCTCCGGTAAGCTCCCGGATACACACGAAGTCGGCTCCCTCCACCAGGTCGGCACGCAGGGGCGATTTGTGAATGAGCGAAGGAAAGGTCATCACGGGACGGATGTTTCCAAAGAGTCCAAGCTGTTTGCGCATGCGCAGCAGTCCCTGTTCGGGGCGTACCTTGGCATTGGGGTCGTTGTCATATTTGGGATCCCCTATGGCGCCAAACAGTACCGCATCGCTCTGCATGCACAACTCATGCGTTTCAGCCGGATAGGGATCGCCCATGGCATCGATGGCTGCTGCGCCGGTGATGCCTTCTTTGTAGGAAAATTCGTGACCAAACTTCCTGCACACGGCCTGCGTAACTTGCAACGCCTGTTTCATAATTTCCGGGCCAATTCCATCTCCCGCCAATACTGCAATTTGTAACTTCATCTGATTAAAACTATGTATATTTTTTTCTTTTAGACTATCTCAATATTTTCTCTGACCGCTTTTTTGTGAACCGCTGACGGCTGGTTCCTACGGCAACGGCAAATAACTCATGTTTGGAATATTTCCGCTTTCCAGCATATTCAGCATCTTCATGGTCGCCTTGATGGCTGCCACGGTCTGGTCGATATCCAGTGCCCGTGTCTTGAAGACTTTTCCTTCGAACTTCCAGGTGATGATGGTCTGCAC
>DHTF01000051.1:4696-19327 GCA_002411515.1 Proteiniphilum sp. UBA5267 | reverse complement strand
CTGTATATCTTGTACATTGCTTTCGAAAATGCGTGGTACTGTCCCTCTCCTGCAGCCGATTCCTGGTAGACCTCTCCTTTAATGGAGAGTTTCACCGTGGCAGTCGGACGCAGTCCATGCGTGACAGTAAGAGAATAATTCAGCATCTCGATATCCTTGTTTTCGATGCCATTTTTCAATACATCCGAAACAATGTACGGTAATTCATCGAGGTTCACGATCTCCTTCTTNNGAGGCTCCTGTATATCTTGTACATTGCTTTCGAAAATGCGTGGTACTGTCCCTCTCCTGCAGCCGATTCCTGGTAGACCTCTCCTTTTATGGAGAGCTTCACCGTGGCGGTCGGACGCAGACCGTGCGTGACTGTAAGAGAATAATTCAGCATCTCGATATCCTTGTTTTCGATGCCATTTTTCAATACATCCGAGACAATGTACGGTAATTCATCGAGGTTCACGATCTCCTTCTTGTCGCCTAGTTCAATGATGCGGGCCGTGACTTTGCGCGTGGACTCTTCATCGAGCTCAATGCCCAGGGCTTCCAGATTCTTGACGATGTTGGAGCGGCCTGCATTCTTTCCAAGCGCATAGGCACGAAAGCGACCAAAGCGTTCGGGCATCAGGTTGTTGAAATAGAGATTTTTCTTTTTATCCCCATCGGCATGGATGCCGGCTACCTGGGTAAACACATTGTCGCCGATGATCGGTTTGTTATTCGGGATGCGCACACCCGAGTAGCTCTCTACGACCTTGCTTACGTTATAGAGTTTGCTCTCATCGACATTGGTCTGCAGACCCATGTGGTCGTGGATGACGGCGATCACACTTGTCAGGGGCGCATTGCCGGCACGTTCGCCCAGTCCGTTCACTGTCACGTGAACACCCTGTACTCCGGCCTTGATCGCTTCAAAAACATTGGCCACAGCCAGGTCATAATCGTTGTGTGCATGGAAGTCGAAGTGCAACGAAGGGTAGCGTGCAATCATCTCTCCGCAGAACTGCCGTGTCTCATCGGGATTGAGGACACCCAATGTGTCGGGAAGCATGAACCGCTTCACCGGCTCATCCTTGAGCCCGTCCATCATGTGGAACACATACTCCTTTGAGTCGCGCATGCCGTTGGACCAGTCCTCCAGATAGAGGTTCACCGACAGGCCCATGGCATTTGCGGAGGCGATGCATTGCTTGATATCCTTCAGGTGTTCGTCGGCCGTCTTGCGCAGCTGATAGGTACAATGCTTCAGCGATCCTTTGCTGAGGAGATTCACGACCTTACACCCCGTTTTGGCAATCCACTCGAGGGAGGTATTTCCATCTACAAACCCCAGCACCTCCAGCCGGTCGATATAACCATGCATCTCTGCCCATTGGGCAATCTTCTTCACCGACTGGTATTCGCCTTCCGACACACGGGCTGAGGCAATCTCCACTCGGTCCACCTTCAGTTCTTCCAGTAGCAGACGTACCACGCTTACTTTCTCCTGGGCGGCAAAAGAAACACCCGAAGTCTGTTCACCATCGCGCAGCGTGGTATCCATGATCTCTATTCTTCTAACTTCTCCCAAAATGATTCTGCATTAATTAGGTTATTCGTTCACTGTGTTCACGTTATTTGCTTCGTGTTATTCGCTCACAGTGTTCGCATTGTTCGCATTTTGTGCACAGCAATCGAATCAGTAAGCATACGCCCGTTGCTGTTCAAATGCTTCAATTTTATCTTTATTCGACAGCAGGAAATCGATGTCATCCAGTCCTTCGAGGAGGCATGCCTTTTTATAGGCATTTATTTCGAATGATTCGCTGTGGCCGGTTTCGTTGTTTACGATGGTCTGCGTTTCCAGATTCACCGTGACTGTTGCCTGCGAATTTTTATCGGACGAGGCGAACAACTCGCTCAGGAACGCGTCGCTCACCACCACCGGCAGGATGCCGTTGTTGAGGGCATTGTTACGGAAGATGTCGGCAAAGAAGCTCGACACCACCACTTTGAAACCGTATCCGCCAATGGCCCATGCAGCATGTTCGCGGCTGCTGCCACTGCCGAAGTTCTTCCCTGCTACCAGCACCTGGCCGCTATAGACAGGGTTGTTCAACACAAAATCGGCTTTGGGGTTACCCTCCTTGTCGTAACGCCAGTCGGCAAAAAGATTGTCGCCAAACCCTTCCCGGGTGGTCGCTTTCAGAAAACGGGCCGGAATGATCTGGTCGGTGTCCACATTCTCTATCGGAAGTGGCACATATGTAGATGTGATTGTTTGAAACTTTTCCATGTTGTTTTTTCTCTTGTGATCTCTTTTCTATTACCGATTCGTTACGGCTTGGTTATTTTTCCATTTACTGCTGCCGCAGCTGCCACCAGCGGGCCTGCGAGGATGGTGCGTGCACCCGGTCCCTGACGTCCTTCAAAGTTACGGTTTGAAGTAGATACGGCATATTTTCCCGCCGGCACCTTGTCATCGTTCATGGCCAGACAGGCAGAGCATCCGGGCTGGCGCAGGGCAAATCCGGCTTCTTCCAGTATCTTGTCCAGTCCCTCCTCTTCAATCTGCTTGCGCACTTTCCAGCTTCCTGGCACCAGCCATGCGGTGACATTGTCGGCCTTCTTCTTTCCCTTCACATATTCCGTGAAGAGGCGAAAATCCTCAATGCGGCCATTGGTGCAGCTTCCCAGGAATACATAATCGATCTGCTTTCCTTCCAACTTCTCACCTGGTGCAAAGCCCATGTATTTCAGTGATTTCTCGAACGATATCTTGCCCGATTCGTCGATGTCTTCCAGTTGCGGGATGGTGCCATCTATCGGCATACCCATGCCGGGGTTGGTACCGTAGGTAATCATCGGTTTGATCTGCGACACATCGAAGGTCACCTCCTTGTCGAAGGCAGCTCCTTCGTCGGTCTTCAATGTCTGCCAGTAAGCCAGTGCCTTGTCCCACTGTTCCCCTTTGGGCGCGAACTCACGTCCTTTGATGTAGTTGAATGTCGTTTCATCGGGGGCAACCAGTCCGCCGCGGGCGCCCATCTCGATGCTCAGATTGCAGAGTGTCATCCGTTGCTCCATGGTGAGGTTGCGCACCGCTTCTCCGGCGTACTCCACAAAATAACCTGTGGCACCGCCGGTGGTCAGTTGCGAGATCATGTACAAGGCCATATCCTTGGCACTCACGTGCGCATTCAGTTTCCCTTCGAAGTTGATGCGCATGGTTTTGGGCCGTGTTTGCAGGATACATTGCGAGGCAAGCACCATCTCCACTTCGCTGGTACCAATGCCGAAGGCAATGGCGCCGAAAGCACCGTGGGTAGAGGTGTGGCTGTCGCCGCAGACGATGGTCATCCCAGGCTGGGTATAACCGTTCTCCGGACCAATCACATGCACAATCCCATTCTTCGGGTTATTCAGTCCATAATAAATCAATCCAAACTCCTCCGCATTTTTGGCAAGCGTATCTACCTGGAACCGGGATACCTGATCGCGGATGGGTTTGTCCTGCCCCATGGTGGGGATGTTATGATCGGCCGTGAGCGTGGTCCGTTCGGGACGAAATACTTTCAGCCCGCGGGCACGCAGTCCGGCAAAGGCCTGCGGACTGGTTACCTCATGACACAAATGACGATCTATATATAACTGAGTGGGACCATCCTGCACGGTGGTAACCACATGGGCGTCCCAGATTTTATCGAAAAGGGTCTTCATATTTAATTGGTTCGTTAATTTACTAATTCATTTGATTCTGTGACTTGAAAATGATCACACTGTCAAATTATGCTATCATCACATTTTTTACTATTCCACAAACTTATTCACTGCATCGATGAATGCTTCCACAGAAGCTGCCACGATGTCGGTATTCGCAGAGAAACCGTAATAGACCATATCGTTGTGTTCCACCTGCATGTGTACCTTACCTACATCATCGCTACCGTGGTCGATGGCCTGAATCAGGAACTCCTGTATCCTCACCTTCCGGCGGATGATATTTTTTACCGCTTTGATGGCAGCATCCACGGGGCCGTTACCGGTGGCGGTAGCTTCGAAATGCTCACCTGAGATATTCAGGCCGATACTGGCCACATCACGTACTCCAATGCCGCAGACTACCTGTAGGTAATCTACCTTGATGCGGTGCAGACGAGCTTCCTTGCCTACGAGCATCAGGATATCGTCGTCGTTCACATTTTTCTTTTTGTCGGCCAGCTCCAGAAACTGCTGATACACGTTGTCCAGTTCTTCTGTTTCCAGTTTCACGCCCAGCAGCGCGAGGCGGTTCTTCAGCGCGGCACGACCGCTGCGGGCAGTCAGCACGATGGCATTGTCGTCGATGCCCACCTCTTTGGGATCGATGATCTCATAGGTCTCCACATTTTTGAGGACCCCATCCTGGTGAATGCCGGAAGAGTGAGCGAAGGCATTGCGGCCGACGATTGCCTTGTTGGGCTGCACCGGCATGTTCATCAGGCCCGAGACCATGCGGCTGGTCTGATAGATATGCTGTGTGTTGATGTTGGTATCGAATCCCCTGTCTTTGTGGCTCTTGAGCGCCATCACCACCTCTTCGAGCGAGGTGTTGCCGGCACGTTCGCCTATGCCGTTGATGGTCACCTCCACCTGGCGGGCGCCATTGATGACACCTGCGAGGGTGTTGGCCGTGGCCATGCCCAGATCCTGGTGACAGTGGGTGGAAAGAATAGCCTGCTTCATATCTACATGGTCGACCAGGTATTTAATTTTCGCACCAAAGTCATCGGGAAAACAGTAGCCTGTGGTGTCGGGGATATTGACTACCGTGGCGCCGGCATTGACGACAGCCTGTACTACACGGGCAAGGTATTCGTTGTCGGTTCGTCCGGCATCTTCGGCATAGAACTCCACATCGTCCACAAAACGACGGGCATATTTCACGGCCTTTACCGCCCGCTCGATGATCTCCTCGCGGTTGGAGTTGAACTTGTGCCGGATGTGGGAATCGGATGTTCCAATGCCGGTATGAATCCGCTTGCGCTTTGCATACTGCAGCGCTTCGGCGGCCACTTCAATATCTTTCTCCACGGCGCGTGTCAGCGCACAGATAGTGGGCCAGGTGACTGCCTTGGAAATCTCCACGACCGACTTAAAGTCACCGGGACTCGACACCGGGAAACCGGCCTCAATCACATCCACACCCAACAGTTCCAGCGCCTGGGCAATCTGTATCTTCTCTATGGTATTTAACTGACAGCCGGGCACCTGCTCGCCATCTCTCAACGTGGTATCAAAAACATAAATTCGCTCCATGATCAACCTGATTATCTTCGTTTCAACATACAATAAAAAAACCCTCCTCACGCGGGTGAGAAAGGTCATCTATATTTTTTTGCAATCGTACATGATGGATATGCCAGTCTCACCCTCTGAAGTCTTCCAGAAGTAGAATAGAAATGACTAGAATATCCTTTTGATGATGCATAACAATCAATAAAAATCTGTTTTACGCGTGCAAAGTAACAGCAAATAATTTTACCAGCAAAATATTTTCAAAAAAATATTCAGAAAAAATTACATTCTGTATTATTTTCAGCACAAATATCTTCAATTCGAAATGGAAGACGCCGTTTTTGAAAAAGTGGCCTGATCACACCGAATTGATGATAATGAAACAAACATAGCTGATAATTGTTCGGGAGATGTTATTTTTGCGGCATGTTTATGCATGGCGACAAATTAAAAGAGAGAATGAACGAAGCGGGCGAGAGGGGAAATCCTTTCCTGTTTGCTGTAGATTTTGAGATGGAGGAGGGCTTTTTCCTGGCCGATCCGTTGCAACAGCAGAAGGCACTGTTCGATATCCGGGGCATCAGCAATGCCCCACTGCTACCGGGAAGGGTACCCCCGCATCACTTCGAAGCTTTTCCCGAAGATTACAATACCTATCGGTTGCGTTTCGAGTCAGTGATGAAAGGGATGAAGCGGGGCGACTCTTATCTCACCAACCTGACCATCAGCACGCCAGTCAGCATGTCGCTCTCATTGCGGGAGATCTTTTTGTATGCACGCTCACCCTACAGACTCTTCCTTCCGGACAGATTTGTCTGTTTTTCTCCGGAATGTTTCGTGCGGATGGAAGAAGGAAAGATCTTTACCTTCCCCATGAAGGGCACCATCGACGCCCGACGCCCCGACGCCCGGCAAACCATACTGAACGACCCCAAGGAGCGTGCAGAACACAACACCATCGTGGACCTGCTGCGCAACGACCTGAGCCGCATTGCTACGGGGGTGACGGTAAACCGCTTTCGCTATATTGAGGAGCTGCAGACCAACAAGGGGCCTATCCTGCAAGTAAGCTCCGAGATTGAAGGCACCTTGCCGCCGAATTATCTTTCACAACTCGGCACCCTCTTCTTCGGGTTGCTTCCTGCCGGCTCCGTGTCGGGAGCGCCCAAGGCTGCGACATTGGCTCTTATTCACGCGGCAGAAAGAGAGAAGCGCGGCTACTACACCGGCGTTGCCGGTTACTTCGATGGCAGCAGGCTCGACACGTTCGTGCTGATACGTTTCATCGAGCAGAAGGATTCACGCCATAGCTTCCGCAGTGGCGGCGGCATCACCGCGCAAAGCGACTGCCGCAAAGAATACAATGAAGCGCTTCAAAAAGTCTATTTACCCTTTTAATCTATCTGAATATGTTTCTGGAGACCATCTGCATCGATCATGGCAATGTGTGTAACCTGGCGGGGCACATCGCCCGTATGCAACAGGCTGCCGCACACTTTCGTTTTCGGGCACCGGCACTGCCAGACCTGCTCCTGTTGCTGCCTGCGGAGTTGCATGATACAAAAGTAAAGTGCCGCATCCGCTACCGGGAAACATTGCTGGAAATCTCATTCGATCAATATGAACCCAAAAGGGTACAGTCTCTGCAAATGGTGGAGGCTTCACCCGATTATTGCTTCAAGTACACCAACAGGGATGAACTGAACCGATTGCTGGAACAAAAAGGAGAAGCCGATGAGATTCTGATTACCTGCAACGGCCTTATCACCGATACCACCTTCAGCAACGTGGTCTTCCGGCAGGGAGATCACCTCTTTACACCGGACAGCTGGCTGCTCAACGGCACCAAACGACAGAAGCTGCTTCGCGAAGGTACCATCACCGTAAGAAAGATCACCCGGGAGACAGTGCAGGCATATGAGTCGGTTCACCTGATCAATGCCATGCTCGATATAGAAGATACTCCCCCCGTACCGGTCAGTTGCATCTTTCCGTAGCATTCCAAAATGGGAAGGTTCGTTACTTTGTTCCATCAAAAAACGGTCCTCCCTAACAGAGAGAACCGTTCATCCTATGTATTTTAAAAAGCTGTTGGTCGCCGATTGCTGAAAGCTTTCTTGTCGACCGTGGCAACTCCATGTTGCTAAAAAGCTGAAAGCATCTTATCCAAAATCGTCGAACATGATCATTTCCTTCGGCACACCCAAGCTGTCGAGCATGCGCTGGGCAGCGTTGGCCATGGGGCCAGGACCGCACATGTAGTATTCGATATCTTCGGGAGCCTCGTGGTCTTTCAGGTAGGTGTCGTAGATCACCTGGTGCACAAAGCCTGTGGTATATTTCACGCCGGCAGCGTCGGCAGCCGGATCGGGACGGTCGAGGGCAAGACGGAAAGTGAAGTTTGGAAATTCTCTTTCCAGCTCGTGGAAGTCTTCCAGGTAGAATGCCTCTACCAGTGCCCTTGCACCATAGAAGTACGTCATCTTCCGGTCGGTAGTCTTCAGCGTCTTGGTCATGTGCATGATCTGCGAACGCAACGGCGCCATACCGGCACCGCCGCCAATCCAGAGCATTTCTCTCTTGCTGTTGAGGATCGGATGGAATTCGCCATAGGGACCCGACATCATCACCTTGTCACCTGGCTTCAGATTGAAGATATAAGAGGAGACAATCCCCGGGTTCACGTTCATCCATCCACCCTTGGCCTTGTCAAATGGCGGGGTAGCTACACGCACGTTCAGCGTGATGATATTTCCTTCGGCAGGATAGTTGGCCATGGAGTAGGCACGGATGGTATCTTCCTCGTTCTTGCAAACCAAATCCCACATTTTAAATTTATCCCAATCTCCTTTATATTCATCGTCGATGATAAAATCGGAATACCTGACGGCATCGAATTTGGGCACCCTGATCTGGCTGTAGGATCCCGGCTTGAAATCGATCTTTTCTCCTTCGGGCAGCTTCACCACGAACTCCTTGATGAATGAGGCCACATTGTGGTTCGAGATAACCTCGCACTCCCACTCTTTGATGCCGAATACTTCATCGGGAACAACAATCGACATATTTTCCTTCACCTTCACCTGACAGCTTAGGCGCCAGTTGTTCAGCTGCTCCTTGCGGCTGAAATGGCCCTTCTCGGTAGGCAGTATCTCTCCACCACCTTCTTCCACCCGGCAACGGCACTGTCCGCAGGTTCCCCCACCGCCGCAGGCCGAGGATAGATAGATATCCTGCGACTGAAGCGTGTTCAACAGGGTACTTCCCATCGGCACATTCAGTTCTTTGTCGTTATTTACGGTAATTTTTACGTTGCCAGACGGCATCAGCTTTGCCTTGGCGATTAGAATGACGACAACCAGGATAAGGATAATCAGCAGAAACACAATCACACTTGCCCATATCGTTAGTCCGCCCACGCTCAATAATACACTCATATCTATGTATTTAATTTATTTGTATACGAAGTTAATGTTTGGGTTAAATATTTATTCCGGAAAAACTCATAAATCCGAGAGCCATCAATGCAGTGATGATAAACGTGATACCCAATCCCTTCAATGGTTTTGGCACATGAGAATACTCCAGTTTCTCCCGAATGGCAGCCATACCCACGATGGCCAACATCCAGCCGATACCCGAACCAAAGCTATAGGCCGTGGCCATGCCGATGTTGGCAAACTCACGCTGTTGCATAAACAACGATCCCCCAAGGATGGCACAGTTTACAGCAATCAACGGAAGAAAGATACCCAGTGAGGCGTAAAGAGCCGGGCTGAACCGCTCGATCACCATCTCCACGAGCTGCACAAACGAAGCAATCACGGCAATAAAGATCAGTAAGCTGAAGACGCTCAGATCAACCGTGGCATATTGTTCACCCAGCCACACCAAGGCACCCGCTTTGAGTACATAGTTTTCCAGTAAATAATTGATAGGCAGTGTCAACACCAGTACAAATGTGACGGCAATACCCAGCCCCAATGCTGTTTTCACGTTCTTCGACACCGCCAGGAAGGAACACATCCCCAGGAAGTAGGCGAAAATCATGTTATCGACGAAAATCGACCGTATGATCAGACTAATTGCATCCATATATCATTGCTATTTTTTCGATTATTAATTGGTTTCTTCCTGCAACTCCTTGTTGTTTGCACGGTGTACCCAGATGATAACTGCCACCAGGAGAATGGCCATGGGTGCAAGCATCATCAACCCGTTATTTTCATAGCCTGCCTCATAGAAAGACTGTGGAATAACCTGATACCCCATCAGCGTGCCCGACCCAAGCAACTCACGGAAGAAGCCTACCACCACGAGAATCCAGCCATAGCCCAACCCGTTGCCTATTCCATCGAGGAAGGAGGGCCAGGGGCCGTTACCCAGCGCAAATGCTTCGAGGCGTCCCATCAAAATACAGTTGGTGACAATCAGTCCCACGAATACCGAGAGCTGCTTGTTCACGTCATATGCAAAGGCTTTTAGCACTTCACTCACAATGGTTACCAATGCTGCGGCCACTACAAGCTGCACGATGATGCGAATGCGGTTGGGTATGGTCTTGCGAAGCAGCGAGATGATCACATTGGCAAACGCCACCACGATGGTGACAGAGATAGCCATCACCAACGAAGGTTCCAGCTTGGAGGTTACCGCCAGTGCAGAGCAGATACCGAGTACCTGCACAATGATGGGGTTATTTTTGTTCAGCGGGCCCAACAAAACCGCTTTTGTTTTACTTGATAAAGCCATTTTTGTCCTGTTTTATATCGTCTGTCCCTATTGGGCAGCCTGTAAGTTCATCAAAAAACTCTTGTATTCTCCTACGCTGTTGAGCAGCATCTTATCCACACCCTGACTGGTGATGGTTCCGCCGGAGATACCATCGACATAATCGCGGTTGGCGGCCGATCTGCCAGGTTTTACTACTGCCACGGAAACGAAATTTCCTTCTTTAAACAGTTCCTTGCCTATAAACTGCTTCCTAAACGTGGGTGTCACAATCTCGGCTCCCAGTCCAGGAGTCTCACTCGCGTGTCCGAATTCAGAACCATAGACTGTGCTACCGTCACCCTCTACGGCCAGGTATCCCCAGATGGGGCCCCAAAGGCCTGCACCGCGCATGGGAAGGATGTATATTGCTGTACCCTCCACCTCTGCTTCGTATACCGGCAGACCAGCTGTGTCATCGCTGCCCAACTCTGTGGAAAAGGCAGGGTCGTTGGGCGTGGTACCTTCGGTGCCTTCAATTTTGGTTCCGTCGCTGTTTATCAGGTAGGCATTCTTCACCAATGCATCGTACTGGCTCCGTGCTTCATCTGCACTCGCGTCGATATTGAGCGAACGCAAGATCTGCTGCATCTTGTCGATGTTCACGTTGGCTGTCTGTTTCTCGATCAGCACCTGATGGGTGAAAGCCAATCCCAGCGCAACAATAATCACCATTACGGATGCATATATGATTGTATATCCACTGTTTTCTCTGTTCATAATTGTATTGTTATCCAAATTTACTTTTCTCTTTGATCGCCCTCCTTCACTTTGCTGCCGTTACGCGTAGCGCAAACAGAGAAAGGAGTTGAAGCGAAGCGAATAACTTATTTTGCCGGGGTGGCTCGTTTCAAACGTCGTTTGATGTTGCCGTCGATCACGTAGAAGTCGATGAGCGGTGCAAAAGCGTTCATAAACAGGATGGCAAGCATCATACCTTCGGGATAACCCGGGTTGAAGACGCGAATGGTGATCGCAAGCAGACCGATCAGGAAGCCATAGATCCATTTTCCTTTCTCGGTACGAGCCGATGTCACCGGGTCGGTAGCCATAAAGACGGCACCGAATGCAAATCCGCCCAACAGAAAATGATACTGCACCGGCATCTCCATGATGGCATTTTGTGCAAACAGGTTCACCAAAACAACGGCCACAGCACCACCCAAAAACACAGAGAGGATAGTTTTCCAACTCCCCACACCGGTGGAAATCAACAAGATGGCACCCAGCAGAATGGCAAAAGTAGAGACCTCACCAATAGAACCAGGAATGAATCCGAAGAACATATCGCTGATGCTTAGTGGCTGACCGGTAATACCCTGGAAGGTAAATTCTCCGAAGCTGCCTGCATCGCTGACAGCAATCTGCCCCAGCGGCGTGGCCCCCGAGAAACCATCGACGACGCTTCCTTTACCCATACCAAAGGTGTCGGCAGTGCGCACCCAAACCTGGTCGCCCGACATCTTCGAAGGATAAGAAAAGAACAGGAAGGCACGGGTGATGAGTGCCACGTTGAAGATATTGTAACCCGTACCGCCAAAGACCTCTTTGGCGAAAATGACGGCGAAGGCGGTAGCCACGGCAATCATCCAGAGCGGTGTATCCACCGGCACAATCATTGGAATGAGGATACCCGTTACCAGGAACCCTTCGGCCACCTCTTCCTTTCTAATCTGGGCGACGATGAATTCAATGCCCAGACCCACCACATACGATACCACGATCTGGGGCAATACTGCCAGAAAACCGTAGATAAACTTTGTGAGGAGGGAAGTTTCCAGCCCCAAGGCCATATAATGTTGCAGCCCCACGTTATACATACCCATGAGCAGGGCAGGTATCAGCGCGACGATCACGATGGTCATCGTGCGTTTCGAGTCGCGTGCGTCATGAATGTGCACGCCCGATCTCGATGTACTGTTGGGCACAAAAAGGAAAGTTTCAAATGCATCGTAAGTAGAATGAAGCCAATGCAGTTTACCGCCCTCCTCGAAATTCGGTCTTATCTTATCAAGATATTTTCTTAACGCTTTCAAAGTGTTCTGTTTTAGTAATGTTTATTTATTGAATACTGCTTCCCGCTTATTCCATCTCCTTGCGAAGCAGGTCGAGACCCTTCCGCACAATGCGTTGCAGCTCCAACTTGGAGGTATCCACAAATTCGCACAGCGCAAAGTCTTCGGGTGCCACCTCGTAAATACCCAGCTGCTCCATCTTATCGATATTAAACGCTATGATGGATTTGATCAACTGTTCGGGAAAGATATCCATGGGGAAAACCTTGTCGTATTCGTTGGAGACAATAATGGCTCGCGGACCGCCCATCAGTCGGGCATCGAGACGAAATTTCTTCTTGAAGGGCAGGTAGGTGCCGCCAGCGCTATAACGCTTGGGTGAAAGCGATGCCCAACCAAAGGCCTCGTGTATATCATCACCTTCGGGGATCACCGTGACTTGCTTATCATAGGCACGCAGCACGCCATCGGCTTCAATCTTACGCCCGGTGAGAGGATTGCCGCTGATGTAACGCAGCGAAATTCCTTCGGTTACGTTTTGTGCAAAGATTGACTTCAGTTCAGAGCCAATCGCCATATGGTAATAACCAGTCTGCTTCACTTCCGATCCGGTGAGGGCCACCGTACGGGTAAGGTCGGTGATTCCCTTGTTGAAGAGACGGCCAATGATGGCCACATCGGGGGCATTGAGCGTCCACACCACCTCTCCCCGGTTTACAGGCTTGATGTGGTTGATCTGTACACCCACATTTCCAGCGGGATGGGGACCGTTGAATTCGGTAATTACCACGTTCTTTGCTTCACGCAAGCCTTTGAGCCTGGTGGTGCTTCCGATGGAGAGGTAAACCTTCCCGGTGGTGAGCTTTGCCAGTGCATCGAGTCCGGCTTGCAGGTCGGCCTCCTTATCTTGCAGCAGGAAATCGGTTGAAGGTGCCAATGGAGCCGTATCAAACCCGGTCACGAAGATATCGCGTGGTTGCTTATCTGGCAGCGCCACCACGTCGTAAGGACGCTGTTTGATCAGAAACCAGATACCGGCATCGAGGATCGACTTCTTCACCTCTTCACCCGAGAGTGCAGCCACGTTCTTTACGTGCTGTTCTTCATACTGCATGTTGCTATCGGCTTTGATGACAATGCGCAGGATGCGTCTTTTTTCACCCCGTTCAATGGCAGTAACCACACCGCTCACGGGCGAAGCAAAGAGCATGTCGGGATGATTCTTCTCGTAGAACAGTGCCGTTCCGGCCTTGACAACATCGTTCACTCTGACGGCTAACTTAGGAGTAATGCCATGAAAATCTTCGGGACAGATGTGCACAAACTCACTCTTCACCGTGCCCCTGATGACTTCTTCAGCCGTACCGAGTAACGGAATTTGCAAGCCTTTCTTAATGTTTATTCGATTAGCCATATAGTTATAATAAATTACCTTGCTTGTAATCTTTCTGTAAACCTTTTATAAATCAAAAGATTTTGTCGTTATGCAGTGGTTTTGCATCGGAAAGTTATTCCTTTAAAAGCGCAAAGATACATCTTTTGGGACCAAATATAGAAAAATATTCCCGGAAAATAAAGAAATAATTCTGCAATAAAACGGCAGCATCTTGTTGGCGGCGCCTCTTTTACTTTTCTACAATTCCAGCCATCTCCGGGTCGATCATGATGCGTCCGCAATATTCACAGACAATGATTTTCTTGCCCAGCTTGATGTCCATCTGTTTCTGGGGTGGAATCTTGTTAAAGCATCCCCCGCAGGCTCCACGTTGAATGGGCACCACACCCAGGCCATTGCGTGCATTCTTTCGGATGCGCTTGAAAGCAGCTAGCAGGCGGGGCTCAATGAGAGCCTCTGTTTTTTTCGCCTTTTCGCGGATTTTCTCCTCCTGCGCTTTTGTTTCCGACACAATGTCGTCAAGTTCTTTCTTCTTCATTTCCAGATCGGCTGTCTTATCCTTCAGCAGTTCGCCGGCGGTCTCAATCTGTTCTTTGATGGAAGCGATCTCCTGTGTGAATTCCCGGATATGCTTTTCGGAAAGTTCTATTTCGAGGGTCTCAAACTCAATCTCCTTTGAGAGATGATCATACTCCTTGCTGTTGCGCACATTGTCAAGTTGCTTGGTGTATTTTTCAATCTTTGTCTTGCTGGCATCGATCTTTCCTTTCTGCAGCTTGCTGTTCTCATCCAATTGCTTCAACTCAAGCTGAAAATTATTCACACGCGTTCCCAGGCCGGCGATCTCATCGTCGAGGTCCGACACCTCCAGGGGTAGCTCCCCTCGCAACGTCTTGATGCGGTCTATTTCCGAGAGGTTAGACTGTAGTTTGTAGAGCGATTTCAGTTTATCTTCTACAGAGACTTCTTTTTCAACGGGTTTTTTTCTTATTGCCATGATGTTCTAGTTTTATGATTGTTTCTGTTTGTATCTTTATTTTCGTTGCCGACGCCATCTTAACAAAAAATGCAGCAACCGAACGACGATCAGATCGTTTCGTTGCCACATTTCTCTGTAACTGCGGGAACAAGTCGGACCGCTTTCTTTTACAGATATTTCACCGGGTTCGAGTCGAACGCCGATTTATGCAATGCAAAGGT
>DHTF01000051.1:2058-4545 GCA_002411515.1 Proteiniphilum sp. UBA5267 | reverse complement strand
TGCAAAGGTAGAAAATTTTTTCGAAAGCAGATCGAAAAAGATATCTTTTGTGCATATCTCCGACTCGTAATGACCTACTACCGCGAGCAGTATGCGCCCCTCCACGTCGTAAAAGTCGTTGTATTTTGCTTCGCCGGTAATAAAAGCATCGGCCCCATAAGCCACGGCATCGGGAATAAGAAATGCTCCCGCACCACCACAGAGCGCCACATCACGAATTTCCTTTCCTCGAATCTTGGAATGGCGGATGGCGGGCAGGTTAAAAATATCTTTCAACCAATAGAGGAACTCCTGCTCCGGCATCGGTTCGGGCAGCACTCCCACCACTCCACTGCCGCTCTGCGGCCAGTCGTTGGCAATGGGATAGAGGTCGAACACCGGTTCCTCGTAAGGGTGTACCGCCAGCAGTGCGCGCAGCACCTCTTCCTTTCTCATGGCCGGAATCACCGTTTCAATGCGTATCTCAGGCTCAAAATGCAGCGTGTCTATCTCACCCACATGCGGGTGAGCTCCCGTGCGGGCGCGAAAAGAACCCTCACCCGACAGGTTATAGCTGCAGCTGTCGTAGTTTCCAATGTGGCCGGCGCCGGCATTAAAGAGAGCATTTCGCACACTGTCAGCATGTTGGATCGGTACGGTAGTCACAAACTTCAGCAGGGCGCCCCGTCGCGGCTGCAGGATCTTCACCTGCTGCAGCTCCAACATCTCCGCCAACTTGTAGTTGACACCCCCCTGTGCATTGTCGAGGTTGGTGTGAGCGGCATAAATCACGATATCCTGCTTGATGGCTTGTATGATGCATCGTTCCACATAAGTCTTCCCGGTGAGCGACTTAAAAGGTCGAAAAGCAATGGGGTGATGTGCTATGATGAGGTTGCAGCCCAAGGAGACCGCTTCGTCGATCACATTCTCGGTGACATCGATGCATAACAGGACGCCGGTAACGTCCCTGTTGGGGTCTCCCACCTGCAGTCCGCTGTTGTCGTACTCTTCCTGCAGCGGCAGGGGTGCAAGCTGTTCAATGGTTTGAAGTATCTCTTTGATGCGCATGGTTAAACCGCTTTAGCGAATGATTGAATTCCACAAATATACCATTTTTTTTGCAGCTTCACTCACCTGTCATGCATAATATCCCAGTGTGACAGGTAGCAGCATCAGTCGCTATCCTTCAATATCAGTCGCAGCGAATTGTTTTTGGTGAAATAGTTCCAGGCCCAGTTGATGAAGATCACCAGCTTGTTGCGCACACTCAGGATCAGCATCAGGTGGAGGAACATCCAGACAAACCAGGCAAAGCGGCCTTTGAACTTCACAAAGGGCAGGTCCACCACCGCCTTGTTACGCCCCACAGTGGCCATGGTGCCCAGGTTTCGGTACTCATACTCTTTCAGCTCACTGCGACCAGCTTCCATCCGTTGCAGGTTGCGAGCCAGGTTCTTCCCTTGTCCAATGGCCACATTGGCCAGCTGCGGATGTCCTTTGGGATACTTTTCGGTCTCCATGTAAGCGACATCGCCTATAGCAAAAACATTATCGAGTCCTTCCACCCGGTTGAACCGGTCTACCTTGATGCGGCCATTGCGCAGCAGAGATACCTCAGGAATGCCGCCAATGGCATTGCCCTGCACACCGGCCGACCAGATCACACTCTTGCTGCGGATGGTCTCCCCGTTATTCAGGGTAAGCACCTCTCCATCATAATCCCGTACCAGGGTGTTGGTCATTACGATCACATCCATGGAGCGCAGATATGACTCGGAATATTTTTGTGCGAAGGAACTCATGGCCGGCAGCGTATGCGGTCCTCCCTCCAGCAGGTAGACATTCACCTTCGAATAGTCGATGTTGGGATAATCTTTCGGCAACACCTCCTCCTTCATCTCGGCGAAGGCACCAGCCAGTTCCACACCGGTGGCGCCACCTCCCACGATCACAATGTTGTTCAGTGCCCCCTTGTCTTCGGTGTAGAGAATTTTTTCAAAATTCATCAGCGTGGAATTCCGGACATTCATCGCCTGGAAGGTCGACTTTAATCCCATGGTATTTTCTTCAATTGCCTGGTTCCCGTAGAAGTTGGTACGGGTGCCAGTGGCAATCACCAGGAAGTCGTAGGAAAACGGTCCAATGCTGGTTTCCACCACTCTTTCCGCACTGTTTACCGACAATACCTGTGCCAGGCGGATACGCACATCTCTTCTGTTTTGAAATATCTTCCGGATCGGAAACGAAATGGTAGCAGGCTCAATCTGCGACGCGGCAACCTGGTAAAACAGGGGGGGAAACTGATGGTGGTTGATCTTGTCGATCACCATGATGTCGAACTTGCCTTTTTTTAAATGATTTACGAATTGCAGACCGCCGAATCCGCAACCTATCACTACAATCTTTTTTTTCATAACCTCTGCAATCTGATGAATAATAAAACATTTGGCAGAGAGAAAAGTTGCAAAAAAAGGCATGAAAAAAAGCGCTACGAATCACTCGCGG
>DHTF01000051.1:492-1869 GCA_002411515.1 Proteiniphilum sp. UBA5267 | reverse complement strand
TTAATGTTTAACATTTTAAAAATCACAGCTTCACTGCAAATACACTATCGACTGAGGTGTTAGGTCTCCGTCGTAATGACAATGTACCCACAGTGTTTATCGTAAAAGAAGATCAGGCTTTCTCTTCCGGTGTGGCATCGCCTTCCGGAGTAGCAGCATCTTCTTTATTTTCAACTGTTTCGGGTTGCACATCCTCGGTAGTCTGTACATTTTCCACTTCGGTAGTTACCTCTGCGGGTGTCTGCACATCTTCTACGGTCTCGGTCTCCTTCACGGCCTTGGCTTTGGCTGCCTTGGGCTCTTTCTTTGCCTTGGGAGCAGCAGACTCGGCCGCAGGGGCATCAGTGGCTTTCCTGCGTGAACGACGGGTCTTGGCCTTCTTGGCACCGCCATCGCTCAGCATGTTCTCGTTGAAATCCACCAGTTCAATAAAGCATGTAGCTGCATTGTCGCCCAGACGGAATCCGGTCTTGATGATGCGGGTATATCCTCCCGGACGGTCTGCCACCTTCTGCGATACAGTCTGGAAGAGTTCGGTCACAGCCACCTTGCTCTGCAAGAGACTGAATACCTCTCTTCTCGAGTGCGTACTGTCTTCCTTGCTTTTGGTGATGATGGGTTCTACAAATTTTCTCAATTCCCTGGCTTTGGGAACAGTCGTAAAGATACGCTTGTGCATAATGAGCGAGGTAGCCATATTGGATAACATCGCGCCACGATGTGCTGTTTTGCGTCCTAAATGATTGAATTTCTTATTATGTCTCATTGCAGTTGTTAGTCTTTGTCTAATTTGTATTTCGATGTATCCATGCCAAACTGTAGCTTCAGGCTGTCAAGCAGTTCTTCCAGCTCGGTGAGCGATTTTTTGCCAAAGTTACGGAACTTGAGCAGATCGTTCTTGTTGTGCGACACCAATTGTCCCAATGTCTCCACATCGGCAGCTTTCAGGCAGTTGAGTGCCCGTACCGAGAGATTGAGATCAGACAATTTGCGCTTCAACAGCTGGCGCATATGCAATACCTCTTCATCGAACTCTTCGATGCTTTCTGCATCGGAGGTTTCGAGCATGATCTTGTTGTCGTCGGAGAACAGGACGAAATGTTGAATCAGTATCTTGGCAGCCTCCTTCAACGCCTCTTTGGGTTGAATGGATCCATCGGTGGAAATCTCAATAATCAGTTTCTCGTAGTCCGTCTTCTGTTCAATACGGTAATCTTCTATCTCATATCTTACGTTGCGGATCGGCGTGTAGATCGAGTCAATGGCAATGGTCTGCACATCATCGGTGGACAACATCTCCCGATTTTCATCGGCAGAGACGTAACCACGTCCTTTGTTGATGATCAGTTCCATGCGCAGATCGGCCTTCTTGTTCAT
>DHTF01000051.1:0-182 GCA_002411515.1 Proteiniphilum sp. UBA5267 | reverse complement strand
ATAATACCTGTTACATCTTCAATTACGCCAGGAATGGTCGCAAACTCATGCTCCACTCCGTCTATCTTAACCGATGTAATAGCGAATCCTTCAAGCGAGGAAAGCAGGATACGGCGCAGGGCATTACCTATCGTGATACCGTATCCGGGTTCCAGGGGGCGGAATTCGAATTTACCGGAGAA
>DHTF01000052.1 GCA_002411515.1 Proteiniphilum sp. UBA5267 | reverse complement strand
TCCCGAACTCACGTTATTAGATACGCTGCGTAAATGTGGCTGGCTAGTCCAAAGAGTACGAAAACATGAAAAACGGCGTGGACGAACTCTCGCCGTGCTGTAGCGTAGATGACTGCACCAGCAATATAGAAAACTCCGCCGGTAATCAACCAGATCACTGTGTCAATGACATTCTGTTCCCGTGCTACCTCTATCAACGGCTTAAAGGCGATCAGCACGATCAGTCCCATCAGTACATAGGAGGCTGTTTTCAGATGACTGTTTTGCTTCAGCGGCCGGAAGCTGATGAGGATCCCTGTGAGTGCGATGAACCAGACCAGTACAAAGATAAACCATCCCCAGAAAGGTGTATTGTGCAATAGGATGAGCGTGAAAGGGGAGTAGCTTGCCGCGATAAGAAGGTAGATTGCGGCATGGTCGAAATGGCGCAGCTTTGATTTAAGTACCGGTGCCTGCACGTAGTGATAGATAGTGGAGGAGCCCATGCAGGCAATCATCCCGAACCCGAAAAGAAGATAGGCCAGCAAGGCACGACTGTCCTGCGCCGCCACAGCCCGGCTCAGCAGCATTGCTGAAGCAACCAGGCTCATTATCACGCCAAAACCATGGGTCAGGTAGTTGGCACGTTCCTCGCGTTGGGTATAAAATTTTTCCTTTGTCATACAACGAGCAAAGATATCTAAATTTTGGTATTCTTCAATTGAAAAATATTTTATCAAGTGAATCGTGTAGATTAAATCCTATAACTCGAGTTCTTCTAGCAGCAACAGAGTCTCTCCAGCATCTTGCAGTTCGAAGATGCGGGCACGTTCCATCCCTCCCGGTGAGTTCGGACGATGAAAGGTAATGCATAAACGGCCATCGAAAGTTTGGAATATCATGCCATGCCCGCCATTTTGTGTGAACAACGGCTTATCTTGTTGCTTCCATGGTCCGTGTACTTTCCCGGTTACCGACTCTGCAATGCCAATGGCGTATTCGCCGTTCATAAAGCTCGACCAGATCATCAGTAATTTGCCTGTTTTGGTGCGATAGAGAAAACATCCGTCAGTTACGTACGATCTTACAGGAATGTTATCGTGTAAAGTCCCTGTCGACCAGTCGGCCGCTGAGGCATGAAACATGGTTACCCCATTTCCTACAGCAACAGACAGATCAGCTGCCAGTTGAACCAACACTATGGTGCCGTCGACCACCTGCACCCATTCGTGGCAGTAGATCATGTAAGGCTGCCCCTCCTCAACCCATAACGTTCCGTCAAGTGCCATTCGATCCATTGGTGTATGAGGTTTCTTTTCGAAAGGCTGGAAGGGGCCTTGGGGTTGATCGGAAACAAAGATTTGTACTCCTCTAAAAATGTATTTGGGCCATCCTTTCTGCTCTTTTTTCCACTGAATATCTGAATTTAAGGTGGCAAAGAGGTAGTATTTTCCATTATAAGGATGTACTTCTGGGGCCCAAACTCGACCGGTTATCCAGTTGTCATTGGGTACGGTAAACACCTGAAAGGGGCCTTCCCAGTTTTTCAGATCCCTACTTTTATAGGCTTCAACTCCACCAAGTGATTTACCCGAGGTATTGACAGTTGCCGATTTATACATGTAATAATATCCGCTCTTCTTGTCTGGCAAAATGTACGGATCACGAATAGGAATTTCCGATAGCTTTTTAAGGGTCTGACCACATAATGGTAACAAACCAACAATTAATAAAAGAGTGAATGAGACATATTTCATATTCATATTTTTTTTATTCAAATGTACAGAAAAAATTGAAAAAAGGATCAGGCAGGATAAAAACCTGCCCGATCCTTCAAATTTATCCTAATCGTGGGAGTGTGAACAAAACAGTATCACATTACATTAAACGTATAGTTTCCTGATCCCACTTCAAACACTACAAAATTAGCTTCGTTCTTTAGAAATTTAATTCCCTGAATACTAGATAGTTTCTTACCGTTTTCGGTTACCTGATTTTTGTCGGTTGCCGGAATATATAAGGTGGCACGGGTATTACCCGGTACACTCACGTTCCATTCAAAAGAGTTGTTCTTTTTAGTCCAATCACTTTTAATCAATCCATGTATTGATTGATAGGTAGCAGTGACACGGTCTAATCCCTCAATCATTTCAGGTTGCATATGGATTTTTTTAAATCCATTGCTGCCGGCAGCATTCTTTATTCCACCCAGATTTTCGTAGAACCAGACATTCAGATCTCCCAGTAACATCACATGGTTGTGAGAATTCATCGCAGGATCGGCTGTATTCCCGTTCCAGAGCTCCCAGATGGTGGTTGCCCCATTTTCGATCATGTGCCCCCAGCTGGGATAATCGCGGTTGGTGGCAATTCTGAAAGCAATATCACTGCGCCCATATTTTGATAATCCTCGCATCAGGAATTGAATGCCAACCAAACCGGTACTGACATGTCCATCGAACTCGTCGAGTGTTTTCTTTTCAATATTGGCGAAAACTTTCTCTTCATATCCTTCAGGCACCATCCCAAATGATAAGGAGAGGATATTGGCTGTAACGGTGTTGTTACTGTACTGTGCTGTTTCCTGATTGAAAAATTTCTCGTTGTAAGCATCCTTCACAAGCTGTGCCTGATCGGCAAATTCTTTGGCATCGTCCGGTTTGTTTTGAAGCAGTGCGAATTTTTCCAGTAATGATAACATCCGATAATAGAAGGAAGTACCTAACAATACCCCATCGGTCTTGCGGGCAGGGTCGGCAGAGTGAATCAGCTCTGGTGATTCAGGAGGCATACACCAGTCGCCATACAGGTCGCGGGGCATGAGGTTATTCTCCATATAGTTGTCACGCATGTAATAGATCCATTTCTTGATCGATTCATAATGCGAAACAATAGGACGGATATCGCCATATTGTTCGTAAAGCATATCGGTTATGATCACATATGCTGCAGGCCAGGTCATGTTGTCATTATAGAGTTGCCAATATGCAGGAGCTACATCCGGTATGCTTCCTGATTCATTTTGTGCTTCATGTATATCATTCAACCATTTCATATAGAGGTCGTGATTGTTAAACATGAAACTTTCACCATGTGATCCGGTGGCCCTGTCACCCAGCCATCCCATACGTTCATCTCTCTGAGGGCAATCAGTTGGCATACCCCTATAGTTGCCCAATATTCCCCAGTGTGCATTTTTATAGATCTGATTGATCGTAGAGTCAGATGTTTCAAAATGGCCGGTTGTTTCCATTTCATCGTAAATCACCTTTCCTGCGAAATCATCGATTGATGGAGTTCCCGGGTAGCCGGTTATCTCGACATAACGAAATCCGTGATAAGTGAAAGAGGGCTCCCATTCTTCTTTTTCGTTTCCTTTTAAGGTGTACAGATCTGTAACATATGCATTCCTTATATTGTCCATGTAGAGGGTGCCATCATCTTTCAGCACTTCAGCAAAACGCAACTTCACACGATCTCCCGGTTTGCCTTGCACTTTCATGCTTACCCATCCCACCATATTTTGTCCCATATCAAGGATATACATTCCCGGTTTTGGTTCTGTGATGGCAATAGGGGTTATCTTATCCATTATTTTGATATTCCGGTTACGTTGCGCTTCAAGTTTTCCGCTGGGAGCATCAGTCAGTTCAGCTGTCAACCATTTGCTATCATCGTATGCGGGATTATTCCATCCCGACATCTCTTTTCTCGCATCATATTCTTCTCCATCGAACTCACTATTTGCTACAATGGGTCCATTGGCCGTCACCTTCCAGCTTTCATCACTGATGATGGTTTGTCGGCTGCCATCTTCAAAATCAATCTCCAATTGGGCAATCATTTTGGGGAAACCATAGTTCGTAATGGGAGGAAGGGGTGGATAGGAGTTATCTTCAGCTGTTCGCATATGGAAGAAACGTCCGTTACCTAGTGTGACTCCCAGTGCATTGGTACCGCTTGAAACTAGTTCTGTGACATCAAAAGTGTTGTATTTGACACTCTTCGAATAATCGGTGGGAGTTGGTGCCAATACCTGGTCACCTACCATCTTCCCATTAATGAACGCTTCATAGAGACCCAATCCTGAGATATAGAGAGTTGCTTTTTTGATCTCTTTTTCAGGTTGAAACTCTTTCCGTAAATAACGGGCAGCCAAGCGTGTTTTTCCTTTTAACACATCTCCCGGATAACTCTTGTCGAGCCCAATCCATTTTGCTTTCCAGTCGTCGGTTTGCATAAAGGCCATGCTCCACGTTGCTGCTTCACTCCACTCTGAAGAGCCTTTGTTGGTTTCTACCTTTACTTTCCAATAGCAGGTAGCCCTGCTTTCCAATGGTTTTCCGCTATATGGAATATTTATGGATTGATCTGAACGAATCAGACCGGAGTCCCAAAGGTCTCCTTCATCCGCATGTAGTTTTTCCATTGAGGATGCTACGAGAACCTGATACCCTTTCTGACGGATATCCCGGGTGTCTCCATCCATTTCCCAGCTTAAGAATGGTTGAGCAATATCGAGCCCCATAGGGTTTTCCCGATATTCACAACGCAATTGATCTACTTCTATAGTAGCCTTTTCAGTACATGCTTGTATGGAAATAAAAAGAAGCATGACTATTGTGAAGAATAATTTTTGATTGTTCATTCTTATTTTTTTATAATCATATGATAAATATAGTTGGAAAATCAATCTCGTTAATCTATTAATTAAGATTGAAAAAGTACACGACGTACGAAACGAGAGGTGGCAACCGCATCGTTCTGCTCTATCAATGATTCAATCTCTTCAAAATTTTCATCAACGATCCTTTCAAACTGACGCACCCATAAAATGCTTTCGGCAATGGCATCCGTTGCATCTTCGCGATAAGGATACTGATCCATAGAGAGCCACCCCTGATAGTTTGTTTTTTTGAGGCTGAGCATCAAATCCAGGTATACAGTGCTGTGTACAGAACCCACAATCATGTCATCGTCCCATGCACCATGATTGTCGTTGAAGTGCATGTGAAAAAGACGTTCACCCGCACGTTTGGCCATAATAACAGCTTCAGCCACATTCTCACCAGCTACAAAACTGTGGCCGGTATCGATACAAACCCCCACGTTGCTGCAGCCTGTTTCCAGTGCTGCCAGGAGGGTATCCGCCATCCTGGCATGGTAGGAGTAATTTCGGGGTTCTTTGGGCTTGTACTCCAGAGCAAACCGTAACGTCGGAAACTCCTTTGCCAGCTTGGTGGTCCCTTCACGAAGCCATTCTCTTTTTTGGTCATAATCGGTTGTCAATAAATAGTCGTAGCCATCTTGTGCCATCCACATGTTCACAATTCCGCAATTCATCTCCAGGGCAATCTCACTCATTTTCCGGAGATAATCAAGAGAATGCTGCCGAATGGAGGGGTCACTGTGTGTGATGGTTCCTTTCCCGTACTCTTTCGGGGTGAAGACATCCGGAATGATGGAGACACAGGCTTTCCCGTAATCTTCCATTCTTTTTTTCATCTCTTTTACATTGTCGGGGCGAATATCCCATGTGCCTACCAACTCAATTCCTTCTACATAGGGAATTTTTACGGCCAATTTTAACATCTCTTCTGTAGATGGATTGTCTTTGTATCCTTTACAAAAACGATCACATGTGTTTCCCAAATTTCCTAAAATAACTGAATACTTGTACATAAGAACGACTTTTAAGTGTGTTAGAAACTTATTAAATATATTAATTATAGATTTCCGGAATATCAATGAGTGTGCGTTCAAACATCTTTTTCCCTCCCTTTTCATTAGGGTGGTGATAGATTTGCCATCCGTAACTACCGGAATAGTCTTCCCAATACATGAGAGATTGATCCACTTTTATCTCATCATTGGATAATGAAGTGGCAATATCGAAAAGACAACCGTTAATTGCCTGTTCCTGACGGATCTTTTCGATGAGTTTGTTGTTCTCGATCTGGGTACCGCTTTCGTTGCAGGGGATGTTGTTCAAAATCGGGATCGCTCCTTGTGATTTGATATACGCTACAAGTTCTGTCAGATTCTCGGCGGTATTCCCACCGTTTGTTCCAATCGTAACCATCACATATTTGGTATGGATAAATGGCAATTCATTTTTAATGTACTCCAACAGTGTATGGATGGTGCCTCCTCCACGACCACTGCTCATGGCATTACCTCCGAGTCGACTGATAATGAGCTGTGTCCACGCCTGTGGAAAATCAGCGGTGGGGAAGTAACCTTCCGGTTGGGTAATGGAATCACCATAGATCAGCAACTTCACGTGATCTTTCAATGAAAAAACAGAGATCTGTTTTATAAGCATGGATGTGCCACTATTCAAACCGAAACAGTAGTGATCCCATTGCATTCCAACACCAAATCCCTTCTGTAATGCCCCGGCTCCACAACCTCCCTGTCCGTCGTTGATGACGGATACTTCTACTGTATCTTTCATTTCCAAATCAATCAGTCGAACACTGGATTGCTGATAAATATGTTCAATTTCAATCAGATAATCTTTGTCACCTGAAAGAGATTCAATCTTTCTGATGGTCATGGGATTTGTACCAATGGAGATCTGTTTCTCGGGCAGATCCAGAAAAACGGTGAAATCGCCCTCGCTACTCCTGAAAACCGCTTTAGCATCGTGAGAAAAACGAACTTTATATCTGACCATTCGCTCAGCCAATGCATAAAACTTATTCAATTTGGCAATCTTTCCCTTTTCAGTGAGCATCAGCCCCTCATCCATATATACACCTGCTTCGTTCACCAATATTTCAGGGATTATGTCTTTGTTGTTGAGCTGTTTATCGTGCAGTGTGCCAAGGGCTTTTTTTTCTTTCTCGTCCACAAACAAATCCGGGGATTTTTCATGTATATTAATACTTTCAAGCGTATAGCTATCCGTGATTGCTGTAATGTTGCATCCCATGGTGTTCGTGTTTACAAATACCAAGAGAAAAAGATAAAGGAATAATTTGATTTGATTAGTGTTTATTCTAGTTTGTTTCATGAATATATATTTCAGTTTTCTCTGAGGTCAGGTCAAAATGATTGACGGTCTCAATTCCAATTTTCACCGGTAGCGTGGATCCAAAAGGTACGGTAAACATCTTTTGGGGAGGTATGACCGGGTTTGTATTGTCTCCGTTGGTGTCAAAATGCTGGAATACTCCCTCTGATGGTACACATCCTGACAATTGATCATCCACATATATATTAAACTTACGAATACCGGATTCAATATCAGCATCGGCTTCCCATTCAATAAGCCAATGATCCTGACAAGCTGAGTAATGTAGATTGGTAGGTGCCGGTGGAGGTGTGTGATCCTTAACAGTACCTGTCTGTACATATTCCTGCCAAATTTTTGCGATGTTCTCATCAGGAAAAAGGCACATGCTTTTTTGATCACCTTTAACGGTTGATTCGGGATAAATCTGTAATGTCAATGTATCCCCCAACCATCGATTGTTGTGGTCAATATCTCTGATGGTACCTTCATTCACTTTAAGCAGACGTTGTGTCAGTACAGATTCAAAAAAGGGAATTGTGATGTAGCGGATGTAGCTGAAATTGTGATTTTGACCTTTGTTATGCACTATGGAGATGGGAGCGTCCATCTCTCTCAGTTTTAAAAAGGAGTGAGTGGCTGTCGCCCAACACAAAATCTCCGGAACACCGTCATCAGCGCCTGCATGACGTAATAGAAGCGGTACCTTGGAAGCTCTTTCAGTATAATCCCATTGAGGATCTCCGGCAGCTGAGTAACAGACTGCCCCCAATATTCGTTCCGGATGATCGCGTAACATGGCAAGGGTCCAATATCCACCGGCTGAATGTCCCCACAACAGTAACGGAAGTGATTCCATTTCAGGATGTCCACATTCTCTGCCTGTTTCTTCTATGATCTTGAATAGCGCAGCTGTACTCCCTGACTTGGGCTCTTTCCAGGTATGACAGTCTCCATACAAGGCTGTTTCCACAATAGCCAGGTTCCATTTTTTTGCAAATGCCTGGTATTGTAGGTCATAGGGTTTTGTGATGCCGAATTGCTCCATGGTGCAGCCATGTTGTAATACCAGTATTGCCTGCAATGATCTGTTGGCCCCCGGAATAAATATGCCATATTCAGCCCGATTGGCAAAGGTGCATGCATCACCTGTCAATTCACGGCGAATGATAGTGTCGGATGATACTGTTTGAGCCGTCAATTGTAAATCAACATCATCTCCCCATTCATGGTTACACGGAAGAAGGATGATTGGAATGAATAACAAACAGATGTTAAAGTTGAATATCTTCATTTTGGTACATTGTAAGCAATAGATTCCTTAATTGGAAAAGATCAATATCTGCTGACCATATTACTCCTGATAAAACCTCCTTACATCATTTACCTGTTGTAAAGAGTTGTTGTCAGATTATATTGTTTCACTACAGTCTGCTTATTAACTGATGATTACCCGATCCAATACGAACAACAGTGTAACCATCAATCTCTTTTACCAATTCAATCCCTTTCATGTTTGAGATTCTTTTCCCGTTGATGGTGATACCTTTCTGGTTGCGTGCCGGTAAATGGATGGTAGCCTTGGTGTTTGCCGGTACAGTCAGATCAAGGGTAAAGAGATTGCCTTCTTTCTTCCATTTTGTTTTGATTGTCCCTTTGATCGTCTCCAGTTCTCCTTCTGCAAAATCCAAACCGTTCATGATGTAGGGTTTGACCGTGAATCGTTCAAATCCGGGATAATCAAATTCAGGTGTAATACCTAAAATGTACTTGTAAAACCATGATCCAACTGATCCCATCATGGGATGATTGTGGGAGTTCATGGCATCACCGGTCAGATATTCCCATCTTTCCCACAGTGTGGTGGCTCCATTTGCCAGCATAAACCCCCAACTAGGATAGGTTTTTTGGGTTGCAATTTTGTAAGCCACATCTGCAAAACCGTTTTCTGTCAATACTTCCAGCAGGTATTTGGTACATAGATTTCCCGTGGTAAGATGATAATCATGTTTTTTTACATCGTTAACCAGATTGTTCAATACCCTACTTCTTTTTGTTTTATCAGCCATCCCCAGATAAAGTGCAAATGCATTACAAGCCTGATTGTTGGCTGCGTAACCTCCAATTTCTTCATTCCAGTATTCCCGATTGAAAGCATGATAAATTTCATTGGCCATCTCTTCATAATAGGAGGCATCGGTCTGACGATCGATCAGATTTCCCATTCGCGACAGCAATTTTGAACAATAATAGAGATAACCTGTCGACATTAGCTTCCCTGGTGTATCCCTTGAAACACCTGAACCATTGGGATCCATTAGAAAATCACGAGGCGGACACCAGTCACCATAATAACTGTAATCAACAATACCATTGTCTGTTCTAGCGTACAAATAGTTGACCCATTTCTTCATGCCTTCGAAATGATCAAGTATAATTTGTTTGTTTCCATAAAACTCATAACACTTTTCTGCCAAGATGAGGTAACTGGCAGATACAGGATCCGCCGGTCGCATACCAAACCGAAAGGGTGCCACACAGGTAATGGTGCCATCTGCTGCTTGGGTATCTTCTATATCATCCATGAATTTTGGATAAAAGAGGGCAAGATTGAAGTTGTAAATTGCCTGTTCGATTCGCACGGTCATGTCATTTAACCAACCCATTCTTTCATCTCTTTGCGGACAATCGGTAGGTACACTGTGTAAATTACTGGCTTCTGTATTGACCACCATTTGGTGGATTTCATTCAAAAGTGGATTACTACACCTGAAAGAACCGGTCTGTTTCACATCTGAACGCACTACTTTTATTACAATCTCACCATCCTTGGGTGCTGAGGGAAGTCCCTCTACTTGTACAAATCTGAATCCATGATAGGTGAATGCTGGTTCCCATGTTTCAATTCCATCACCCTTGAATGTATAACTGTCTTCTGCTTTTGCATTCCTTAAATTATCCTGGTTTACCATTCCATTCTCATATAGGGTCTCTGAAAAACGCAGTGTAACTTTTCTTCCAGCTTCCCCTTTTACACTCAGAGCTGCCCATCCTGCCAGATTTCGTCCTGCATCGAAAACATAGATACCCTTCGATGGCTCACCTACTAGTGTGGGTTGAATCTCTTCCACTACACGGATCGGCTCAATCTTTTGTGCCACCATCTCACCGACCGGATCATCGGTGTTGTGAGACCATGCCCACTCTTTATCCATCAGTCCTGGGGGAATGCCTGGTTCGTAAATTCTATCACTTTCCAATCTGGCATCGTAGTGTTCACCGTCGAATATTGTGGAATAGAGGGTTGGACCAGTAGTGACTGATCGCAACCTGTCCGAAGTGAGAATTTCCATTGAATTGTCCTGGTAGGTGATTTCAATCTGAATCCGGAGTCGGGGAGTGCCCAGCCAACCTGGGGCAACCGGAATGACAAAACTATTTCCCCCTTGTTGCAGATAGTCACCCAAATCGTATGTCACATAGTAGACCCGTTTGCTGTAGTTGCTTTGTGCCGGATCCAGCAGGTGATCTCCAACCTTTTTTCGATTCACATACAACTCGTAATAACCCAATCCCGCAATGTAAGCCCTGGCTTGCTTTATGGCTTGTGAGGGAACAAAGGTGCCCTTAAAGTACAACACTCTTCCAGGCATCCCGGGAAC
The DNA here is from genome assembly GCA_002411515.1 of Proteiniphilum sp. UBA5267. GTDB lineage: Bacteria > Bacteroidota > Bacteroidia > Bacteroidales > Dysgonomonadaceae > Proteiniphilum. The sequence continues at coordinate 943 of DHTF01000052.1, read as the reverse complement.
ATAACCGATCCATCCCGATTTCCAATCATCCTGAAGCAACAATCCTGTTTCAAAATAGGCAGGTTCGGACCATGCTGTTGGCATATCATCCTGTTGCCAAACTTTCACCTTCCAATGGTATCGTTGTCTGCTGATAAGTGACAACTGATCCAAATGGATACCAGATGAAAGAGAAGAATAAACCTTACCACTATCCCATATGTCACCCTGATTATTAGCGAGATTATCAGCAGTAGAGGAGATGATGATTTGGTACGCCGTTTGTTCAACCCCATTTTGGTTAGATTCCAATTGCCAACTCAACTGTGGCAGATAATCAATACCAATCGGGTTAGTCTGATACTCAGCTTTTAATTGAACGACCTTCAGCGAAGATGATTTCACGTCAGCTGCATACTGAACTGAAAAGAGAAACCACATTGCGAGTGTGACAGAAACACATTTCAGAATTTTCATGGATAAAAAAGTAATAAATCATTTATAGAATTATAACAAAAATAACATAAATTGTAGAGTGTTAGATGTAATATTTGATAATTATACTGTAAAGATCGATTTACTTACCTAATTACTGGTATATCTCACAGTGGTATCAGCCAAGCTGCCCATATGTGACTGGTAAGTCCCAATAGGATGAAGAGGTGAAAAATGGTGTGAACAAACTCCCGTCGTGCCATTGCGTAGATCACCGCACCAGCTATATAGAAAAAACCACCCAAGAACAACCATAACACCAAATCCATGGCATCTGCTGCCCGGGCAATTTCAAGTAATGGCTTGAGGGCGATCAGCACGATCATTTCCATCTTCTGACATGCTAAATGATTGTTAGTTGCGTAAAGGTACAATAATAATCTGACAAAAAGTCACATATTCGCAAATGGCATAGATTTTGACCATCATAAATAAAAACAAAAGGGTATGAATTTCAATAACTTTACCA
>DHTF01000014.1 GCA_002411515.1 Proteiniphilum sp. UBA5267 | reverse complement strand
GTGAGAGAATTTCATTTACTGACAGAAAACGACGGTGATCTGATTCCCACAGCATTTGAGGATGAAATCTTTAAACCGTTTGTACAGATTGATACAGGCAAGGATAGAAACGTTACCGGAACAGGTATTGGGTTGGCCCTTGCAAGCTCCCTGGCCGAACTTCATGGTGGCTCACTGAAACTTGAGAACGATGACAATTATAACCGGTTCTTGCTGAAGCTTCCTGTAGGGAACCTGGAGATGCAAGAGAGCACCGGGCATGAACAGGAACAGAAGGAGATCAACATAGAGAAGGGAGCAGATAATCTGAAAAAGCAGGCCACCATACTATTGGTGGACGATGATGTGGAACTGCTTGAATTTGAAGCCCGGTTTCTATCTGCCCATTATCATATTCTTGTGGCAGAAAATGGTGTGCAGGCGTTGGAACAACTGAAGAAGGCGAGTGTAAGCCTGATTGTGACCGACGTGATGATGCCTGAGATGGATGGCTTCGAGTTGACCCGGGAGGTGAAGTCCGAACTTGAGTTTAGTCACATCCCTGTTATTTTGTTGACAGCCAAGGTGATGGCGCAGTCCAAAGTGCAGGGGTACGAACTGGGAGCAGATGCCTATTTGGAAAAACCCTTTTCCGTGGAAGTGCTGCTGGCCCGAATCGAGAATCTACTCCATGGAAGGGAGAAGCTGCGTGAAACATTTTTGAAGAACCCATTTATTGGAGCGGCCACCGTCGCCTTGAACAAATCGGATGAGGCTTTCATCAAAAAGTTAAACGAAGTAATACAGGAAAACTTATCCGATTCCGAATTCAACGTGGAAGATATGGCTGAACGTTTTAATATGAGCAGAGCCAGTTTTTACCGTAAAGTAAAAGGAGTACTTGATCTAACCCCCAATGAATATATCAGGGTGGAAAGACTCAAAAAAGCTGCTCAGCTTTTGAAACAGGACGATTATAAGATTAACGAAATCTGTTACATGGTAGGTTTCAACTCACCCTCCTATTTTTCCAAATGTTTTCAACAACAGTTTGGTATTCTTCCAAAAGACTTTCAGGAACAAAAGTGACTTTGAGAAGAAATTGCTATTTTTTGACAAGTATTTTATGATCCGAAAGGTGATTTAGCACTATCTTCGTACTCTGAAAAGAGCGTGCAGAAGCTTACACGGATTCAGTTTATTATTCGCGACATGATTGGACTTCGTTTAATTGTTGCCTGGCGGAATAGTGCATACAAGACCATCATAGAGGATCATTTAATCGTGAAAAAATATCAACCTAAAATAATTTTTATGAGAACAATTGTGACATTTTTATTTACATTACTATTAACTTTTAACCTTACGGCTCAATGGCAGCCTGCAGGAGACAAGATCAAAACCAAATGGGCTTCGGAAATCGATGTAAACAACGTCCTTCCCGAATATCCAAGGCCCATTATGGAGAGAACGGAATGGCAGAACCTCAACGGATTATGGAATTATGCCATTCAACCTGCCGGCAAACAGAAACCCACTAGTTTTGAAGGTGAGATCCTGGTCCCTTTTGCCATCGAATCGAGCCTTTCGGGTGTCCAAGAAAGAGTGGGCAAAAACAATGAACTTTGGTATCAACAGGAGTTCACAGTGCCTGGTAAATGGAAAAATAACAAGGTATTGCTTCATTTTGGAGCCGTAGACTGGAAAGCCGATGTATGGGTCAACGACGTGAAAGTAGGTCAACATACGGGTGGTTACACTCCATTCTCTTTCGACATTACCTCTGCTCTTGTGAACGGTAAGAACAATGTCGTGGTGAAAGTATGGGATCCCACTGACGAGGGCTTTCAACCTCGTGGGAAACAGGTAAACCGTCCGGAAGGAATCTGGTATACCCCCGTAAGCGGAATCTGGCAGACTGTTTGGTTGGAGCCGGTTCCCGAGACCTACATTGAAGATTTGAAAATTACACCCGATGTAGATCAGAACACATTGACAGTGGTCGCCCGCACAAGTACTGTTTCTTCTGCTCAGAAAGTGGAAGTTAAAGTAAAAGAGGGAGACAGAGTCATTGCCTCGGCTCAATCAATCAACAATCAGCCGGTGCAAGTCATCATGCCTGAGAATGTGAAACTTTGGTCGCCCGCCAGTCCGCACCTTTACGATGTGGAAGTGGTCCTCTGGAACGGATCCAAACAACTCGACAAGGTAGACAGTTATGCTGCCATGCGTAAATATTCTGTAAGACGCGACGACAAGGGGATTGTTCGTCTTCAACTTAACAACAGCGATTTGTTTCAATTTGGCCCTCTCGATCAGGGATGGTGGCCCGACGGTCTTTACACTGCTCCTACCGATGAGGCATTGGAATATGACGTAATAAAGACAAAAGAGCTCGGTTACAACATGATTCGCAAACACGTGAAGGTGGAACCTGCACGCTGGTACACCCATTGTGATCGTCACGGTATGATCGTTTGGCAGGATATGCCCAATGGTGACAGAGGTCAGGACTGGCAGATGCATCAGTACTTCGACGGTGTGGAACGTTTACGTTCAGCAGAATCTGAAGCCAATTACCGAAAAGAATGGAAAGAGATCATCGATTATCTTTATTCCTATCCCTCTGTAGGTGTATGGGTTCCCTTTAACGAAGCTTGGGGACAGTTCAAGACGGTTGAAATTGTGGAGTGGACCAAACAATATGATCCTTCCCGTCTGGTGAACCCTGCTAGTGGTGGTAATCATTTCCAAATAGGCGATATGCTTGATTTACACAATTATCCACACCCGGCCATGTATCTCTACGATGCACAACGTGCTACCGTTCTTGGCGAATATGGCGGAATAGGCTGGGCGCACAAGGAACATCTTTGGGAACCAAACCGCAACTGGGGATATGTACAGTTCAACAGTGAAAAAGAGGTGACCGATGAGTATGTGAAGTATGCAGAACAGCTCAAACAACTGATTCATGCAGGTCTGTCTGCAGCCGTTTATACCCAGACCACCGATGTGGAAGTTGAGGTGAACGGGTTGATGACGTATGACCGAAAACTGGTCAAGGTTGATGAAGCAAGAGTGAAAAAAGTAAATCAGGAGATATGCAATATCTTAAACGATTAACTTTTTCGCACAACTCTGATTACAACCTAATTTCCAACAAGGGCCCAATCAGTATAGTCCCCGGAAATAACATCATTTAATACAGAAGCTCTCTCGTCTGTCCGTCAGATGAGGGAGCTTGTGCTTTATTCCAGTTACGCAAAACACACAGTTATGTCTTATATTTTTCAATTATTGTTTTTAACCACTCTCTTTCTCTCTTGCAAAACACAAGAGATTCCTGCTGATGAATCAGCGATCAACGGTGATACTTACAAGAATCCTGTCGTAAATTACAGTTTACCCGATCCAACGATCATCAAGGTCGATGATGGCTATTTCTATCTCTACGCAACCGAAGATATAAAAAATACACCCATTCATCGCTCAAAGGATTTATTGAACTGGCAGCTCGTGGGAACAGCCTTTAGTGATAAGACGCGACCCACGTTTGAGCCTCTCGGCGGATTGTGGGCTCCCGATATCAACTTTATCAACAATCGTTATCTGCTCTACTACTCCATGTCGGTTTGGGGTGAGGAATGGACCTGTGGGATAGGAGTTGCTACCGCTGAAAAGCCAGAAGGTCCTTTTACCGATCAAGGGATGCTCTTTCGCAGCAATGAGATCAATGTGCAGAATTCAATCGATCCATTTTTTATCGAAGACGAAGGAAAGAAATATCTCTTTTGGGGAAGCTTTCGCGGAATTTACGCCATTGAACTTTCCGACGACGGACTCACTGTAAAAGAGGGGGCCGAGAAACGTCAGGTAGCTGGTACAGCCTATGAAGGAGTTTATATCCATCAGCGAAACGGATATTACTACCTATTTGCCTCCATCGGCTCCTGTTGTGAAGGACTCAGCAGTACCTATACCACCGTTGTGGGACGATCATCAAACCTCTTCGGACCTTATCTCGATAAACAGGGAAGATCGATGATGGAGAATCATCATGAAATATTCATTCAGAAGAATGAAAAGTTTGTGGGAACAGGGCATAACTCAGAAATCGTTCAGGATCAAAAGGGTGTCGAATGGATCTTTTATCATGCTGTTTCTGTTGATAATCCCAAAGGAAGGGTACTTGCAATGGATCGTGTTAGATGGAACGACCACTGGCCTTATATCTCGGGAGGTACTCCATCACTTGAGGCAGCGACGCCTTATTTTGGTAAGTGAGCACCAGCTTTTTGTTGCGAATCATTTCAATTTCAAAGCTACACATGTTTATTTTTAACGGTTTGTGTGTGTTTTTGAAAGAAATCACGTAAATTTGTGAAAGGATGGAAGATCCGGAAGAAATTAATTTAATATAAATGGAAAAAAGATGAGACTGAATCAATTGTTCCTGCTACTGGCAATCATCGCTGTAGTCGGATGTACCAACAAACAACAAGAAGCTCCCGTTGAACAGACAACGCTCTCGGGGCTAAAGAAAAGCGACTTCCAATCGGTCGTCAACGGAGATTCCACTGATCTCTATGTACTCACAAATGATAACGGTGTAGAAGTCACACTGACGAATTATGGAGGACGTATTGTTTCAGTAATGGTCCCCGACAAAGGAGGTAAAATGCAGGATGTGGTCCTGGGTTTTGATAATGTGGATGATTATGTCAATATCGACAATAATTTCGGTGCCACCATCGGACGCTATGGCAACAGAATAGCCAACGGAAAAATAACAGTGGAAGGTGTAGAATATCAACTGCCGAAAAATAA
>DHTF01000065.1:2477-9802 GCA_002411515.1 Proteiniphilum sp. UBA5267 | reverse complement strand
CGGCCAGTGTGGTGAGATCGGCCCAGGTCTGCCTTCCGGACAGGTAGAAGCGTTCCGGGTTTTGAGAGATGCGGTCACTCAGCGCCACATTGGCAAAACTCAACGTGCGGTCGTCGGCACACTGCTCCCGGCGAAAATTGAGCAGACCAGCCAGGCTGCGGGGGTTGGACCAGGTTTGTGGTGCCCGGTTGATGTGAAAAGCAATGGGGAAGAGTATCACCGGCCTGCCGGTATTCATCGCGAGAGTCTCTGCCCAGGTGAGATACTTGCTCCAGTTACGCTCATTGAGACCGTGCAGCAGGAGGATGGCTTTTTCATGACGATTGCTGCCTGCAGGGGAAAATACCGGATAGTCGAACGAAAGGTTCTCGTTGATTGCAATGACCTGCTGTGTGTATTCTCTCTCCTCGTCGCAGTATGCACTGTGAAAACGGTAAAACCTTATGTCGATACCGCTTTCGTCCAGATGGGTATCGATCCCCTGTTTGAAACTGTTGTTCAAAGCTATGCAGCGATCGTTGTACTTCATTTTCCGGTTGTTTTTTGACAAAGGAAGATGCTTTGAAATCTATTTGCAACTCGAAGGGAAAAGGATGCTTGTTATGGGGTGAATTCAACTATATGGGGTGAAATTCGGTATGGAGGGGTGAAAAAATGGAGGAGCCATCCGCTATTTTTGGTAAGTCGTCAATAAAAATTTACTTTTGTACCCTATAAGACGTGCCTCACGATGGTGCAAGCAAGCTTGACTTTGTGTGCGGTTTTCCTTATATTTGTACCCGGTGGCTCGATTAATTCATTCTGTGATGGAGGGAAAGATTCCGGCATATTTATACGATAAGAACAACAGCATAAAGACCATTCTCTTTACGGCTTTTTTTGCGTTGTTGTTCATCAACCTTTTTCAGCCTTTTGGTTCCCGCGATTGGTATCCCGACATTTCGGATATCAAATATTTTGCATCCTCGAGCCTGATTATTCTCACCGGTATGCTGGTGGTGGTAATTAGCCGGATCATCCTTATTGCCTGCTCCAAAAAAAGGGAACTGTTGTATTGGCATTATGCATTGTGGATATTGTGTGAGATAGTGGCGATGGCCATTTTTTACACGCTTTTCGCAAAATTTTTCCCCAAAGACGGCATTGAAAGAGACATCTCTGAGATATTCAGGCAGAGCATGATCAACACAGCCCTGGTACTGCTGCTTCCTTATGCCATATCGTGGCTTTACTTTTCCTGGAAAGAGAAAAGCAGGCTCCTGGAACATATGGAGCAGGTGCAAACGCAGGAAGTACACGCCAAAACGTTGATTGCTTTTCCCGATGAAAAGGGTGATTTGAAGATCTCTATTATGCTGGATAACCTGCTCTACATTGAATCGGCCGACAATTACGCGACCATTTATTACCTGAATAAATCCAATAAGGCACACTACCTGATCCGCAACTCTCTAAAATGGATGGAGGAAAATCTTGTCAAAGATACCTCCCTTATTCGCTGTCATCGATCTTTCATCGTGAATATGGACAAGGTGAAGATACTGAAAAAAGAGAAAGGCGGCATCATGTTGGAGCTCGATGCGGAGAACACTCCCGACATCCCGGTATCCAAAACCTATTACGATTCTTTTATGCGTAAGTTTTCGCAATACTCGGTGTAGGAAAAAACGCAAGATCCAAACAATCAAGTTACGTTCCCGAAAACTCGGTACACATACATTCGAAACCTGGAAACCCTATACTCTTTTCAGGTACACCGAGAGTGAGCCGTCGCCCACATGAAACAAACCCCGGCCGTCGTCACCGATGATCACATCATCCTGTACTCTTCCCAGCTTGTCATACCAGGCTGTCCCTACGTAATCGGTTCCCACAAACATAGGTTTCGTGCCCCCCTCCGCGTTGCTCATGATGACCACACAACCATCGGGATGATCTGTATCTCCACGACGAATCCAACCTACCACATGTTCGTGATCGAAATAATCGTCCTGATCGCCATAGGCAAAATCGCGTCGCACATCCAGCAACTGATCAATCATCCATTGCATGCCTGGTTTTGGGTTCTCACCGCCAAGGCCATAATAATCACCCAGAAACAGGCAGGGGTAACCCTCTTTCCGTAGCAGGATAAGAGCATAGGCCTGTGGCTTGAACCAATCCTGCACGTATGGTTCCCCTTCGGTTAGATGGGAGTCGTGGTTGTCCACAAAAGTAACAGACAGATCGGGATATTTTTCTACCAGTGTGCTGTGGAAAATATTGCGCATGTCGAATCCCTCTCCTTCCATGGCACATTGCTTCAAGTTATAGTGCAGAGCCACGTCGAAAAGATCAATCTTATATTCCACATTGTGCATATACTCTTCGATATCCATTCCGTCGTAGTAGGAATATTCTCCCACTGCATAAAATTCTTCGCCGAACTCACTCCGCACATGGTCTATAAAATCCCTGATGAACCAGTCGTTGATGTGTTTGATGGCATCGAGCCGCACGCCGTCGATCCCTGTTTCCCGAATAAACCAGCTGATCCATTTTTTTGTTTCTTCCTGCACTTGTGGGTGCTTGTAATCGATATCGGTAAACATCAGAAAGTCGAAATTGGCGAACTCCTGACCCACAGAACGGTCATTTACATCGATTCCCTTGTTGTCTCCCAGGATGATGTAAATGGCATCCTTGTTGTCGCGGTGGTTGTAATCTGTCGCGGAGAAATGCTCCCAGCTCCATTCGAAATCGGAATATTTCTTGTTGCGACCAGGGAAGGTGAAGCGAGTGAATCCTTCAATTTCATAAGGTTCGGTGATGGCCTTGTTGCGGTCGTGCGGATCTACCTCCACCACACGGAATGTCTGCAATTCATCCCCTCCCCCTTTGTGATTGAGTACCACATCGGCGTACACCGCAATGCCGTTGTCGTGTAACGCCTGAATGCAGTCGTGCAGTTCCTGTTTGGTGCCGTACTTGGTGCGCACGGTTCCTTTCTGGTCGAACTCACCCAGGTCATAGTAATCGTAGGTCGAGTAACCCACGTCGCTTGAGCTGAGACCTTTGTAACAGGGTGGAATCCATACGCTGGTGATGCCTATATGGCTCAAATGCTGTGCATCTTCTTTCAGCCTGTTCCAGAGATTTCCGTCGTCCGGCAGAAACCATTCGAAGTATTGCATCATGATTCCGTTGGTGCGCATAATTGGTTTATTAATGGTGATTTACCCGTAAACAATGAAACTGCTACTGAAGTTTTGGAAATCCCTGAAAAAAAACTTGCGATCTCTGCTAACAAGCATAAAGGATGATCAGGAGAGAAAGAAAAAACGGTGAAAAGGGACATAAATCATAACTTATTATTACTTTTGCAGTTGCAGCAGGTCGGTTTGTCGCTCCCCGCAAGGGGGGAGGAAAGTCCGGGCAACGCAGAGCGCCATACTTCCTAACGGGAAGCTGTTCGTGAGGGCAGATGAGCGTAACAGAAAATGACCGCCCCGCAAGGGGTAAGGGTGAAAAGGTGGGGTAAGAGCCCACCGGGTGTCGTGGCAACACGACGTGCCGTACGCGTTATGGGTTGCAAGGCCATGTATACCGGATAATCAGGGTTGCTCGCCCGATGCCGGGGGGTAGGCCGCTAAAGGAGGATGGTGACATTGCTCCGCAGATAAATGACAAACGTCCCGATAATTTCGGGATACAGAACCCGGCTTATAGACCGGCTGCTTTTTTTACCAACATCAAAGATATGGGGAAGATCGGTAAAGAGAGATACCGCGAGGAAGAGGAGGAACCCGGCAGACTTGATAGGTTGAGGACCAGAGTGAAGGAGGTAATCAAGTTTTTATCTTACGACATCTGGCGTTCCAACCCTGCAACCCTTTCCAACAAGAAAAACATCCTTTACAACGCCATCAAGATTGTCATGCTCTCCGTACGGAATGTACAGGAGCTAAACATCGCCGCCAGCTCGCGGTCGCTTACCTACCGCACCCTTCTCTCCATTGTTCCGTTGCTTGCCGTAATATTTGCCATTGCGCGTGGTTTTGGCATCGAAAACATCATGGAGAGCAGTATTTTTAACCTGATGACCGGCGAGAAAGCCGACACCACAGAGGTTATTGCGGAGGCAGCATTACCACCGGATACGGCATTGATGGGCATGGAAGTGCGGAATGCTGAGAACAGTGGCCGCATTGCTCCCACAACAGCAGGAGGGGAGGAGGTGCAGTTTCAGGAGGAGGCTACAGCGGAGGGAAGAACGCGCGAGTTTCTGGATATGTTGTTTCAACTGATCGACAATTCGCTGGAGCAGGCCAAGGGTGGGGGTGTCTTTGCCGGTGTGGGAATCTTGCTCTTTCTCTATACAATACTGCTCCTTTTTAATGACATTGAAAACAACCTGAACAAGATCTGGCAGGTGAGCAAAGGGAGGAGCATCGGACGCAAAGTGACCGATTATACTGCCATGGTACTTTTTATCCCGATCTTTTTTATTCTCGTCAATGCATTGAATATCCTCAGCTACCCGCAAAACAACACCCTCAAGATCATTTATATACTTTACCCGTTTATTCCACGGCTTTTGAATATCATCCCCTTTGTGGTGATGATTGTGATATTTACCTCCGTATACAAATTTTTGCCCAACGTGAAGGTGAAGTTTCTGAATGCACTGCTTGCCGGAGTGCTCGCCGGGGTGGCTTTTCAGTTTTTTCAGATGCTCTACCTGAGTGGACAGTTGTGGATTACCCGGTACAATGCCATTTATGGTACCTTTGCCGCCATTCCCCTGATGCTTCTCTGGATACAGCTCTCCTGGTTTATCACCCTCATTGGCGCTGAGGTATCCTACGCGGCGCAGAATGTGCGTAAATTCTCGTTCGAGAAAGAAACCCGTAATATCAGTCGCAGGTACAGGGATTTCTTTACGCTCATGATCGCTTCGGTCATTATCCGTCGTTTTGCAGATGAGTTGCCCCCCTATACGGCCGATCAGCTCTCGGAGAAGTGCAAGGTGCCTTCACGGCTGACCCATGACATCCTGGATGTGCTGACGGAAGTGAATATAATCTCTCCAACCCCCACATCCGAGGATGAATTGGTCATGGCTTTTCAGCCGGCAGTGGACATCAACCTGATCTCGGTGAATTATCTGATGGCCAAGCTGGATGAAAAAGGATCGGAGGATTTCATGATCGACATGAAGGGTGAGTTTCACGAACATTGGAAAGTGTTGGTCAACACCCGTCTCTGCATGTATGAAAACAATGAAAACCTGTTGCTGAAAGATCTCTGAAATGCCTTTCAGATATTGAAACCATACCATGTTATATGGTTACGACAGACATGCGTGGGAGTTTTACTTCAATGGTAACTTGAAACCATACCATGTTGTGCGGACGTAGCCACGTGTATATTCCTGTCCTAATCCTGTACGAGGAAATCGTACCATTCAGGTTTGAACTTTTTTACTTCCCGGCTGAGTTGCCGTGCTTTGCCATTGCAAAACCGATCGAGCAGCGACCAGAATCTTTCGCTGTGATTCATCTCCACCGTATGAGCCAGTTCGTGGAGCACCACATAGTCGATTAGCCTCTCCGGGAGCAGCATCAGGAAGAGCGAGAAGTTGATATTTTTTTGTGCAGAACAGCTTCCCCAACGCCCCTTGCTACTGTTGATCCGTATTCCCCGATAGTGGAGACCATGTTGCAGGGCAAAGGAAGCCGTTTTCATCGGCAACATCCGTTTGGCCTCCAGACGTAAAACATGCACGATGGATTTCCGGATAAACTGTTGGCTTTCGGGTAGAAGCAGATCACTCGGATGGGGCATGTAGATGTGAAGTTGTTCTTCCTTCAGCGTCAGAGCCGGTTTATCAATATAGACACTTTTTACAATCCGTGCGCTGAAGGTCAGGGTGTTGATTCTGTCTTCTTCGGTGAAAGGTTTCTCGACTGATGGTTTCAACCGCGAGAGACGTGGCTTCATCTCTTCCAGCACCGCTACAACCTGCTCCTTGTTGAACCGGGTGGGTACTGTGAGTTGAATATGGCCGCTTTTGTGTCTCGCGATTACGCGTTTCGCACTTTTGTGCGGTGTCACAATGATCCTGCCGAGCGCCTTGTCGATGAATTCAAACATCCGGCAAAATTACAATTTTTAAAACAGTAACCGATTTGTTTTTAGCAGCAATCGAATAAAAAAATTATCTTTGTACAAATATTTTGAACGAACAAGCCACATGAATTTAATCCGTTCTTTAGAAGATGTTGGCGAATACGCGTTATTGATGCGCAGGGTGTTGTCGGTACCTGACCGAATGAGGGAGTTTATGAAGGAATTCATGAAAGGGATCTACACACTGGGTGTGAACTCCATCTGGATTGTTATCATCATCTCCTTTTTCATTGGAGCGGTGATCGTGCTGCAAATTGCATTGAACATCGATTCGCCCATGTTGCCACGTTTTACGGTGGGGGTGGTCTCTCGCGAGATCATCTTACTGGAGTTTTCTTCCACCATTATGTGTCTCATCCTTTCGGGTAAAGTAGGATCGAACGTGGCTTCTGAAATCGGAACGATGCGGATTACCGAACAAATTGATGCACTCGACATCATGGGCGTGAACTCTGCGAATTATCTCATCCTTCCCAAGGTGGCTTCTTTTGTGGCTTTCATGCCGGTACTGGTGATTTTCAGCATGTTCATGGGTCTTTTTGGGGGTTACATCATCTGCATGGTACTGGGTACACCTTCTGTTGAGACCTATGTCTATGGTATTCAGGCATTTTTTCGTGAATCGTTCATCTGGTATTCCATTTTAAAATCGATGTTGTTTGGTTTTATCATCGCATCGGTAGCGGCTTATTACGGTTATACCGCCAAAGGAGGAGCGCTGGAGGTGGGTCAGGCCAGTACCAATTCAGTGGTAATCAACAGTGTACTGATACTCGTTACCGACCTGTTGTTCACACAGCTGGCTTTGGGATAAAAAGTTCCGGTATGATAGAGATAAAAAATCTGACGAAGGAGTTCGATGGAAAGCTGGTCCTCGACAACATCAATACCACCTTTCAAAAAGGGGTGGTCAACATGATTATTGGGAAGAGTGGATCTGGCAAAACTGTCCTTTTGAAGTGCCTTGTTGGGCTAATTTCACCTACCTCGGGTGACATATGGTACGATAGCCGCAAATTCACCGGCATGAAATCGCGGGAGATTCGGCGTTTGCGCCGTGATATAGGAATGCTCTTTCAGGGTGCCGCTCTTTTCGACTCCCGCACGGTGCTCGAGAATGTGATGTTTCCCCTGGAGATGTTTTCGAGAAAAAA
>DHTF01000065.1:0-2175 GCA_002411515.1 Proteiniphilum sp. UBA5267 | reverse complement strand
TGAACCCCAAGTATCTCTTTTGTGATGAACCCAACTCGGGTCTCGACCCGAAAACGGCACAACTGATCGATGAACTGATACAGGACATCACCGCCGACTTTGGAATGACCACCGTGGTGGTTTCGCACGATATGAACTCTGTGATCAATATCGGAGATAATGTGATTTTTATCAACGAAGGTATCAAAGAATGGGAGGGGTCGAAGACGGAAGTAATGGATGCGGATAATGAAAAACTCAACGATTTTGTTTTCGCATCGGATCTCTTTAAAAAGATCAAGGAAGCCGAAGATATCATTTCAGAAGATGGAAATCAGGAGAGAATAGATAAATAGAACAAATCCATTGCAATGGTTGTTATGCAGGGGCGAGAATACTTCCTGCAAACAATATAATCATATAAATAAAGCAATTTTTTCTGGCGGATGATGTGATCGCCGCTGATATAATTTCAAAAAATCAACATGGCTAGTATGTTAAAAATAAAGAACCTGCACGCAATCGTGGAAGAGAAAGAGATTCTGAAAGGTGTGAATCTGGAAGTTAATCAAGGCGAAGTGCATGCAGTGATGGGCCCCAACGGCTCCGGTAAAAGTACCCTTGCCTCGGTGCTGGCAGGAAACCCCAAGTTTGAAGTGACACGTGGTCAAATTCTGTTTAACGACAAAGACCTGCTGGAGATGGAACCCGAAGATCGTGCCCGTGAAGGTCTATTTCTTAGTTTTCAGTATCCGGTAGAGATTCCCGGCGTGAGCATGGTCAACTTCATGCGTGCTGCGGTGAATGAGCAGCGCAAATATCGGGGCGAAGAGCCCATTTCGGCATCCGACTTCCTGAAGCTGATGCGCGATAAACGAGAGCTGTTGGGCATGGACAGCCAGCTGGTAAGTCGCTCGGTGAACGAAGGCTTTTCGGGAGGTGAGAAAAAGAAAAATGAGATATTCCAGCTCGCGATGCTTAATCCACAGCTGGCTATACTCGATGAGACCGATTCAGGACTCGACATCGATGCACTCCGGGTGGTAGCTGGTGGTGTGAACAAACTACAGACAGAAGAGAACGCGACCATTGTCATCACGCACTACCAGCGCCTTCTCGAGTATATCAAACCTGATTATGTGCATGTGCTTTATGCGGGAAAAATTGTGCGCTCCGGTGGGCCGGATTTGGCACTAGAACTGGAAAAGAGGGGTTATGATTGGTTGATTAATCCCTAATCCATCATCTGTAATTTAAATAAAATGATAGAACAACAATATATAGATCTGTTTACCCAGTTTCGGGATGAACTCGATGCCCATTCGGTAAAAGGAATGAATTTGCATAGAGATGCCGCACTGGAAAAGTTCAAACAGATTGGCTTTCCCACTTCAAAGCAGGAGGAGTACAAGCATTCCAACATCGTGCGTACTTTCGAAGGTGACCTGGGACTGAATCTTCGGAATATCCCCATCCCGGTGAATCCGTATGATGTATTCAAATGTGATGTGCCCCACCTCTCCACACACCTCTATTTTTTAATCAATGACCGGTATTACGATCAGTTCAAACCCCCTGTGATGTTGCCGGAAGGTGTTTTTGTAGGTAGCCTGCAACGTTTTTCTGAAGAATATCCCGAGCAGTTCAATACATACTATGCCCAAATAGCCGATTATTCCGACAACGGCGTGGTGGCATACAACACCATGTTTGCCCAGGATGGTTTTGTGGTGTATGTTCCCAAAAATGTGACGGTGGAGAAGCCGTTGCAGCTGATTAACATCCTGCGGGGGGGAGTCGACCTGAGCGTGAACCGACGGATACTGATTATTGCCGAAGAAAATGCACAGGTGAAGCTGCTGGTGTGTGATCACACGGTAGATGATGTACGTTTTGTCGTGACGCAGGTAACGGAGGTTTTTGCCGATGTCTCAGCCCAGGTTGATCTGTATGAGCTCGAAGAAAATTCAGAAAAGGTGACCCGCCTCACTAATCTGTTCAGTGAACAGAAAGATCACTCCAACGTGCAAACGAGCTGCATCACGCTGCACAATGGCTATACCCGCAACAACTATCGCTTCCGTCTGCTGGGCGAACATGCCGAAGCACACGCCGGAGGATTGGCTATTTGCGACAAGGATCAGCACATCGACAATTTTGCTCTCCTCGATCATGTCAAACCCAATTGCATGAGTA
>DHTF01000071.1:21562-21765 GCA_002411515.1 Proteiniphilum sp. UBA5267 | reverse complement strand
GTGCTGTCGGTATGTCCGTAAATGCTCACATCGGTATCAGGGTTGTTCAACAAGGAGGTGGCAAACTTGTCGAGTGATGTGCGTGAAGCAGTGTTGAGTGTACTGGAATTGGTAGCAAAGAGAATACCCGATTCGAAAGTGACCTTGATGGCCTGGCCTTCATTCACTTTTTCTACTTGGGCGCCTTCAATCTGTTCCAGCTC
>DHTF01000071.1:1246-21404 GCA_002411515.1 Proteiniphilum sp. UBA5267 | reverse complement strand
CCTTCAATCTGTTCCAGCTCGGCAGCCTGCTTATCCATTTTATTTCCTATAATGGCTCCTGCTGTACCTCCCAGAATAGCGCCAATACCGGCACCAATGGCTGCGCCTTTTCCACCGCCGGCAATGGCTCCCACGCCAGCTCCCACGGCAGCTCCCGCTCCGGCTCCAATACCTCCGCCCTGCAGAGTTCTACTGGCTCCACAACCTGAAAGGATCAGTGTTCCTCCTAAAAAACCTATACTCAATAATTTTGCAAATTGTTTCATAATTAATTATTCTTTTTTTTGTGAATGTTTTGATTATTTCGCTGAGAGTATCGCCATTATGCTGTTTAGTCGAACAGGTTGAGTGTGTCGCAGTAAGCGAGCTCACCAGCCACAATGGCTTCTATTTGTTCGTTGGTGTAATCTCTGATAGCATCTCTACGGGCATTTTTAATGACGAATTCCAGCAATTCATCTTCATCGATTTCAATCTCCGTGTCATCATCATTCTCGTCCAGAAATCCCTTCTCTTCGTAGAACTCGTAAATCAGATCTACAATGTAGTTGATTTCATCGTCTGAAAACTCACCCTGTAACTCTTCCGGCAAGTGATTCTGAATAAACCTCAGTGAATCATCTTCATCGTACTCTAGTACTTTATTTTCTTCGCTCATAATAATTTTATTAACCAATAAAGAATTATTCTATCATTTTTAAAACAAATATCGAAAAAATATGTTCACCTTTTTCCGCCTTCGATGCTTTTTCGGGCGTTTGGGGCCTTTATCAACAGTTCCCAGATAAAGTCAGGCATATTAAAAAAGGAGGATCAGCATGAATCCTCCCTTTCTTTCAGTCTTTCACGCTATGCTGATCAATTACGAGAGTTGCGTTTTGCATTTGCCCGAGCCTGTTCACGTGCCTGCTTCTCCTGCATCTTCTGTGCTTCCGCCAAACGGGCCATGAAACCCGATGGCTTCTTTTTCGGCTTCTTCTTATTTTCTTCCAGCTGTGCCAGGATCTTATCCTCGTTGATGAACTGCTTCATCAGATAGGTATGAACAATGGTGAAGAGGGTGGAAAGGAAATAGTAGTAGTTCAATCCCGAGGGATAACTATTCAGGAAGAAGAACATAAATATCGACATAAAGATGGGCATGTTCTTCATACCTGGCAACGTCTGCTGACCGGTGTCCATTGAGGACATGTTGTATTTTGTATAGATGACATTGACCACCGTCATCAGCAAACAGAAAATACTGATGTGGTTACCCACAAAACGGGTGATTAACGGAATATTTCCACTCCAGGAGATGAGTGAATCGTACGTGGAGAGGTCATCAGCCCAAAGGAAACTCTGTTGACGCAACTCAATGGCCGAGGGGAAGAAAAAGAAGAGAGCCAACAGCACCGGCATCTGTATGAGCATGGGCAAACATCCGCTCATGGGGCTCACCCCTACTTTGTTGTATAGATCCATGGTGGCCTGCTGACGCTTCATCATCATGTCCTGCTCCTTACCGGGGAATTTCTTTTCAATCTCCTGTATCTGTGGACGCAATACGCGCATCTTGGCCGATGAGAGGAATGACTTATAAGTAAGCGGTGAAATGATCAGTTTCACCATCAGCGTAAGAATGAGTATGATCAGCCCCATACCCCATCCAAGAGAGCGGAAGAAATCAAATACAGGAATCACCAGCCACTTGTTCACCCAGCTCAGCCAGCGATATCCCAGATATACAATCTCTTCGAGCTCAAGCTTTTCTGTACCTTCCTTTATTTCTTTGTCGTATGCCTTGAGTGTATTGTAGTGCACGGGGCCAAAGTAATATTGGAAGCCGGCAGAGATCAGGTCACTCTCTGTGCTCACCTCGCCCGGCACCCACACCTCAGCCTTGTATTCCTTCGTATAATTACTATCCTTCAGCATTTCTGACGTAAGGACGGTATTGCTAAAGGGTCTTTCACCAATAACGATGGCGGAGAAGTACTGATCTTTGAAGGCAAACCATTTCAATGGCTCGGAAAGTTCCTTCCGGTCATTTCTCGATTCACTCATTTTCTGCACATCCTGTCGGTCATACTTATAATGGATACGCGAAAAGCGTTCTTCAAACTGACGACCTTTCTCCTGTTGACGCACTTTCTGCTCCCAGTTTACCCTGAAATTAGTCAGACTTTCCGGATGAAGGCCATTCTTCATTCCCACAACACGGATGTCGAAATCCATCATGTACTCATCGGCAGGCAAGGTATAAATAAAGTCGATGTATTGCTGCGGAGAACTTTGGAGGCGCATAACAACCGACTTTCCATCAGCGCTACGAATGGGAGTGAAGTGCTCCTGCTCGGTAGATAAACGCACACTATTGCGGTTATAGAGATCCAGGTTAAAGCGGGCTTCATTGTCCTCAAACAGGTAGAGGCTGTCGCCGGTATAACGGAGATGTTCCTTCAATTGAACTGACTGGATGCTCCCGCCAAGTGTATTTAGCACCAGGCGTATTTTTTCATTTTCCAGCACCACCGTCTCCTCAGAGGCAGAGGTTGTCTGCAGAGCAGAATCCTGTACGTTGGGCAATGTGGTGAGGGCAGTCAGGCTGTCAGAGACGACTGACTGCACCGTTTGACCCGTGCTGAAAAAGTCGGCCACGTTATTTCCCTGTTCCAGCAGAGTTTCGTTGCTACTGTCAGGTATTGTCGCGGGAGGCTGCTCAGTTTGCGCACGGGTCGCATCGACCTGAGCGATTGAATCGCGACGTAGTCGCTCTGCTTCAATCTGTTCCGCGCTAGGTCGGTTATATATGGTAAAGCCAATGATTATAGCAGTAATCAGAAGCAAACCAATAATTGTATTTTTATCCATTTTTTTGTCTGTTGCAGCAACATCTGCTGCAGATGATTAACAGGTTTAATATATTAAATCTTCTCCTCCCAGGTGGCAGCAGCCGCCTCCATAAAACTCATAAACAATGGGTTAGGCGAAACAACGGTGCTGTTATATTCGGGATGAAACTGTGTACCCAGATACCAGCGAAGGGCGGGTACCTCCACGACTTCCACCAGGTCCGATTCGGGATTGATGCCGGTACACTTCATACCAGCAGCTTCGAACATCTCTTTGTACTTGTTATTGAATTCATAGCGATGACGGTGGCGTTCCTGAATCTTCGACTTGCCGTATGCCTTGTATGCCAACGAACCTTTCTTCACGGTACAGTCGTAGGCCCCCAGTCGCATGGTGGCGCCCATGTTGGTGATATGCTTTTGCTCTTCCATCAGGTCGATGACATTGTGAGCCACCTGGGGATCCATCTCGGTGGAGTTGGCTTCACTGAGACCCAACACCGAACGAGCATATTCGATCACCATACACTGCATGCCGAGGCATATACCAAAGGTGGGAAGATCGTGTTCCCGTGCAAACTTCAATGAGATAAACTTTCCTTCGATGCCCCGCTGTCCGAATCCCGGGGCGATCACGATGCCATCGGCGTCACCCAGCATATCGGACACATTCTCCTGGGTGATCTTCTCAGAATGACACACATCCAATACCAGCCTGCGGTTGTTGTAAATGGCAGCCTGTGAAAGCGATTCGTTGATCGATTTATAGGCATCAGGGAGCTCGGCGTACTTGCCCACCAGTTTGATGCGAACCTCTTTCTTCGCATCCTTGCGCTTTTGAAGAAAGGCATTCCATCCCTCCAGATTGGCTTCACCGCCCAAGGGCATGTTCATCTTGCGCAGCACCACCTCATCCATTCCCTGCTTCTGCATCATGACAGGCACTTCGTAGATAGTGGATACATCGATAGACTGCATCACAGCACCCTGTTCTACATTACAAAACAGCGCCACCTTATCCAGAATATCTTTATTGAGCTTGCGATCGGTACGCAAAACAAGCATGTCGGGCTGTATACCGAGCGATTGCAGCTCTTTCACGGAGTGCTGCGTGGGTTTGGTCTTCACCTCCCCGGCAGCGGCAATATAGGGAACGTAGGTGAGATGCAGACAAAAACAATTCTTTCCCAACTCCCAGCGAAGCTGACGAACAGCTTCCAGGAAAGGATTAGATTCAATATCTCCGACTGTTCCACCTATCTCGGTGATCACAAAATCGAACTTATTTTTCACACCCAGCGATTTCACGTTTCGTTTGATCTCATCGGTGATATGCGGTATCACCTGAACGGTTTTGCCCAGGTAGTCACCGCGTCGTTCCTTCTCTATGACATTCTGATAAATGCGCCCGGTGGTGATATTGTTAGCGCGGGTGGTCTGGATATTTAAAAAACGTTCATAATGACCCAGATCAAGATCTGCCTCGTGACCGTCGACTGTCACGTAGCATTCCCCATGTTCGTAAGGATTAAGGGTCCCAGGATCTACATTGATGTAGGGATCGAACTTTTGGATAGTCACTTTATATCCCCTTGCCTGCAGTAACTTACCCAGAGAGGATGCGATGATTCCTTTGCCTAAAGAAGAAACAACACCGCCCGTAACGAAAATGTACTTTGTATCAGCCACGATCGTGAAGTGTTAGAGAGATAATTTTTTTTGAAGGTGCAAAGGTATAAATAATCTACACAATTTCCAATCCCATATTTTCACAGCGCATGATCTTTCCGGGAAAAGCCTGCACGATGGCATAGTTGTGTGTCGACATGATGACTGCAGTACCTTTCCCCGAAATATCCTGTAACAGCGAAACAATCTGACTTCCGGTCTCGGGATCGAGGTTACCGGTCGGCTCATCGGCCAAGATAAGTGCCGGAGAGTTGAGCAAAGCACGGGCAATGACCACACGCTGTTGTTCACCACCCGAGAGTTCGTGCGGCATTTTATACGTTTTATGCTGCATTCCCACCTGCACGAGCACTTCGTTGATGCGATCCTTGATCTCTCTTTTGTTCTTCCAGCCTGTGGCACGAAGCACAAATTCCAGGTTTCGCTCCACGGTTCTGTCTATCAACAGCTGAAAGTCCTGAAAAACAATACCTATTTTCCTGCGTAGAAAGGGAACCAGTTTTCGTTTGATGGAGGCAAGCTCATAATCGAACACTCTTGCGCTACCCTCTGCGATGGGCAGTTCCGCATACATGCTCTTCATGAGGGTACTCTTACCAGATCCCACCTTGCCGATGATATAGAGGAAATCACCGCGGTCGACGGTGAGGTTCACATTGCGCAGGATGATGTTCTCTTCGCGATTCAGTTGCACATTTGCATAATTGACCAATTGCTCCTGCACCATTATTTAATAAATTGAATCGTAAAAGGATATCTCCAATATTCGCCATTGTTTGCTTTAATGGATGCCAGGATGACAAGAACAACGTAAACAACTCCCACCACAATCGCCAGGGGTATGCCGATCACGGTGATTGTAAGTATGGCAGCATAAATCGCAAAGCTGATCATGAAATTGAGGATATTCTTACCGTGCATATCTACCTTCGCGTTGGTATCTTTGTTGGTGATCCACATAAGGATCGGTATGATAAAACCAGCCAGGGGAATGATAATTCCTGCAAACTGACTAATGTGCATCAGCATCAGATAGCTGTTTTCAGACATTCCAAAGAGGGGTCTCCCGGCATGATCGCGTGTGCCTTCCTCGTTTAGAATTTTCGCTTTTTCGCGTTGGTATTCCTCTTCGGATATACTCCCTTTTTCGCGCAATTCATCGAGAATTTTTAAATCTTCGTATTTCATCTTTTTTGGATTTAAAAGTAATTATATCAAACCGACAACATATATAATCAACACTGGGTCATAAAAAAAGTATGGAGCAGGATCACTCATCTCTCAGCTTGATCATGCTGTGCGCAGATGTATCTGTTTCACAAAGATATATTTTTTCTATAGAATCTTTGTTTTCTGAAGAAAATAATTATGATCAACGTGGCACACAGTGAACCAAGTAGATCTGCTATCCAGTCGCCCCATTCAGCGCTGCGGGATGCAAAAAAGTACTTCTGCATCAGTTCGATCACGCCTCCGTAGAGCACAGGCAACAGAAAGCCCCAGCCCATCCAGCGTAAAAAAGCAGGATTACCTTTGTGCATCCGATAGTAATCGTACAAGGAGATGGCTGAAAGGGAAAAAAACATGCCGAAATGAACCAGTTTATCCCAGGGAAGACCCTCGGGCATGCCGGGTATCTGCGAAGGAGACAGGAGGCAGGTGACGAAAAAAATGAGCAAGCCGGTAAGTAGCGGCAGAAATGTATAGCGAAGGAGTAACTTCATATGCGAACGATTAGGCGATTGATAGCTGCAAAGATAAGAGGGATTTATAAACATATAACGAAAAGAAGGATTCAATTTCACAAAAAATTTGTTCCTTTGTCGGAAAATGGCACGAAAGCAGCGTCAGCTGCTTGATAATGATCTAACAGAGGAAATTCGGGAATAAAAGTATGAGAAAAAGTATTCTTTTTATGCTAGCGGCATTTTTCGCAATGCAGGCTGTAGCACAGACAACTGGAGAGGATAAGAATCAACGTTATTACGACATCAACAAAAACATCGATATATTCAATTCCGTCCTGAGGGAACTTGATTTATTTTACGTGGACAGCATTGAAGTCAACAAGCTGGTGCAGGGCACCATCAACAGCATGTTAACCCGTCTCGATCCCTATACCGAGTATTATGCCGAAGAGAACATGGGTGATCTGCAGTTTCTCACCACGGGAGAGTATGCCGGCATCGGTGCCATCATATCCTATCACAGCGGACAAGTCATAATCAACGAACCTTATGAAGGTTTGCCGGCCGACAAGGCAGGCTTAAAAGCGGGAGATGCTATTTTGGAAATCGATGGCGAGGATATGCGAAAGTCGACGGTGAAACAAGTGAGTGACAAGCTCAAAGGAATACCCGGCACCGTGCTGAAGCTGACCATACAACGTCCGGGAGAAAAGAATCAACAGACACTTTCTATCGCACGGGAAAAAATAGAGATGGATCCCATCACCTACGCCGGGATGGTAGACAACAAAACAGGCTACCTTCATTACGGAAGCTTCACAACCAAGAGTGCGGAGCGAGTGAAAGAAACTGTCAACGAGCTGAAACAGCAGGGAGCCACCTCTCTCATTTTGGACCTGCGTGGCAACGGTGGCGGCATCCTCGATGAGGCAGTAAATGTGGTCAACCTTTTTGTACCCAAGGGCGAGGAGATTGTCTCCACGAAAGGGAAAGTAAAACAATGGGATCGCTCATACCACACACAGAGTCAGCCGCTGGACGAGATCATTCCCATCGTGGTACTGATCGATACCGGCTCGGCGTCGGCATCGGAAATTGTGGCAGGTAGCCTACAGGACCTCGACCGGGCGGTGATCGTGGGTAACCGTTCTTTCGGAAAGGGCCTGGTGCAGACCCCCCGTGATCTGCCATATGGCGGAAACATCAAGATAACCACTTCAAAATATTACATTCCCAGCGGGCGTTGCATACAGGCGCTCGATTATTCGCATCGCAATCCCGACGGCAGTGTGGCTCGCGTACCCGACTCGCTGACCAATATCTTTAAGACGCGCAGTGGCAGGGAAGTGCGTGACGGCGGGGGTATTACCCCCGACATTGTGATTCCACAGGAGACTGGTGGCACCATCACCTATTATCTGATGACGGAAAACATCATCTTTGATTTTGTCACTACATGGATGCAGGAAGGGAAGGAAGTGGCATCACCGAAGGACTTCCGCCTCACCGATGCGGATTACGATGATTTCAGGAAATTTGTAAAGAGCAAGGATTTTAAATATGACCAGCTTAGTGAGCATTCGCTGGAACAACTCAGGAGCATCATGGAATTTGAAGGATACATGGATGTGGCCTCGGCAGAATACAAAGCGCTGGAGGCAAAGCTTCAGCCCAACCTCGATCGTGATCTGGAGCTCTTTAAGGAGCAGATCAGAAACATGATTGAGTCGGAAATTGTACAACGTCATTTTTACAAGAAAGGGGTACTCATTCATCAACTTTCCGATGACAAAGTGTTCGACAAAGCTTTGGAGCTGCTAAGTGACCTCCGTACATATCACGTTCTTCTTCAACCGAAGAAGGCAGATATTCCTGCGACGGCGGCCATGTAGCAAAAAAGAAAGCCCATGTGAAGTAGTTCGGTGGTGCGGAACCCTGTAAATGGAGGTTCAAAATGAAAAAAGCAATCTTGATATTTCTTTTTTCTTGCCTTTTTCTGCAGGCAAAAACCCAGGAGAGTCGCCTGACCCTTCTTTTTGCCGGTGACGCCATGCAACATCTCCCACAGGTGCAGGGAGCAATGAATGAGGATGGCAGCTTTTCTTACGACTCTTGCTTCCATTGGGTGAAAGAGCGGATCGGAGCAGCCGACCTGGCAGGGTTGAACTTTGAAACCACTCTCGGAGGAAGCCCCTATACCGGATATCCGCTTTTCAGTTCACCCGATGCATTTGCACGCAGCCTGAAGGAGGTAGGCTTCAATCTTTTCTTTCAAGCCAACAACCACGCACTGGACAGGGGCAGAAAGGGACTGGAGCGCACCATTGACGTGCTCGACTCACTTGGCATCAAACATACCGGAACCTTCAAAACTGCCACCACACGCTCACTATACTACCCCCTGATAATCATCAAAAACGGGTTTCGCATTGCTTTTTTGAACTACACCCTCCATACCAACGGTCTGCAGCTGGAGGAGCCCAATAAAGTGAACCTGACTGATACGAATCTCATCCTACAAGATCTCCAACATGCCCGGCTGTATAAGCCCGACCTCATCATTGCCCAGATGCACTGGGGTGAAGAATATCAGACAACCCCTTCACGGAATCAACAGAAACTGGCCGACCTATTGCTGCGTGAAGGGGTGCGCATCATCATCGGGCATCACCCGCATGTAGTACAACCTGTTGTCATTGAAAGGGACGCTGAAGCGATCAAACATGTGGTATTTTATTCGCTGGGGAATTTCATTTCCAACCAGCAACAAAAATATACCGACGGAGGAATGCTGGCAGAGATTGTGCTCAGCCGGAAAGAGCCTGCATCACCAGTCGTCATCGAAAAATGTGGCTATGAATTTGTGTGGGTACAAAAAAGATGGCACAACAAAAAGGCTCAATATCGGCTCGTTCCATCGTGGGATGTGCATAAACCGATCATGGATGAAGCAGAAAAACAAAAAATGGATATCTTTGTCCGTCAGACCGAAAAAATTGTCCTGCAGGATATATAATATTTTTATTCAATGGAATTGGCAGAATTTATCATACGCCTTCTGGCTGCAACTGCGGCAGGAGGAGCACTGGGACTGGAAAGGGAATCAAACAACAAAAGCGCCGGTTTACGCACCCACACGCTGGTGGCGGTGAGTGCCTGCATCTTTACGTTGATCTCTATCCGCATTGTAGATAGCGGAGGGACGGGTGATCCCACCCGCGTTGTGGGGCAGATCGTGACAGGCATCGGCTTTCTGGGTGCCGGTGTAATCCTACACAGGGGCATCAACGTGCAAGGGCTTACAACGGCTGCTACAATCTGGAGTAGTGCCGCATTGGGTTGTCTCTCGGCTTTTGGGTTCTACTGGGAGTTGGCTTTCGCCACGGCATTGATCATTTTTATCAATACTTTTTTCAAAAAAGCAGATATATGGTTGCTCAAGAATCCAAAAAAAGGGGGAAAAGACGATAAAGATAAAGATTTGTTCGAATAGCAAAACACGTCAATGGATTACATGATCTGTGATACCAAAATTCCGGCGCAGGATTTCTGTTCTTTACAATAATCGCTGAGTGTTTTTTCATCGACCACCACCTTCTTTTGGGCTGAGGAAGCATGAAAAAAGGTGAGTTTATTCCCATTTTTATATGCAAAACCCACATGTGAAATATCTAATCCGTTGATGTGGGTAACAAAACCAATCATGGCCATATGCGGAATCAAGGGTGCAGCAATGGCTATTTGAGCTTTGGGTAAATAAGCAAAGCCTCCCCTGGCGTTGATCTTCTGTTCCATGGAGATAATATCACGCAACGCCGCATCGTCCACCAGCTGCTTGTAAGCCTGCCTGTGGGTCGACATGAAATTGATCTGTTTCTCTTCCCTTGTGCCCCCCAATAATGCCGATATATTTTTGATTCTTCCTTTTTGTTCCTGTTCATACACCCAGTCGGACGTATAATGAATCCGGGAAGCATATCCCGCCACTACACCGTTGCGATAACGAATATTCCGCAACTCAGAAATAAAGGTCTCAAACAAAGGTACATCTGATTCTAACGTGCGGGAGAGTGCGATCACCGTCTCCACGAACGTGGTACAGTCGAACTCCCGCAGGTTCACCACAAGGCGCTCGTCGTCTGTCATTTCGAGTGTGTGGGACACGTAAGGTTTACCAAGGAAGAAGGTCGCTGTCTTTTCGCGTATCGAGTCGGCACTGAGATGCCGGTATGGCATGATGTAGGAAAGATAGCTCGCAAAAATCTGCCGGTCTTCGGGCGTAAAGTGTACTTCCCCCTGTGCAAACAGAGTGCTGCATGATAAGATCAGCCCGATGAGACAAGAGGAAAGCTTCATAAACATCACTAAAAAAAGTTACCGCTATTTTGTTTTCGCCAGCAGCGCGTAATCCATGAGGGTCATGGCAGCCATGGCTTCCACAATGGGTACGGCGCGGGGCAACACACAGGGATCGTGCCTTCCGCGGGCTTTGAGGGTGGTATTGGCACCATGGATATCCACCGATTGTTGCTCGGTGAGGATAGTGGAAACAGGTTTGAAGGCAACCCTGAAGTAGATATCCTGTCCATTGGAAATGCCTGCCTGAATACCACCAGAATGATTGGAGCGGGTACGGATCACACCCTCATCGTTGTAAAACGAATCGTTCAGTTCCGAACCGCGCCCCGTGACATTGAATCCCATGCCATAATCGAATCCCTTTACTGCGTTGATGCTCAGCATGGCTGAACCCAGGGCAGCATGTAACTTTCCAAAAACAGGCTCCCCGAGACCGATGGGTGTACCTTTTATAACACAGGTAATGATGCCACCGATGCTGTTGCCCTGAATGCGTACCTCATTGATCAGCTTGATCATCTGCTCAGCCACCTCCGGATCGGGGCAACGCACCATGTTCTCCTCGGTGAGGGTGAGATCATATTTCCTGTAATCATTCTCCAGTGCAATTTCTCCCACCTGCGAGGTGTAAGCTTGGATGGTAACCTGCTGCTGACGAAGCCAGAGTCTGGCTATGGCACCCGCAACAATTCGGGCAATGGTTTCCCGGGCGGAGGAGCGTCCCCCACCCCGATGATCACGAATACCATACTTTTGCTGATAAGTAAAATCAGCGTGAGAAGGCCGAAATACGTCCTTCAGGTTATCGTAGTCCGAAGACTGTTGGTTTTCGTTCCGCACAATGAATCCGATGGGCGCGCCAGTGGTTTTTCCTTCAAATATACCGGAGAGGAGCTCTACCCTATCAGACTCCTTCCTCGGTGTGGTGATACGCGACTGTCCCGGGCGTCGTCTGTCCAGCTCGGCCTGAATGAAGTCAACATCTATCTTCAGGCCGGGGGGACAGCCATCTATCACACCTCCCACAGCAGCACCGTGCGACTCACCAAAGGAGGTAAGTCTGTATATCGTTCCAAATGTATTCATACTCTTATCCCGGTTTCCCGAGCATATAATGACCTTACTAACAATTACATCCCGAACCGCAACCACCGCCTCCGGAGCCACATCCACAGCCCTGCTCACCTTCACCCTCGTCGCCACAGGAGCCGCAACCACCCGAGCCGCAACCGCAACCACTGCTGCTGAACAATGCAGCAATCTCTTCCGCAGTGGCATCGCGCACCTCCATTACTGTTCCCTTGAAGTGCATGGTCTCACCTGCCAAAGGGTGGTTGAAATCCATGGTCACCTGATTCTCCCCGATGGAGACCACCGAGCCTACCAGGCGATTTCCCGACGCGTCCATCATGGGCAGCGTGTTGCCTTCGAAGAGCATCTCCTCATCGATTTTACCGTCTACTTCAAAGATATTTTTCGGCAGCTCAATGATGCGACTGTCGTCATAATCACCATAAGCCTCTTCAGGGGACAATGTGAAAGAAAAAACATCACCTGTAGCAAGGCCATCAATCTGTTTTTCGAACGCGTCCAGCATGGAGTTTGTCCCATAAATAAATTCCAGGGGCCTTTCGGCTGTAGCCTGTTCCATCAACTCAAGTTCTTCGTCCTCACCTACGTGTAAATCGTAGGTAAGTGTAACATATTTGTTATCGCTAATTTTCATTGTGTATATATTATATATTTATATTATTGACTATATTCATTGACCCATTAAAACAATCCAGCGGGAACGATGTTTATCCGCGAACAGCATTTTTAAGTTTATTAAGAGCCTGTTCCAGTACCTGCCGCGGGGTACCCACATTAAGCCGCATGAAACCTTCACCACCCGGTCCGAACATGGTGCCATCGTTGAGGGCCAGACGCGCTCTATTCACGAAAAGGTTGACCAGCTCCTGTTGGGAGAGGTGTAACGCACGACAATCCAACCACACCAAAAAAGAAGCTTCCGGCAGCATGGCCTTTATTTGAGGAATATGCTCTTTAAGGTAATTGTTTACAAAGTCCACGTTTCCCTGCACATATTCGTTCATCTGCTCCAACCACTCGGCTCCCTCTTCGTAGGCAGCGAGGGTGGCAGTATACGCAAAGATGGTTCCTTGCGAGAGTTCACGCGGCTCCAGATAACCCAGATATTGTTCTCTGATCTCCTTATTGGGTATCACGGCAAAAGAACTCACAATGCCTGCGATATTGAATGTTTTACTTGGCGCCATCAGGGTCAGGCTTATTTCTTCGGCTTCACGGGAAACCGACGCAAAAGGAATATGCCTGAATCCCGGCAATGCCATATCGGCATGAATTTCATCGGAGATAACCATCACCCCGTGATCGGAACAGATCTCAGCAAGCTCCTTCAATTCTTCTTTACTCCATACCCTTCCTCCCGGGTTGTGTGGATTGCAAAGGATAAGCAACTTGCATGTCTGCCGTGAGAGAATCTCTCTCAAGCCTGCCAGATCCATCCTGTATCGACCGTTTTCCAGGATCAGGGGGTTGTTGACCACATTCCGTTTCAGGGCGGTGGGCACCAACCGGAAAGGATGATAGACTGGAGGCTGGATGATGACCCGATCACCTTCGCGGGTGAAAACATCGAGGGCGAAGGCGATCCCTTTCACCACACCCGGCACAAAATTGATCTGCTCTGGCAGCACAGTCCAATGGTGGCGGCTTTGCAGCCACTGCACAATGGAGGAAAGATAGTTCTCTGGGGGCGTAGTATAGCCGAAAACACCATGCTCCACTCTTTTTTTCATTGCTTCAATGATAGCCGGAGGAGACTTGAAATCGGTGTCGGCCACCCAGAGCGGCGTCAAATCAACCTCACCATAGAGGGACTTCAATTTATCCAGTTTGACACTGTCAGTATGAGATCGATCGACCAATTCGTCGAAATTAAACTTCATATTATCAATAGTATATCGTAAAAGCACTTGGCAGAACAGCCTGTAGTGATCTGCCAGTAACCATTGAGGGTGAGATTATTTCTTCAACCCTGCAATTCAATTAGTAATAACTGCTCTTCAGAGGCTGGCTCCTGCGTGCTTTCCGGCCTCCAAAGTTGATCGACTCAAATGCCAGTCCCAGCATGAACTGATGGACTGTTATTTTCGTAGTTAGTTCATTCACCTCTGTCCGGTAAAAATCTCCCAGGTAACCTGTACGCAAGGTGAGCTTCTCGAAGGGTATGTCTACCGTAAAATAGTTTCGCAACGAGAGCTGGTTGTGGAATGAAGCCAAATGCACCGTTCCTTTGCCATTACCCAGCGTAAAAATTTCGTAGTAGGAATGTCCATACTCCGGTGAGAAAAACAATCCGGCAAAAGGGGACGAGATTTGCCAGCGAAAAGTTGCCCATGGGAAGCTATAGCTTGCCATTGCCGAGAGGTTGAGGTTGGTGGACACCTTCAGCGATCCGGGATTATTGGAGTTGCGCACATTGTAGATGCCACCCAGCGATGCATCCCAGCCACCTCCGCCCAGCAACCTGAAACGCGACGTTTGCACCAATGGATAAAAGGCGGTCAGGTAATAACCGATGTCGCCATAGTACTCCGATGCCGAAGCGGTGGGATTTTTGGTGATACCTACTTGTATATGAAATTGCTGCTGCAGCAATAGCTTCCCGGAAAAGTAAGGTGACTGCTTCAGTCGTTCGTGCAAAAGCGTCATGCTGAAGCCACTGTAGGTGAGTGGCGACAAGTAACTATCATACAGATAGGCTTTCCCTACCCCCACCAGGGTAGCATGATTCACAGGGGTTACCCCTTCCAAAAGAAGTTGCTGTTGAGAAAACAAACCGCAGAAAAAACTGCTCCATACTATCATCAATGTTGCTGCTCGTTTCATGCGTTTGTTCGGATAAATTAATCGAATAATTTCATCTGTCCCGTGATCTCGTCCCGCAAATCAGCATTCGACAGCGGTGTATCTCCGTTTTCATCATCTATCTGCACGGTCATAGTCTCCTGTGATTCCGCTACCGGCTCGGGAAATCTCAGTGGTTCAAGCTCCTCCACTGTTTTCACCTCGAAGTTCGATAATCTCTTTCCTTTTGCCTTATAGCTTTTTACACCGATAAATTCCTCCACATCAATCTCAAGTGGTTCGCGAAAATCGTCATTCCCGCCAAAGATAACCTTTACCCGTGGAAAAACAACATCGGTAAGCAAAAATAATTGGGATTCGGGGTTATCACCCAGGAAATTTAACGGTTTCTCCGTAGCCTCGAAGGTAAATCGTTTCAGGTAGGCATACCCTTGATCGGCATCAAAGAGGGCTACAGACCACACTTTGGTTTCATCAAATTTCTCAATGTAGTGTATGTCGGAGGGAAAATGATTGGTCAGATCGAAATTACATACACGATACTCACCGCTCCAGGTCGTGACCAGGATCATGTCGTCGCCCTGGAACTCACCAAGATACTTTCCGTCCCCTTCATAGTTGAGACGAAGCACGTCGGGATCATACCAGACCTTACGTCCACCCAGCGTGGAGAGTCCCTTTTGTTTCAACTGAATGCGGTGCACGTCGGCTTTGGTGAGGATGTTACCCATGGCGCCACGTCCCTTGATCTCTATGTCGCTGAAGTCTTTCTCAAACTGCAGTATACGCAGTCGAGGTTTTGGTTTCAGGATCACTTTAACGGTTTCCGCTTCACCGTTGGGGTTTGCACTGAAATACGCAATGCGCGATCCGGGCTTTTCCTTTGTCAGGTCATACTCTTTGTCGCGCGTGACACCGGTAACCGGAAACCGTTTAATGTAGTGGGGTCCTGTCTTTCCGTCGCGATAAATCACGTTGTAGATGGTGCGCTTGTCGTTCTTCTTGAAGACATTCGCGTAGAGAATATTTTTGCCAACGAACATTTTCTCGCTTACTTTCACCACCTTGTACTTCCCGTCTTTGAAGAAGACGATGATGTCGTCGATGTCTGAACAGTTGCAGACGAATTCATCTTTTTTCATGCCGGTACCAATGAATCCTTCCTCTTTGTTCACATAGAGCTTCTCATTTGCTTCGGCCACTTTTACCGCCTCAATGTTCTCAAAACTGCGTATCTCTGTCTTCCGGGGATAATTTTTCCCATAGCGTTCCTTGAGCATGAGGTACCAGGAGATGGTATAATCGACCAGGTTATTGAGGTTGTGGGTGATTTCATCAATCTCTTCCAGTAACCTGGCGATGAGATCATTGGCCTTATCAGAATTGAACTTGAGAATACGTGCCATCTTTATCTCCATGAGCCTGAGGATGTCATCCCGGTTGATCTCACGGATAAAGGTCTCTTTAAACGGTTGAAGCCGTTGATCGATATGCAGCACGGCGGCATCCATATTTTTGGCATTCTCAAATTCCTTGTCCTTGTATATCCGTTCTTCGATGAATATCTTTTCGAGTGTGGCAAATAGCAGCGCCTCTTGCTTTTCGGTCCGTTCAATCTCCAGTTCCTTGCGGAGGCTATCTTTGGTATTGTCGACAGAGACCCGCAGAACGTCGCTAACTGTCAGGAAATGTGGTTTGTTGTCATCGATGACGCAACAGTTGGGAGAGATGCTGATCTCGCAGTCTGTAAAGGCATAGAGGGCATCGATGGTCTTGTCGGAAGAGACACCCGGCGCAAGCTGTACGTGGATTTCCACATTTTGCGCAGTGATATCGTCTACTTTTTTTATTTTTATTTTCCCCTTGTCGTTCGCCTTCAGGATAGAATCTACCACGCTGGCGGTCGTCCTTCCATAAGGAACATCTTTGATTATAAGGGTTTTATTATCCAGCTTCGTGATGGTGGAACGCACTTTTACCGAGCCACCACGCTCACCATCATTGTATTTCTCAACATCGATAAAGCCACCAGTCTGAAAATCAGGATAGAGTGCAAACGGTTTTTCCTCGAGATAGGCAATGGCAGCATCACACAACTCGTTGAAGTTGTGGGGTAGTATTTTAGAAGAGAGACCCACGGCAATACCTTCGGCTCCCTGTGCCAGTAGCAGGGGAAACTTGGCCGGGAGGGTCACTGGCTCTTTGTTTCTGCCGTCGTACGATGGCTTCCATTCGGTTGTTTTGGGATTAAACAGTACCTCCAGCGCAAACTTCGTTAAGCGGGCTTCAATATAACGGGGTGCCGCGGCACCGTCTCCGGTAAGGATATTTCCCCAGTTACCCTGCGTATCAATGAGCAGATCTTTTTGACCCATCTGCACCAGCGCATCGCCGATAGACGCATCGCCGTGGGGATGGTACTGCATGGTATTACCAATGAGGTTGGCCACTTTGTTGTATCGCCCATCGTCGATTCGCTTCATCGCATGCAGGATGCGGCGCTGCACGGGCTTCAAACCATCGGAAATATGCGGTACGGCACGTTCCAGGATCACGTAGGAAGCGTAATCCAAAAACCAGTTCTGATACATCTTGGAGAGGTTGAGCGTGCTATCCTCGCCCAGTTTCACGGGTATTTTTGTGTTAGAGGCCGACTTGAATAACAAATCGGTCTCTTCCTCTTCTGTCCCACTTTTATCTGTTATTTCGTCGTCGTTAATTTGATCTTCAGACATACATCAGTTTACTACTATACACATGTTACGTTGACGGTTTAAAAAACCGAACTGTAACATTCCTATCATGGATGTTTTTGTTTAATAAAAAAATCATTCAAAGATAGGTAATTTGGGGGTTAAATCAAAAAGATTTTTTGTTCTGCTGCCGATGTCACACAGAGGATAAACGGGAAAAAAATCCCATTTTTTGTCCATGATAAGGAGATAACGTGGAAAAAGAAATAATATGCCGGAAATAAACTACTTTTGCATAAAACTGTTTAAGCAGTATATGGAACGCTCGATCAATTTAAGCGTCACATGCATCTTATAAAGAAGGAAAGTCAAAAAAAACAATGAACAAAACATC
The DNA here is from genome assembly GCA_002411515.1 of Proteiniphilum sp. UBA5267. Lineage (GTDB taxonomy): Bacteria > Bacteroidota > Bacteroidia > Bacteroidales > Dysgonomonadaceae > Proteiniphilum. Next base: position 3,853 of record DHTF01000071.1, on the reverse strand, counting down.
GATCATAAATTTATTAGTCTATGAAGAAAATAATTTCATTCCCCAGTCTATCCATGCAGATCATGCTGTTATTCACGGTATTGCTTTTTGAATCGTGCGGCAGTGTGCCCTTTACAGGAAGGAGACAGCTACAGCTGGTATCGAATCAGGAAGTCATCGCGTTGAGTCTGCAGCAGTATCAAGACTTCATGCGTACCGCTCCGTTGGAAAAAGGCACATCCAATGCCGCAATGGTCACTCGCATTGGCACCCGCATTGCGAATGCCGTGGAGACATTTTACACCAACAACGGTTATGCCTCCGAATTGGAAAACTTTTCCTGGGAATTCAACCTGGTGAAGGACAAGAGTGTAAATGCCTTTGCCATGCCTGGCGGCAAAGTTGTGATCTACACCGGCCTGTTGCCGGTAACACAAACCGAAGAAGCCCTGGCTGTGGTGATCGGTCATGAAATTGCCCACGTAATTGCCCAGCATTCCAGTGAAAGGCTCAGTCAACAGGTAGCGTTGCAATATGGTGGTGCCATTGCAGGGGGTCTTTTGGGCAATTCGCAAGCTATGCAGCAGCTAGGACAAACCGTTTTTGGTCTGGGTGCCCAGTATGGGGTAATGATGCCCTATGCTCGCAAGCAGGAGTATGAAGCTGATGAGATTGGCCTCATCGTGATGGCAATGGCTGGTTATAACCCGCAGGTCGCCGTGCCCTTCTGGACAAGGATGGCCCAGGATGGTGGTGGAGCGCAGGTGCCCGAATTTCTGAGCACGCACCCCACCGACAGCAAGCGCATTGCCAATATTGAGAAGATCATGCCTGCTGTGATGCAGTACTACAAAGGAGCTGGCATACAGAATCAAACATCGGTACCCATTCAAACAAAAGCCCCAGTGCCAGCAGAAACAGAAAAGGCCAAGACCTCGAAAGAGTGGTCATTCTGATCATTTGATCCTGAAACATTTCATTTTCAACGCAAAAGAACGCAAAAAAGCGGGGCTTCCTGAAAAGAAGCACCGCTTTTTAGTAATCATATAAATAGGTTCTATTTTCTCAATCGGTTCAAAGACCTGATCAACGCCTCGTCGGCACCAATTTTACGGATGGCAAGGACGGTGAGGATGATGGCAATCACAGGCATAATCACGCCCACGCCCACCTTCTGAAACAGCAAATTCTCAACCGGGTGCAGTTTATAAAGGATGAACCCTAAATAGAGATAAAAGCCGATCATGCACACCACATTAAAAATGGAGAACCTTATCTGCAACATCCGCTGTTTATAGAGGAAGACGGTCAGCAGCGACAATACCGAGCTCACCATAGAGAGCAAGAACAGGCCCCAGGTAGAGTCATTGAGTTCACTGTTAAGGTAGACACCCATGGCTTCAAAAACCACCCTATCTCCCTGATAAATAAAAAAAACCAGTGGCGTCACCGATGCCACGAGCATGGCGGCGGCTGCCAACAGCAGAAATAGAGTCTGTATCCGTTGCAGCATAATTTCAGAAAAGCTCTTTCTCCCGGGAAGGATTGCGATAATAAATATCTTCTTCCTTCCATTCTTCAATGGCGAGGAGTGATGGTTTGGGTAGTTTCTCGTAGAAACGGGATATCTCAATTTGTTCGTGGTTTTCGAACACTTCCTCAAGGTTGTCGCTGTAGGAAGCAAACTCCTGCAGTTTGGTATCGAGGTCCTGTTTCATTTCCACTGCGAGCTGGTTGGCTCTTTTGCTGATGATCCGCACCATCTCGTACACATTTCCCACGGGCTCTGACAGTCTCATAACATCCTGCGTTTCCGTGTTGGAGTTGGCGGCAATTTTTCTATAATCCATTGTACTATATCAATTATTTTACATTTATTCAGGTAGCGGGAAGCACATCAATCTTTTTCTGGGCCTCCTTATAATATTCATTTGCTTCGGCAGTATATTTCCCTTCGGGAAAGCTGTTGGTGTAATTGAAGTATTCGTCTACTACCATACGATAGCGTTCCGGCTGTGTGAGCAAAGTACTTCGTTGTGCGTACTCATAACGGGCTCTGAGGATGGTGATCTGGTAATCTTCAAGATACCGTGAATAGGGGTAACTTTTGATTGCCTCACGCGCCGTAATCACCGCCGATTCGTAATTATTCCCCATATAATTGCCCAGATCCAGGTAAAGCTGTGCGGCAAGCAACTCTTTATAAGCCAGCTTCTCCTGCAATTCGAACATGTAATTTTTGGCCTGTTCCCCTCTTTCTGTCTGAGGATATCGTTCTATATACTTTTGGAACTCGGCTATAGCCCGGTAAGTTTTGCTTTGATCCATGCGCGAATCGGGGGAATCAAGGTACAAGCCATAGGCAGAGTAGAACAACGCCGGTTCGGCATATTCACCCTTGGGATAGGTATTGTAATAGGTAGTGAATACCTCTGTTGCAGAATAATAATCTTTTGAATTGTAGTGGCTCTGAGCCAGTAAGTACAGGGATTCCTCGGCCTGGGCAGTTCCCTTCATGAAGGTTACCAATTCTTCGAGGAGTGTAATAGACCGATTGTATTTTCCCTCTTCAAAATATTTTTTCGCATAAGTGTATTTCAGGTCTCTGTCGGTACTTTTTAATATTTT
>DHTF01000071.1:0-952 GCA_002411515.1 Proteiniphilum sp. UBA5267 | reverse complement strand
TTTTTATTCAATTTTAGGATTTTGAAGCGACGAATTGCAAAATACTATTTACATATTTCCGGTCGTTCGACAGTTTCGGCACTTTATTCTGCCCTCCCGATTTTTCTTTAAATTTCATCCATTCGTAAAACATCCCTTTTTCCATTGTTCTTATTACAGGCATACTCAGTGAGAGGTCATAAGCGCGTTTTGCTTCATAGTCGGAGTTCAGCTTTTTGAGACTCTCATCTAGCAGGGTCCGGAACAGTCCCATGTCTGCCGGTGGTGTTTCAAACTCAATTAACCATTCATGCGCGCCATTGTTGTCATCATCGAAATAAACCGGTGCCACGGTGTATTCCGTGATTTTCGCCCCGGTCTGCTGACAAGCTTCATTAATGGCTCTGTCTGCGTTGTCCACGATCAGCTCCTCTCCAAAAGCATTGATGAACTGCCGCGTGCGTCCGGTCAGTTTAAAAAGGTATGGATTGGTGCTGGTGAACTCTATGGTATCCCCGATTTTATAGCGCCATAAGCCACCACTTGTACTGATCACAACAGCATATTGTTTACCGGCTTCCACACCACTCAGCGGAATGGTATCCGGTTGCGCCTTATTCCATTCGCCCGCGGGAATAAATTCATAGTAGACCTCGTTGTCAAGCAACAGCAGCATATCCTTTGATTCCGGAACAAACTGCACGCCAAAAAAGCCCTCTGAAGCATTGTAAGTCTCCCAGTAGCGCATTCTTTCGGAGGGAATCATTTTTTCATACTGTTCCTGAAACGGAAGAAAACTCACACCTCCGTGAAAAAAAACTTCGAGGTGGGGCCAAATGTCGGGAATAGATCTGCCTGTTTCCTGCACAATTTTTTTTAGCAGCACCATCATCCAGGAAGGTACTCCTATCATCGCCCGGATATCGTTCCCGATGGCATAATCGGTTAATTTTTGTAATTTCTCTTCCCAATC
>DHTF01000072.1:38586-39379 GCA_002411515.1 Proteiniphilum sp. UBA5267 | reverse complement strand
TTGTACTATATCAATTATTTTCAGTTATTCAGGTCGTGGGCAGCAGCTCAATGATTTTCTGTGCCTCTTTGTAATACTTCTCAGCTTCGGTACGGTACTTACCCTCGGGGAAGGTATTGGTGTAGTTGAAATATTCATCTACCACCATGCGATAGCGTTCCGGCTGTGTAAGCAGTGTGCTGCGTTGAGCATACTCATGCCGGGCCCGGAGTATGGTGAACTGATAATCTTCCACATAGCGGGAATAGGGATACCTTTTAATAGCCTCCCGAGCAGTAACCACAGCCGATTCGTAATTATTTCCCATGTAATTTCCCAGGTCGAGGTATAATTGTGCTGCAAGCAGTTCTTTATAAGCCAGCTTCTCCTGTAACTCGAACAGGTAATTCTTGGCTTGTTCACCCCTTTCCGTTTGCGGGTAACGTTCCACATATTTTTGAAACTCAGCAATGGCCCGATAAGTCTTGCTTTGATCCAGCCGTGCATCGGGAGAGTCTAGATACATACCGTATGCGGAGTAAAACATCGCCGATTCGGCATACTCACCCTTGGGATAGGTATTGTAATAGGTGGTAAATACCTCCGTGGCAGATAAATAATCCTTTGAATTGTAATGGCTTTGCGCCAGTAAATACAACGATTCCTCCGCCTGTGCCGTTCCCTTCATGAAGCTCACCAATTCTTCGAGGAGTGTAATAGACCGATTGTATTTCCCTTCATCGAAGTATTTTTTTGCATAAGTGTATTTCAAATCCCTGTCGGTACTTTTCAATATTTTGTTGTACTCGTTACA
>DHTF01000072.1:35675-38453 GCA_002411515.1 Proteiniphilum sp. UBA5267 | reverse complement strand
CTGTCGGTACTTTTCAATATTTTGTTGTACTCGTTACAGGAAACCAACGCCACAGTAAGCAGCAAAAAACAGATAGTTTTTATTCTCATCTCTTTACAAGTCGGTTTAATCGTGCAAATTTACTGAATCTTTCTCATTTTATGACCAACGATCCCTATTTTTATTCAATTTTAGGATTTTGAACCAATAAACTGCAGGATGCTATCCACAAATTTACGATCGTTCGAAAGTTTGGGCACTTTGTGCTGGCCACCTGTTTTGTCCCTATATTTCATCCATTCATAAAACGTTCCCTTCTCCATCGTTCTGATCAGGGGCATTCCCAAAGAAAGGTTGTAGGATCGTTTTGCTTCATAGTCGGAGTTTAGCTTTTTGAGGCTTTCATCAAGCAACACGGTGAAGCGTTTCATATCTGCCGGGGGCGTTTCAAACTCAATCAGCCACTCGTGAGCTCCGTTATTGTTGTCGCCAAAATAAACAGGGGCCACAGTATATTCATTGATTTTCGCGTGGGTTTGCCGACACGCATCGTTGATGGCCTTGTCGGCATTGTCCACAATCAGCTCTTCCCCAAAGGCATTGATGAACTGCCGGGTGCGTCCTGTCACCTTAAAGAGATAAGGGTCGGTGCTGGTGAACTCAATGGTATCGCCAATTTTGTATCGCCACAATCCGCCACTCGTGCTGATTACCACTGCGTACTGTTTTCCGGTTTCCACACCCTCCAGGGAAACAGTCTCCGGCTGTGCCTTGTCCCATTCACCGGCAGGAATAAATTCATAGAAGACCTCGTTATCGAGCAACAGGAGCATATCTTTTGACTCTGGTGCAAACTGTACACCAAAAAAACCTTCTGAGGCGTTGTAGGTCTCCCAGTAGTGCATTGTTTGGGAGGGGATTATTTTTTCAAACTGCGATTGAAAAGGAAGGAAACTCACTCCGCCGTGAAAAAACACTTCCAACTGAGGCCAGATATCGGGGATCGATTTTCCGGTTTCTTCCACAATCTTCTTTAACAAGATCAGCATCCAGGAAGGTACGCCCACCATCGCACGAATATCGTTGCCTACGGCGTACTCGGTCAGTTTCTGCAATTTCTCCTCCCAATCGGGAAGCAGCGCAATGCTTTCGGGTGTTCTTCTTAGCCGGGCCGGAGCTGGCAGATTCTTCATCAGGATGGCAGAGATGTCACCGGTGTAAATACCATTGCCAATCCGGTTTATCTGCTGGCTTCCTCCCAAAACAAGTGTCTTTCCCAGTATGAAAGCACTGTCGGGATAATGGATGGCGTACATGCCCAGCATGTGGTAACCGGCCCGGTAACTCCCATTGAAAAGCGACTCCCGGGTAACGGGGATATATTTACTTTTATCTTCGGTGGTACCCGAAGACATGGCAAACCATCTCACAGGTGTATCCCAAAGCACATTCATCTGTTTCTCCACGAGAATTTTGTCGAGCCAGGGGCGCAAATCTTCATAGGCAATCACAGGCACAAGCCTGCGAAAATCGGCTTCGTTCTGAATCTTTTCAAAGTGGTTTTGAATCCCGTATTGCGTTTTTTGTCCGTGTTCCAACAGATAGTTCAACGTTTGTTGTTGTGTTTTCAACGGATCTTTCACAAATTTTTCTACCGGTTTATAGTATGTCGTAAGTATACTACGAGCTATTTTTCGAATCATTCTCTAGGTATGAAAGTATATCGCAAAGGTATGGAGGAGTTTCTGAAAAGAGAAAAAAAAAATCACAATTTTAGATAAATCCGCTTATCCAATGCGACTGATTTTGCGCAACCGTTCCTCATCGATGATTTTTATTTTCCTGCCATCAATGGTGATGACTCTTTCGTTCACAAAGTTGGAGAGCGTACGGATGGCATTGGAGGTAGTCATATTCGAAAGGCTTGCCAGATCCTCTCTTGCCAGATAAATGTTGATGGTTGCGCCGTCTTCTTCCAGTCCGTAACTCTCTTTCAGGAAGATCAGAGATTCGGCCAGCCTGCCGCGCACATGCTTCTGGGTGAGATTCACCACCCGCTGATCGGCAATACCCAGGTCTACCGACAGCATTTGTATGAAAAAAAGCGCCAGATCGCCATTGTTACGCAGAAATTGCTCAATCAGTTCCATGGGGATCATGCAAACAGTGCAGGACTCGAAAGCCGATGCCGCAGTTACGTATGGTTCCCGCGCAAAATAAGCCCTATAGCCGAAGTATTGTATCGGACGGATAATCCGGATAATCTGACTTCTCCCTCCCACGCCACTTTTGAAAATTTTCACCTTCCCTTTAAAAAGGCACATCAAGTCACTGGGAATCTCATCCTCGAGATAGATCAGTTCATTTTTTTTGAAATGAACAATTCTCGCGTGGGCGCGCAACAGATCACGCTCTCCATCCGTCAGCATCCTCCAGACATCGGATAATGTAGAGGATAAATCAATGATATCTTTGTTCTTAGCTGCCATAAATGCTATAGAACTATGTTCTATAGCACAAATGTAATGTTTATTTTTTAATAGCTCATAAAAAAGTAATTATAAAAAATATGGCTGCTTTAAAAAAAAATGTAAGTTTGTATGTCATAATGAAAAAAAGAGTCGTCTCACATATCATCTTTCTCATCTTTGCCACCTTTTACAGTTTCCCTTTACGGGCTGCAGAGCCTGTGGACACGATTCTGCACAGGGCAATGAATGCTGCTGAAAAATACAACGACCTGGTAGAACATTACACGGCCGAGGTATACACGCGTACCTATATGGAGACAGTAAAAAA
>DHTF01000072.1:29755-35592 GCA_002411515.1 Proteiniphilum sp. UBA5267 | reverse complement strand
TATGTAGCGGGGACGATTACCGGACGAAAGGATATTGAAATGATACCGTTTGAGCTGTTGAACATCAACATATACGGAGAGACCACGAACGACGAGAGTTTTTTTATGCCGGTGCGCTTCAGTACTGCGAAATATTACCGCTATACGCTCTACGAAACCTTTACAGATAACAACAAAACCTACTACAACATCCATTACACGCCGATCTACGAAAACACCAAACTGCTGAAAGGTTCGTTTATCATCGAGCATGGCACCTGGCGGATCATTTTCTTTCGGGGCGAAGGGCTGGACATCTTTTCAGACTTTTCTTTTGAGATGACCATGGGTGAAGAATGGATCACCAACTACCTGCCTGTGCGATTCACCATTTACCAAACCGTGTCCTATCTTGGCAATATATTGGCCGAAAGGCACCTTGCCGACATCAAGTACACCGACATACAGCTACAACAAATCAAGGAAGCCCCCCGTTCTCTCAATATCAGTGATATTTACAAAGTGCGACTCGATTCGGTACCGGTACGCAGCGACTCGCTTTTTTGGGAAGAGATGAGGCCCATTCCGTTACAGGCAAAAGAGCGGGAGGTGATGAACCGATACGTGACAGCACAAAAGGAGCAGGCAGAGCGCGCCGTGAACGACACCCTTTCCGGGGTGCAGCGAGCCCAGCAGGTAGCCCAGCGGATGGTGATGAACTCCAGTTACAAGTATCGTTCTTCCCGCATCGGATACTCCGGGCTGCTGAACCCTTTCATGTTGGGGTATAGTTCCCACGACGGACTGAGTTACCGTCAGAAGCTTTCGTGCAACATCGACTTGACACGCAATCGCACGTTGGGTATCAACACCTTTGCGGGGTATTTATTTCGCCGTAGGGAGTTCTTCGCCGACTTCACCACCACTTGGAACTACGAACCCTACCGTCTGGGGAGTGCTACTTTTTCAGCGGGAATTGGCAATCCCACCTACAGTTCCTTGTTTGTAGATCAGATACAAGACAGTCTCAAAAACAGGGGACTCAGCTTCGAAGATATCTCGCTGAACTACTACAAAGATTTTTATTTCAAAATATACAATACTTTTGAAGCAGCGAACGGCCTGCTCTTTCAGACAGGAATAGACTACCACATCAGGAAAAGCAAGAACAACGCATTGAAGTTACGGGCGATCTCTGGCGACAGCGAGCCCATTGCCGATCTGTTTGGCACAAAAAGATCTTTCGCCCCCTTTGTGCGCATAAACTGGACACCCAGGCAGTATTACCGCTATGAGGGACGACAGAAGATCTATGAACGTTCTGATTTCCCTACCATCAAGCTGGAGCTGTCCCGTAGTTTTCTCGATGTCCTGGGAAGCACGTCCGAATATAACCGCGTTGAGTTCGACATCAGCCAGCACATTCCTTTCGGACTGCGACATTCCCTTCAGTACCATGTGGGTGCCGGCAGTTTCATCAACCAGAAGACCGAATACTTTGCCGACTTTGTCTATTTTTCCAAAAATAACTTCCCGGAGAACTGGGACGATGGCCTTGGGGGAAACTTTAACCTGTTGAGCCGCGATCTGTACAATGCCTCCGACTCCTATATCCAGGGGCACTTGATGTTTGAAACTCCTTTTCTGCTGTTGAAAAATATTGATTTCCTCTCCGATTTTGCCAACAAGGAACGCATCTACCTCAGCCAGTTATACACCCCTCAGATTATCTCATACACCGAATTGGGTTACGGTATAGGCAATCGTTTTTTCAACGCAGGCTTCTTCTTTGCTTTTCACAAGGAAAAAATCAAAGAAGCGGGTGTAAGAGCAGCATTTGAGTTGTAAATTTTTTTTCTTTATATTTGCAAAAAAGATACACACCCGATGATCTGTTTTCCCAATGCGAAAATAAACTTAGGACTACATGTTATTTCCCGCCGGCCAGATGGATACCATAATCTGGAAACCATTTTTTACCCCCTTGACTTGCGAGATGCGCTGGAGATTATCCCCGGGTCTTCTTCCGGCAGTAATGAACATCGTTTTTTTCAAACAGGAAACGCCATTGAGGGAACGCCCGATGAGAACCTGGTAATGAAAGCACTCCGTTTGATTTCGGCCGAGAAAAAGATTCCACCCATCGACATCCATCTGCTCAAAAAGATTCCTACTGGTGCAGGACTCGGTGGCGGGTCGGCCGATGCAGCTTTCATGTTGCGGCTGCTGAACGATACTTTCTCATTGGGTTACACACACGACCAGCTGCGCCATCTGGCAGCACAGCTGGGCGCCGATTGTCCCTTTTTCATCGACAACACCCCTTCCTTTGCTACCGGCACAGGCGACGTGCTAGAGCCAGTGCAGATAAACCTCGACCCTTACTTTCTGCTGCTGGTGAAACCCGATATCGCGGTGTCCACAAAAGAAGCTTATGGAATGATCACACCCCGGCAGCCGGAAGTATCGCTCAAGGAAATCATAAAAAAACCAGTCCACGAATGGAAGGATTGGATGAAAAATGATTTTGAAGTTCCAGTTTTCAAAAAATATCCCGAAATTTGGGCCATCAAACAGCAGATGACTGAGCTTGGTGCAATCTATGCAGCAATGAGCGGTTCAGGGTCGGCTGTTTTCGGTATTTTTGAAAAGGAGCCTTCCTGGCGGACTGTTTTCAGTCGGCATTTCGTCTGGGCGGGCAGTGGCCAATAAGCAGGTAGCAAATAAAAATAACAACATACACGATCAAGTGATAGAAAGAATGAAAATAAGTAAACAATACTTCGGGTATCTTCTGGCGGGACTTTTTGGGATACTCACGCTTCAGGCAGCAGAGCCCGTAGCGCCACAAAAAATATACCTCTTCGGTCCGGTCCCTGTTCAGAAACCGGTACTGCTCGACAGCGTGAACCTGAACAACACTTCCTATTCCGACGAAATGCTGCTCTCTTCCCCACTCTCCTTTCCTAATCAGGAACGGTTCACAAAGGAAATCACCCCCGATACGGCAGGATTCTTCTTCGTGGAGAAACCCGCAACGGGCAAAGCATTCCAACTCCTGTCGTTTTATGTTGCGGCCGACCGTTACGGCAAGGGAAAGATTACCGTCACCTCACCCAATCCACTCGAGCTCTGGATCAATGGCGTGAAGCGGACCACCAAGAGCCAGGTCAATGACAGCCTGCACCAGTCGGGTCAGGTAGATACCAACCTGAACGGTTTTACCAACAATGTCCGTGTGGTGATCAAGTTGCTTACCGATGCGGAAAACAAAATAGAACCCGCTGTAAAGATTACCCTGAAGCCCGATGAGGCCGACTCCCTGTTGGTCTACACGTTTGAAAACAATCCCCGGCGCCGGACAGAGATCAAAGACATTCTGGAGGGTAAACGCGTGAACAACGCCGTGATCTCTCCCGCAGGCCGTTTTGTGCTGCTGTCGCTCCGTGAGACCCTTCCCGGAGGAGAAAACCGCAACTACACCGAAGTGTACGATACGAAGCAAAAACGCACCATCCTTTCGGAACCGGCCGGCAGATCGCAGTTAAACTGGATGCCCAAACAGGAGCTGCTCTATTATGTGACCGACGGCGAAGAGGGACGATCGATTGTGACGCTCGATCCGCTGACCACCGCAAGCAAGGTCATCGCCAAAGGTCTTCCGAAGGAGAACTTCCACATTGCACCCGACGAAAAATCACTTTTCTACTCTGCCAAGGAGACCATCACCATCAGCAATCCGGGTGGCCTGAAGCGGCTGATCGGCATAGACGACCGGCAGTCGACTTATCGCGACCGTTACTTCCTCTATCGTTATTTCTTTGACACCGGTCTTACCCAGCAACTCACCTTTGGCAGGCAGACTACCTCGCTCAACGATGTAACCGACGACCTGCGGTATCTTCTCTTTTCTACCTCCGAAGAGGATCTGGCAGAGCGCCCCTTCAGCAGAAGCTCGCTCTACAGGCTCAACCTAGAGACAATGGCGGTGGATACCATCTGGAAAGACCAGACCTACACCTACTCGGCACAATTTTCTCCCGATGGCAGGCAGCTGCTTATTCACGGCGCTCCCGAAGCATTCAACGGCATCGGTATCAATATCAACGAAGGACAAATAGCCAACAGCTACGACACCCAATCCTTTCTGATGGATATTGATACAAAAAAGGTGGAGCCGCTCACCAAATTTTTTGATCCCACCATCAGCGCCCAGGATTGGAACCGGCTCGACAACACCATCTACTACCGTGTGGAAGAGGGTGATTGTGCCAATGTGTACCGCTACAGCCCACGCACAAAGAAATTCGAGAAGCTGCCCCTCCGGGAGGAGGTGATCCGTTCATTCAATATTGCCGAGGATGCACTGTGGGCTAGCTACACCGGCGTCAGCGCCTCCAACTCAAACAGAAGCTATCTGCTGAATCTCAAAACATTGGAATCGGTACTCATTTCCGATCCTTACGCCGAGAAACTGAACGAGCTTACCCTTGGAGAGGTGAAAGAGTGGCACTTCACCAGTTCCTTTGGCGACACCATTGAAGGGCGTTATTACTTGCCACCCCACTTCAACCCGGAGAAAAAATATCCGCTTATCGTCTATTACTACGGCGGCACCAGTCCCACTTCCCGCACTTTTGAAAGTACCTACCCGCTGCATGTCTATGCGGCTCAGGACTACGTGGTATATACCCTTCAGCCAAGTGGCACCACTGGTTACGGTCAGGAGTTTTCGGCACGGCACGTGAACGCCTGGGGCGAGCAGACCGCCGATGAGATCATTGAAGGTGTCCGTGCCTTTGTGGCCGCCCATCCTTTTGTAGACGGCACAAAAATAGGCAATATCGGCGCTTCCTACGGAGGGTTCATGACCCAGTATCTCATCACGCAGACCGACCTGTTTGCAGCGTCTGTGTCGCATGCCGGCATCAGCAACATCACCAGCTACTGGGGTGAAGGCTACTGGGGTTATTCTTACAGCGCCGGTGCCAGCGCTGGTAGCTTTCCCTGGAACAACCCGGAGCTCTATGTGAAACAAAGTCCGCTTTTTCACGCCGACAAGATCACAACCCCACTACTGCTGCTACATGGCACAGCCGACACCAACGTGCCCATCGGGGAGAGCATCCAGATGTACACCGCCTTAAAGCTGCTGAATAAACCCGTAGAATTTATCCAGGTAGAGGGAGAAAACCATGCCATTTACGATTACGACAAACGTATTGCCTGGAACAATGCCATCTACGCCTGGTTTGCCAAATGGCTGAAGAATGATTCCCGCTGGTGGGATTCTATGTATCCGGAGAAATAATCTCTATCAAATGTAATGTTGGAAAAAAAACAAATATGAATCTGGAAATACTGTGTAGTGAGGTAAAAGAAATCGCCCGAACCACTGGTGCGTATCTGAAAAATGAGCAGGCCCTGCTCAGGCGAAACGATATTGAGCTCAAAGGCACACGCAATTATGTCACCTACATCGATAAGGAAGCCGAACAGATGCTGGTAGCAGCGCTGCAGCAACTGCTTCCCGAAGCAGGGTTTCTCACCGAGGAAAGTACGGTCGCGTTTGAGCAGCGCGCCTTCACCTGGGTCATCGATCCGCTGGATGGCACCACCAACTACGTGCACGGCGACACCCCCTACTCGGTGAGCATCGCACTGATGCACAACGGGGAGGTAATCATGGGCGTGGTGTTTGATCCTGTAGCCGGGCAAATGTTTACTGCCACGGAAAAGGGAAAAGCCTTCCTGAACGATCTCCCTCTGCAGGTGAGCAAGCAGGCAATGCTGGAAAATGGCTACATCGGATTCGGCATTCCCTACAGCCTCGATGAAAGAGGAGAACAGATCCTGCA
>DHTF01000072.1:1199-29533 GCA_002411515.1 Proteiniphilum sp. UBA5267 | reverse complement strand
CTGGAAATTTGTTACGTAGCGGCCGGCATCAGCGACGCCTACTTCCATTCGGGCCTGTCGCCTTGGGATGTGGCCGCCGGATCATTCATCCTGCAGTGCGCAGGAGGAAAGTGCAGCGATTTCAGCGGTGGCGGAAATTACATATTCGGAAAAGAGATGGTGGCCTCCAATGGAGCCATTCATCAGGAAATCATGAACCACATCATCCAGGGTAGCTAATGGACAACCAAACCATCCTCTTTGCTTTTATGTTGACGCTGTTTGCCGGTCTGTCCACTGGCATCGGCAGTCTCATTGCCTTCGTAGCCAAACGTACGAACACCAACTTCCTGAGTCTGGCACTGGGTCTCTCGGCAGGGGTGATGATCTACGTCTCGTTCATGGAGATGCTGCCGAAATCATTGACGTCGCTCTCTGACATCTTTGGTGATAAGTTGGGGACCCTCTACATGATCCTGGGACTTTTTGGCGGCATCGCAATGATCGCGCTGATCGACTTCCTTATTCCGGAGTCCCGCAATCCACATGAGATGCACGGTGTGGAAGAGATGAAGTCGAACTACCGGTTGAAGCAGACCGGCATCATCACGGCGGTAACCATCGCCATTCACAACTTTCCCGAAGGCATCGCCACCTTCATGTCGGCACTGAATTCAATGGAAGTGGCCATTCCCATTACGGCAGCCATTGCCATCCACAACATACCCGAGGGTATTGCCGTGGCAGTTCCCATTTATCACTCTACGGGGAGCAAAAAGAAAGCTTTCTGGCTCTCCTTTGCATCGGGGTTGGCAGAGCCATTGGGCGCGTTCATTGCCTTTTTGTTCCTGCTGCCCTTCTGGAACCCGGTACTCGACGCATTGATTCTCTCCGCGGTAGCAGGAATCATGCTCTTTATCTCGCTGGATGAGTTGCTTCCCAGCGCCGAGAAATATGGCAAGCACCATCTCTCCATCATCGGACTAGTTGCCGGCATGGCTGTAATGGCAATCAGCCTTTTTCTATTTATTTAAACTGAAAAAAAGGTATCTTTGCAATTCTTTTTGTCAACACAGAGGGTATATACCCATGAAAATTAATCAATACATACAGGATAATGGGAACAGATTTAAAACAAATAGGCGAACGCATACAGGGGTTACGCGACGCACTCGACTTAACGACCGCTGAGATGGCTCACAAGCTGGAAGTGGATGAGGCGGTTTATCTACAGTATGAAACAGGAGAAAAAGATATCTCTGTCTCGTTCCTGCAACGCATTGAACGGGAGTTTAACGTAGACCTGGCCACCCTGATGTTCGGGACCGAACCCAAAATGAATGCTTACTTCATTACCCGCAAAGACAAGGGAGTGAGTGTAGAGCGTGTGTCGGCCTACAAATACCAGTCGCTCACTTCGGGCTTCACCAACAACGTAGCCGAAGTGTTCGTGGTGACGGTGGAACCCAAATCGGAGGAGGAAGATTTCTACCAGAATATTCACGCCGGACAGGAGTTCAATATGATCCTCGAAGGAAGCATGATGTTGAAAATAAACGAAAAGGATCTGATCCTCAACGAGGGTGATAGCATTTACTTCGACTCTTCCCTTCCGCACGGCATGAAGGCGCTCCACGACAAGCGGGTAAAATTTCTCGCCGTAGTTTTATATCCCTAATCCACGCAATCGATCACATATCAGGTTATCATGTTAGAAAAATTTGTAAAGAAAACATCGTTTAGTTCACATCAGGATTTCATAGAAAATTACGAAATCCAGGTACCCGAAAACTTCAACTTTGCTTACGATGTGGTGGATGAATGGGCCCACACGCACCCCGAAAAGAAGGCGCTTTGCTGGACGAACGACAAGGGACTCCACCGCGACCTCACCTTCGGGGAGCTGAAAGTGCTCTCCGACAAAACCGCTTCTTTTCTGCAGTCGCTGGGCATCGGAAAAGGAGATATGGTCATGCTTATCCTCAAACGAAGCATCGAGTTCTGGCAGACCATCCTCGCATTGCATAAAATAGGTGCTGTGGCCATACCCGCTACCCATCTGCTGACCGACAAAGATATCATTTACCGCAGCAATGCGGCCGATGTCAAAGCAATTGTGGCTGCGGAAGACGACAACCTGATTACCCATGTGGACCTTGCCATGGCTAAATCGCCCTCTGTGAAGCACCGCATTCTCGTCGGCGACACAGCGCCAGAGGGATGGGTCTCCTTCCACCAGGGAGTAGAAAATGCTGTTCCGTTTGTAAAGCCCGAAAAGGTGAATACCAACGAAGATATCATGATTCTCTATTTCACCTCTGGCACCACGGGACAGCCCAAGATGGTGATCCATAACTTCACCTACCCGCTCGGACACATCACCACCGCCAAATACTGGCACAACCTGCATGAAGACAGTGTGCACCTCACCGTTGCCGACACCGGATGGGCAAAAGCTGTGTGGGGTAAGCTCTACGGACAGTGGATTGTGGGAGCCTGTGTATTTGTATATGACTTTGAGGGACGCTTTATTCCCGACGACATGCTGCGCATGATCTCCACCTACAAGGTAACTTCCTTCTGTGCTCCTCCCACCATCTTCCGTTTTATCATCCGCGAAGATCTGAGCAAGTATGATCTCTCGTCGCTCGAGTACTGCACCACAGCCGGGGAGGCGCTCAATCCGTCGGTATTTGAAGCATTTTACCAGCAGACAGGCATTAAGATGATGGAAGCATTCGGACAGACCGAGACAGCACCTACCATCATCACCTTCCCCTGGATTGAACCCAAGCCGGGCTCCATGGGAGTTCCCAACCCCCTCTATAAGATGGATCTGCTCACATACGATGGCCGCTCGGCGGAAGATGGCGAGCAGGGAGAAATCGTCTTCTACACCGATGAGAACCGTCCTCTGGCGTTATTCATGGGATATTACCGCGACCAGGAGCTCACATCTCAGGTCTATGCCGATAACGTGTATCACACAGGCGACATGGCCTGGCGTGACGAAGATGGCTACTACTGGTTCGTGGGCCGCACCGACGATGTGATCAAGAGTTCCGGCTACCGCATCGGGCCTTTCGAGGTAGAGAGCGCCGTAATGACACATCCCGCGGTCGTGGAGTGTGCCATCACCGGGGTACCCGACGAAATTCGAGGGCAGGTGATCAAAGCCACCATCGTGCTGGCAGAAGAATATAAAACAAAGGCAGGTGATGCGCTTGCCGCAGAGATTCAAGAACATGTAAAAAATGTGACAGCTCCTTATAAATACCCACGTGTGATTGAATTTGTGCATGAATTGCCGAAGACCATCAGTGGGAAAATCCGTCGCGTTGCAATACGGGAGAAGAATTGAACAGAACGTCGTTTTGTGTGTTTACTCGTTTATATCCATAATTAGTAGAAAATAAATTTTAAAATATGAAGAAAGCGTATGTATTCCCAGGTCAGGGAGCCCAGTTTACAGGAATGGGAAAAGAGTTGTATGAAACCCTGCCTTTGGCGAAGGAACTTTTTGAGCAGGCCAACGAGATACTGGGTTTCCGGATCACCGATTTGATGTTCGAAGGAAGCGATGAGGAGCTCAAGCAGACCAAAGTCACGCAGCCGGCCATCTTCCTCCACTCTGTGATTCTTGCCAGGAGCCTGGGAGAGACTTTCCAGCCCGACATGACGGCCGGTCACTCACTGGGTGAGTTCTCCGCACTGGTTGCTGCCGGCGCTTTGTCGTTTGAAGATGGATTAAAACTGGTCTATGCACGTGCATTGGCCATGCAGAAAGCCTGTGAGGCCAACCCCTCTACCATGGCTGCTATCCTGGGACTGCCCGATGAGAGGGTAGAAGAAGTCTGCGCCTCGGTAGATGATGTAGTCGTTCCAGCCAACTATAACTGTCCCGGTCAGATTGTGATCTCCGGGTCAAACAGTGGAATTGAAAAAGCGTGTGAACTGATGAAAGAAGCCGGTGCCAAGCGTGCCCTACCACTAAAGGTGGGTGGAGCTTTTCACTCTCCGCTGATGGAGCCCGCCAGGCTTGAACTGATGGCAGCCATCGAAGCCACGCCGTTCGCAACGCCTATTTGTCCCGTGTATCAGAATGTCTCCACTGTAGGAGAAACCGATCCTGCGGTCATCAAGAATAATCTCATCGCACAGCTTACCTCTCCGGTAAAATGGACCCAGTCGGTACAACAAATGATTGCCGATGGAGCCGTTGAATTTGTGGAGCTGGGTCCGGGTAGTGTGCTACAGGGGTTGATAACCAAAATAGACAAGGGCGTGACGGTTTCCGGGAAACAATAACCCTTCTGCGGGTGTTACATGGTATGTATACAGCTAAATTCTCGACTGACAATGTTTTGTGACCCACAAAACACTGATAGGTCTCATCTTTAGCTGTATCTATCTCAATTTTATGAACACGCGAAACTTGATTACTAAATAAGTAAAGACTATGCAAAAAATATTATTCATTCTGGCCCTTTCTGCCACTGTGATCTTTCAGGCACAATCGCAGGACTTTTTCAGAGCCCCCGATTTTTCTCAGATTGAGCGAAATGTGAAGGCAGAGGCCTCCTCCTATTATTACCCGAATCTGATGCGTAAGTATCAGTCGGGTACAACCCAAATGACCCCAGAGGAAGGGAGACACCTCTATTTTGGGTATGTCTACCAACCTGGATATGTTCCCACCGACACCTCTGAATACAACAGCAAGCTGGCAGCCATCTTGTCGAAGCAGTCACTTGTCCCGGAAGATTACGTAAACATCCTGCAATACGCCGATGCATTGTTGCTGGAAGATCCGTTCAACCTGCGGGCACTGAATGCAAAGCTGCTGGTATATGCGCAAGATAACAATACGGAAGAATATAAGAAGGTTGCTCTCAGGCGGCGTATCGTGCAGGATGCCATTGTCGGCACGGGCGACGGCATGTCGGAGAAGACACCTTTTTACGTGATTAAAGTGGCCCATGAATATGACATACTGCCCTTCCTGGGATACAACTTCGGCGGTGAAGACAAAATCCTAAAAGGAAATAAAGTCAATTATCTATCGCTTGGTGAAAACCGTTTTGGCGTAGAAAGGGTTTACTTCAACATCAGCACCATCGTGGATCACCTCAGTGTGCACGGCGGCGGAAAAATGTAATGGAATTCAGAACCATTTTTTTCTTTTAAAATACCAGAGCATGCCCGCTGCAATCAGCAGCATCACACCCCAGATGATAAAGTAACCATAGGGCAGACGGAGTTCCGGCATGTTGTCGAAATTCATCCCGTACACACCCACGATAAATGTGAGCGGGATGAATATCCCCGAAAATACCGTCAGCAGAGCCATGATATCATTCAGCCTGGTACTCATTGAAGAGTGATACACATTCAATTCATCGTACAAGATCTCACGATAATAATCCAGTAATTCCACTGCCTGGTTTATGTTGTCCTGCAGCTCTTTATAATGTTTGTAGTTTTTCTCTGCAACAAAATCGCTATCCTTCTTCACGAGGATCGTGATCATTTCCCTGGCAGGTTTTATGTAACGCCCCAGATCGCTAAGCTCCCGCTTAAAGAGGTTGATGATCTTCAGCGTCCCCCTGTCGGGGTTGATGACCATTTTGTTCTCCAGGTCTTCAATTTTTTCGCCCATCGCGCCCAGAATAAAAATGTAATTGTCAATCACCACATCAAGCAGGGCAAAGGCAAGGTAATCGACTCCCTGTGACCTGAATCTCTTGTTATGCATCTTTAGTCGCTCTTTCACAGGATTAAACAGGCTGTTGTGTTCTTCCTGGAAAGTAATCAGCATATTGTTCATCACCACGATACTCAGATTATCGATGGATACCTGATACAACGCTTCATCGAACTGCATCATTTTGATGGACAGGAAAAGTCCATTGTCAAACTCTTCTGTCTGTGGGCGCGTGCCCGGCTCCATCACATCCGACAAAATCTCTGCCGGAATGAGCAGACTGTCCGCCAACTCTCCCATGAGCGCCTCATTGTGCAGGCCGTCTATATTCAGCCAGATGAGTTTGTCTTTATATGATTGAAGCTCTTCTACCGAGTGAATGGTTGCTTCCTGTACATCATTTGTACCGATATCAATCACTGTCATTTTTACCTCCTGAGAACGATGTCGTCCACGAAATTTCAGTTCATACGGCGACAGTCCGATGTCTTCTTGTCGTTTTAAAGGAGCCTGGTGCATAAGTAGAAAATATAAAGATAATCAGACTGCAAGGTACAATTTTTTTTGTAATCAATGCCACGCAATTTTACTGGCATGCTATTTGTACCATCATCCCATCATTCAAATAATATAAACAGAATAAACATGAATTTCTTACAAATTGCACAGAGCAGATACACCACCAAAAAATATGATCCGAATAAAAAAGTTGACGAGGTGACAATAGAGAACCTGAAAGAGATCATCAGATTGAGTCCATCTTCCATCAACAGCCAGCCATGGAAGTTTACTTTTGTTTCTGATGAAAAGGTAAAAAGTGAGTTGGCCGAGTTTTCTTACAACAACAAGCAGAAGGTGTTGAATGCAAGCCATGTGGTGGTGTTCGGTGTAATTAAGGATGCCGAAGCTTTTGAAAATGAAAAGCTGACCCTATTGCCCGAAGGTGTAACATCCTATTATAATCGAGTGTTAAAGCCCAAAGGAGATGCTCAGGTGATGACCTGGTTAACCTCTCAGGTTTACCTCTCATTGGGATTCTTCCTGAGCGCCACCGCAAGCTTGGGGATTGACTCTACGCCCATGGAAGGTATACAGACGGAAGCGTATGACCGTGTATTACAGAATGGAGATTATAAGACGTTGTTTGCTGTTGCGATAGGTTATCGCGACAATGAAGACAGCAATCAGCCCACCCATACTCCCAAGTTCAGACTGGAGAAGGATCAGATTATAAGATCCATATAAGGCATCATTTTCCTTGCAAATTCTTTTTCCTATTTAAACAGATTGATTTGTTTTTGATTAACTTCGTTTTTTTAAAAACAAATCAATCACAAAGGACTGCCATCTAAACATGAAAACAACCATTGAACAAGTCCGAGAAACGCTCAAAGAGAGCATCGACGAAAAAACACGTGCTTCGTCCAGCCGTTACTTCAAAGAAAATGAAGCGCCCAAAGTATATGGCGTTCGAATGGCGGAAGTGAACAGGATCGGCAAATACGGTCTGCAACAGATAAAAAATCTGTCAAAACAGCATGTATTCGAACTGTGCGAAGAACTCTTGAGCACAGGTTACCTTGAAGAAGCCGCTATTGCATGCATCTGGGCAGAATCTTTGCACAAACAATATGAACCTGCCGACTTTCAGGTCTTTGAACGTTGGGTACACAACTACGTGACCAATTGGGCCGCTTGTGATACCCTGTGCAACCATACGATAGGGACATTTATCATGATGTACCCCGATTATATCGCCGAACTGAAAAAATGGGCAACCTCCTCAAACCTTTGGGTGAAACGTGCATCTTCCGTCACGTTGATCATCCCCGCCCGAAAGGGATTATTCCTGGACGATATTTTTCAAATTGCGCTCATCCTGCTGCACGACAACAACGATTTGGTGCAGAAAGGATACGGCTGGATGTTAAAAGCAGCAAGCGAAGCCCATCAAAAAGAGGTGTTCGATTTTGTAGTGAAACAGAAGGCCACCATGCCACGCACGGCGCTGCGCTATGCCATTGAAAAAATGCCTGCCGATATGAAAGCCGAGGCAATGAGGAAAGATATCTTGAACATATAGACTTTAACTAACAATCATGGCAATACCAACTTCAAGAACAAAAGAAAATGCAACCATCACCATAGACAGGGAGTTGTGTAGTGGCTGTGGAAAATGTGTGACAGTATGCAAAGATTTCAACTTCCTGATCGAAAACCACAAAGCAGTGATAAGTCACTCGCCTCTTTTTGGATGCATCGGCTGTGGACATTGTATGGCAATATGTCCTACTTCGGCCATCGCGATATCAGGAAGGGAAATTTCCAAGGACGAGCTATTCGATTTACCATCGCCGGAGAGCGCAGCCGGGTATGGCCAACTATTCGCTTTATTACAGAGAAGAAGAAGTATAAGGGAATTTCTCGACCGGGCAGTAGAGCCTGAAATAATAGAAAAAATAGTGGAGGCCGCGAGAACATCCCCCATGGGGCTCCCCCCTTCCGATGTAAATCTACTGATTCTCGACAGCAAAGAAAAGACAAGGAGGTTTGCCGTTGACTTCTGCTCCTATCTCAGCCACAACAAATGGTTTGTCTCCAATTGTTTCTTAACGTTGATGAAACCTTTCTGGGGGAAAGCAAACGATGAGTTGTTTAAAGGTTTCGTGAAACCGCTATTCGATACGTATATCCATAACATGGAGGAAGGCATCAACCTGGTAAACTACGATGCACCCTTGGCCCTTTACTTTTACGGCTCCCCCTATACCGATCCTGCCGACCCGATTGTGGCGGCAACAACGGCGATGTACGCAGCAGAGTCACTCGGGTTGGGGAGCTGCATGCTCGGAGGCATTCACCCCCTCATCCAAAACGGGAAAATGGCACGCAAGTTCAGAGTCGATCACGGCATCAGGTATCCAAGCAGGGAAGGTCTGTTTGTCGTGATAGGATATCCCGCCGTAAAATACCAAAAAGGAATCAGGAGATCATTTGCTTCCACCACCGTAATGAAGTAAGTTGATGCCTTGGGAGATCCGTTTGAACCATGTAGAAGGAATGTGCCAGGAAATCTTTAGAACAACAATAAATTATGGAAGAAGCATACATAGAGGAAACGAAGTTTGAAAAATATGATTTCAAAAACAATCCACTTGAAAAAGGAGAATATGGGTATTGCAACTTTATCAACTGTGATTTTTCAAATGTAGATATGTCGGATTGCATATTCACCGATTGTGAGTTCTCAGGATGCAATTTAAGTTTGGCTATTTTGACAAAAACCGCATTTAGAGATATAAAATTTCGGGATTGTAAAATGCTGGGATTGTATTTTGATAGTTGTAATAAATTTGGACTTTCGTTCAGCTTTGAAAATTGCATTTTAAATCATTCAACATTTTACAGGACAAAAATAAAAAAAACGACCTTTAAGAATACACAATTACGAGAAACCGATTTTACGGAATGCGACTTGACAGAGTCTCTATTTGACAATTGCGACCTGACAAGTGCAACATTTGACCATACAATCATTGAAAAAGCAGACTTTCGTACATCATATAATTATACAATTGACCCGGAAATTAACCGAGTAAAGAAAGCAAAATTTTCTATTAGTGGCATTTCGGGACTTCTAGAAAAGTACGATATAATAATTGATCGCACAATATGACCGTAAAAACGAACGACTATGAATAGAAGGACTGCATATAAAATGATAATTGGATATATTATTGGGGGATTACTTGTATTTGGTTTTATGCCTGCAATGATCTATGCCCTTACTTCTTTATTGGACAATGTGTTTAAATTGGAAATCATCAATAATTTGACAATAAGATGGACTATTATAATTGTATTGCTTGTAATAGGATTAATATACGGTATTTGGTCAATAATAATTCAAAACACTATTGGAAAGGGAGGCCCTGTTGAAATTGGAAATATTGAAATAAGTCCAAAAACAAAGAATCTAGTGGTTTCAGGGCCTTATAAAACTACAAGAAATCCGATGCTATTTGGAACCTTTTTAGTATATCTTGCTTTTGCACTGTTTATAAATTCCTTAACCTCGATTATAATAGTGATCGCATTATTTGTTTTTATGCTGACAGTTATCGTAAAAATGGAAGAAAAGAGATTATCAAAGGATTTCGGAAATCAATATGAAGAATACCGCCATAAGGTACCAAAGTTCTTTCCTTGGTTTCAAAATAAATAAACGAAGAATGTAGACTACCCCTTTTTGTAGACGATAGCCTGGTAGGGCCTCTGACTTGTATATTGTCTTCTGCCACAAGGCTAAATGATGAGGGTAAAATTTCATATACCTCCAAGCCCGGGTTCGGGTTAGAATTAGATACCAAACGTTTAAAAGAGATCAGCACGATTTATGTAGATTTAAATTAATACTTTTGCAAACAAGTGTTTTGCAAAAGTGTAAAAGACCTGAAGGCAACAATTCTGACCATAGAATGATTGAGAAAAAAGACTTGAACAGTGAATACATATTCCGGATCAATCGGACGATTGATTATATTGAATCGAATATTGAGAACCCGATGACACTTGAAGAATTAGCCACGGTCGCCAATTTCTCAAAATTTCATTTCAGTAGATTATTCCAGTCGATTGTCGGAGAAACACCTTTTCAGTTTATTTTACGGGTGAGACTTGAAAAAGCTGCCACATTCATTTTAAACAATAATAATGAGAGCATTTCCGAAATAGCCTACAAATGTGGATTCTCTGACATTTCAATATTTTCCAGGAATTTCAAAAACTACTTTCACGTTTCCGCCTCTCAATACAGAGCAAACAAATCAAACAATAGCAATTTAAGTCAACAAGATAGCAACAGGCATCAATGTGATGAGAAGTCAACCCCGTACTTTTGTCCTGAATTACAAACCATTAAATGGAGGACAAATATGAAACTAAACAAAGGCGTGGAAGTAAAAGAACTTCCAAAAATGACGGTAGCCTACATCAGGCACATTGGTCCATATCAGGGAAATGACAAACTATTCGAAAGCATTTGGAATAAATTGTTTTCATGGGCTGGACCAAGAGGTTTAATAGGAGGAAAAGATTTCAAATCGTTGGTTGTTTATCATAACGACCCCAACGTTACGATCGATGACAAACTGAGAATGAGTGTTTGTATTACAGTACCTCCCGAGACCAAAGTTGAAGGGGAAGTTGGGAAATTAATATTGAGGCTGCAAAGTATGTGATTGCCCGTTTTGAGCTTTCAGCCCAGGATTTTCAAGAAGCATGGGACTGGGTTTATGGCCAGTGGCTTCCAACAAGCGGCTACCAACCCGATGATAAGCCCTGTTTTGAAATGTACCCTGAGGAACCCAAAGATGGAAAATTTATTGTTGACATCTGTGTCCCGGTGAAACCGATGTAAAAAATGAAAGAGCCTGTTTCAAAGCAGGCTCTCTCATTAAAACTGTCTAATCATGAGCTCTTACATCAAACATTTTGCAAGAAAGGCAGCAGAAATGATACTCATAATAGTGACAACGCTATTGGTTTGCATTCTCATTATTGTCGGAGTGTTACAGGTATTGAGTTCCGGTAAAACAAAGCCATACATCGATCAAACAGGTAACATACTGGCAGGAAGCCTCTCGGAGAAGGTTTTTATCGATATCGGTGGCGTAAAGCAGGGAATGTTTATAAAAAGTAAAGATTCAACTAACCCCGTGCTTCTTTATCTTCATGGAGGTATGCCTGATTACTTTCTTGCACAAAAATACCCGACTGGCCTTGAAGACTATTTCACTGTTATCTGGTGGGAGCAACGTGGCTCAGGCATATCTTACAATAGCGATGTTTTAAACGATACAATCACATTGGAGCAATTAATCAATGACGTACTTGACGTGACAAATTACTTGCGCCATTGCTTTGGACAGGAAAAAATATACCTCATGGGACATTCAGGAGGCACATTTATTGGTATGCAAGCAGCTGCCAGGGCCCCAGAATTGTACCATGCTTATATTGGTGTTGCCCAGATCTCGGATCAACTCAAATCAGAAAAAATGGCTTATGATTATATGCTTACGCACTATGAAAAGAATGGAAACAAAAGAATGGTGCGGAGACTTTTGTCTGCGCCTGTCATCGACGGCACACCAGATGCATACCTCAAACTACGTGACCAGGCTATGCATAGCCTTGGCATTGGTACAATGCATGAGATGAACTCGGTAATCTCTGGAATCTTCTTTCCCTCTTTGACATGCCGGGACTACACCCTCAAGGAAAAGATCAATACGTGGCGGGGAAAATCTCATTCTGGCGTTAGCTCGTTATGGGATGAAATGTTGGCAACCAATCTAATCGATAAGGTGTCCAAACTTGACATTCCCATTTACATAATGGCAGGTGTATATGATTACACCGTATCCTATACAATCGCAAAAGATTATTTTATGCAGTTAGAAGCTCCCGTGAAAGGATTCTACACTTTTGAAAACTCTGCTCACAGCCCGCTCTTCGAAGAGCCCGAAAGAATGCAACGTATTATGCATGAGGATGTGTTGAGAGGAGTAAACAACCTTTCAGATTTAGAAATATGAAAATAAAATCACTAGGAAAAACAGACTTTAAAACAATCTCACAGGCATTCAGCAATGCCTTTTCCGATTATGACATGCAAATAAACGAACACGAACTCAAAGCCATGTGGAAGAGACGTGGTTTTAATCCCGATTTATCTTTTGCCGCATTTGAAGGAGAGCGAATTGTGTCGTTTACGTTGAATGGGATTGGCGAATTCAAAGGAGTTAAAATGGCTTACGATACCGGCACAGGAACACTGAAAGATTATCGAGGCCAGGGTCTGGCTACAAAAATATTCGACTATTCAATACCCTATTTAAGGGAAGCAAATATCCATCACTATCTGCTCGAAGTATTGCAACACAATAAGAAAGCTGTTTCCGTTTATCAAAAAATCGGCTTTAAAGTTACGCGTGAATTGAATTACTTCGTATGGGAAAATGAGAAAATTAAAAATGAAATAAAGAACACTCACGCCGGTTATCTTGTTGAAGCATTTGATGTGAATCAATATGCGCACGTTTCAGACTTTTGGGATTTTTATCCCTCCTGGCAGAACAGTTTTGAATCAATTGATAGAGCAAGAGAAGATTTCATCAACTTAGGCGTTTTTGCAGACAAACAGCTAATCGGATATTGCATCTTTGAGCCCAACTCGGGAGATATTACGCAAATAGCCGTCGACAAGGCACATAGAAGAAAAGGTGTCGCTTCGTTGTTGCTCCAAAAGGTTAGCAAACTCAACAAGCATACAAAAACAAAACTAATCAACGCAGATACGACCTGTCGATCAATTGTAGAATTTCTAATGGCGAAAAATATTGACATAACAGGTAAGCAGTTCGAGATGATCAAAGAATTATAAAGCACAAAAGACAACGTACAATGAGTAGAAAACTTATTCTTTATATTGCGATGAGCCTTGACGGATTTATCGCCAAGAAGGACGATAACATCGACTTTTTATCCATGGTGGAAATACCTTCGGAAGACTATGGTTATGCCGACTTTTTGCAAAGTATTGACACAGTAATCTGGGGACGGAGAACTTTCGACAAAGTTTTGTCATTTGGAGATGGCGTTCCCCATAAGGACAAAAAGGTATATGTGATTTCTGCAACTAAAACAGGAAAAGTAGAACACGCTGAATATTGCACCAATGCTGTCGATCTGGTGCGGTCCTTGCAACAAAAAGAAGGCAAAGACATTTATTGTGATGGTGGTGCGGAAGTTGTGTTTGATTTATTGCGGAATCAATTATTCGACAGACTGATCATCAGCATAATTCCTCATTTGCTTGGAGATGGTATTCGACTTTTTAAGAACCTGGATATTGAACAACATCTGCAATTAAAGAGAAGCATCAGTTATCCATCGGGATTAGTTCAACTTTGGTATGATGTAAAGAAGAAAATGGAAGAAAATGGATCATAAATTATCTGCACGACTAAAGGATATTGTACGCGCCCTTCCGTTAAAAGACGGAATGAGGGTATTAGAAATAGGCTGTGGGCCTGGAGCAATGGCAAGAGAAATTTCAAGGCATCTTGGTGACGGATACATTCTTGCTATCGACCGTTCCGCAAAAGCTATTCAACAAGCAATTGCCGGTTCAGACAAAGAAATATCGTCGGGCAGACTTTCATTTAAACAAGTTGCGATAGAAAAATTCACGCCTGAACCTAACCAGCAACTCTTTGACATGGCAATTGCTGTGAGAGTGGGTGCATTAGACGGGCGACACCCAGAAATAGAAAAGCAGTCGTTAAAGAATATTGCCCGATTATTGACAAAAGAAGGGAAACTTTTTATCGATGGGGGAAACCCGTTGAAAGAAATACAACTTGATGAATACAGGAACAATGAATAAATACGTAATCTTTCTACTATTGTGTACGTACTTGAACGCATTTGCTCAGCCAACCAGTACGGGACCTTCCTTCACGATCGAGATGGTCAGCGCCGAACTGAACAAATTTCACAATTTGCGGGATTTTTCTATTTCACCCAATGAAGATGAAGCTTTTTTTACCGTTCAGAGTCCGAATGGGGAGCTGTCCATGATCGTCTGTGTAAAAGATCAAAAATGGGATGACCCAATCATACTTCCATTTTGTGATCGATACAAATATTTGGAACCTTTTTTATCGAACGACGGCAAGAGGCTTTACTTCGCTTCAAATAGACCAAAAAGTGAATCGGATACACTGAAAAGTGATTTCGACCTGTGGTACGTTGAACGAAAAGACAGCAATAGCAAATGGTCGAATCCCATCAATATGGGGAGTCAGGTTAATTCCGAAAGCAGCGAGTTCTACCCCACACTGGCCGACAACAACAATTTGTATTTTACAATGGAATCGAATTCAGGCTTGGGAAAAGATGATATTTACTGCTGCAAGTGGGATGGGACAAATTACTCAAAACCCATTTTACTCGACACGCATATCAACAGCGACGGCTATGAATTTAACGCTTTCATTTCCAGAGATGAGCAGATGCTCATCTACACGAAATACAATACCGACGACGGTTTTGGAAGCAGGCGCAGCAATCTCACACCACAATCATTTGCGTCCATCCAAGAATTTCAAGCATATGTTACCGCTAACGAAAATGGACTCAGTAAAATCTATAAGTGTAAAATAATACTTTGATTCACACCAAGATCAACGCCATCACGTAAAAATGACAAAACAAGCTCTACCCACTTTGCTCACAAGCTTGTTGATTTTCACACAAGCTTATTCGCAGACAAGTGAACCTTCACAACAACACACGGGAAGTAAATTCGCTGTAGAAGAAAACGTGCTACTGCCCATCGATTCGTTGTATCTAAACAAAATTGAGGAGTTTTATAAGAACGCTGAACTTCTCAGCAACAAAGCATGGCCCGGCATGACCATTTCACCAGTTTGTATTTTTCGAAAAAATGGTCCTGCTTTTCTCTATCATCATCCAAATCCTCCCGCTACATTCACAAAAGTGAGTGATCTTCTTTATCGGGGCACGCAAGCAGAATTGCAAATATTTGGCGCCACACAAGCTGAAATTAATGGTGTATTGACCGCCATATGTGGCTATGATGTTCCCTCCCACTCCGGTCCGGAGGAAGTTTTTGCTGAATTATTTCACGAAACGCACCATGCATATCAATTTAAATATGTACCCCAATTAAAACCTGATAATCCAGTTACCCTGTTGCTCTATCCGGAAAATTACGAAAATGACGCGCTGAAAATAGCCGAACAAAAATTGATGCTCTCCGCTTGTTTGAGCAATGATGAAACGCAATTGGTCGCATTGCTGGATCAGATCAACCAGATCAGGGCAAAACGTGAAACAATCATCGGGGAAGAATTTATTGACTATGAAAAAGCTGTGGAAAGCCTGGAAGGCCCGGCCTTTTATTGTCAGTCCTTATATTACCAGGAGTATGCAACGGCGAACGATGCATTGAAATATAATTATCTGCAGAAAGAGTTCTTCGGCTTGCTGAATACACCTTATTATGGCCGCGATAAACTCAGATACAGACACCTGGCATCGGGGATGGCCATGTGCTACATCCTCGATAAGTACAAACAAAACTGGAAGAAAGAGTTCTATTCATCCGAAATGAAGCTTTATGATTATTTCATTGCTCAATTCAACATCCAAAACGCGGTGTCACCCGAAATTGAGGTCGATTACGCTGTGAGCAAATTCCAGACCCAACAACTCATCGACAATCACACCAAAAACTTGCAACAGTTTTACAATCAAAGCGGCATAAAAATTGTCCTTCATTTTACCAACACACCACAGTTCAGAGGCTTTGACCCCATGAATGCCGAAGCCATTAACGACAGCGTGGTTTTACATTCCACCCTCCTGAAGCTTGAGGGAAGTCAAAACAACGAGCTCTTCATCACCGGTTGGCCGGTCGTTACACATGATACCGGTCAGATATGGCATGTCGACAGCGTAACACTATTTGTTCCGGAGAAGGAGGTTGAAATTTCAGATAACAGGATTGCCATAAAAAATGAAAACCTGACCATCTCTTGGGAAGGCACCCTGAAAAACAAAAGTGAAAAGGAAATTTTGTTTCATTGCAATTAAATAAAACCACAGGGAGATATGATTACTTTTTTTATATCTTTGCGGGTGTAAAACAATTGGATGTTTATCTTTAATTCGGATATTGTTCTGTAAACAATCTGTACTTTCTTGTACCGATTGTACCCTCGTCTTTTCCCGGATAATTCTACCCGGGTGTAGTTTTCTTTCAATTATAGTTAATTTAACCTGCGTACAATGATGAAAGCATTGAGATGCCGATCGTGTATGCAACAAGAGAAAAAAAATGAACAACGAAGTACAAACAATTCACGAATTCGACCTGCATATTATTTATGATTTCTTCTCCGGCACAGACAGGCAGGGACCCGGAAATCCCGAAGAAACACGCAAGGCATTGGGTTTTATCGGTGGCCTCACCGATAAGTCCAAAATTGCCGATATTGGTTGCGGCACAGGAGGGCAAACAATGGTCCTAGGAGAAAGCACATCGTGTGAAATCACCGGTGTGGACAGCTGGCAAGGTTTTATAGATCAGTTCAACCAGAATGCCCGCACCAAGAATCTCGAGCACAGGGTGAAAGGCATTGTCGGCGACATGCAAAATCTTCCCTTCCGCGAAGAAGAACTCGACCTGATCTGGTCGGAGGGAGCCATTTATAACATTGGATTTGAGCGCGGACTGAACGAATGGAGGAAATTTCTGAAACCGGGCGGATACATCGCTGTCACTGAAAATACCTGGTTTAGCGAAGAGCGGCCTACCGAGATTCAGGACTTCTGGCAAAGCATCTATCCCGAGATAGATACAATCCCCAACAAGGTTGCCCAAATGCAAAAAGCAGGTTATCTTCCTGTTGCTACTTACATGTTGCCCGAAAGCATCTGGAACGACTATTATTCCTGGCAGGCCTCGCGACGAGCATCTTTCCTGAAAAAATATGAAGGAAACAATTCCGTCAAGGAATTTGTCGCCACCATGCAATATGAAGCCGAGTTGTATGACAAATACAAGGCTTATTACGGCTATATGTTTTACATCGGAAAGAAGATGTAAGGTGCAATGAAATCAAGCCCGAAAAGGCGGGTTTGAGTCATTTGCAAAATAGGAAATTCCTTTCGTGACACTGTCCAATAAATTGTGTAAATGAAAAACTACAGGGATCCGTTCCTGTAGTTTTTTTTGAGAGGGGATTCGAAAAGAAAAAACATGATTCGTTAGTAAAGAATAATTAATTTTGGAAACATTTAATCTTATGAACGTTCCCAAAGATTTCTTAAACAAGGAATTTCTTTCTCAATTTTAGAGCGAGGAAGATGTAAGTAAATTTCTCACGGATTTGCATGCACGTGTGTTAGAGCAAATGTTGGAAGGAGAAATGGACTCTCATTTAGGCTACCAGAAGCACTCAGTAGAGGGTAATAACTGAGGTAACTCTCGCAATGGGAAGTATCCCAAGAAGATACAAACTCATTATGGAGAGTCGGTAATATAAGTTCCCCGTGACCGTGAAGGAGAGTCTTTCCCAAATGATGATGCCCTGAAAAAGGCTGTCTATCTTTCAATCTCTGAAATTGAAAAAAAGTTGGAATCAGCCTATTTGGAACTGGGGATTGATTTTTAATCAATTTCTCACTATATTTGAAAACAGGATTCAAGTTTAAAACCTGAACCCTGTAGTTTGCAGTTTACACAAAATTTTGGATAGTCCCAAACACTGAAAGTTAACGTATGAAAATGTTATCTCTTCTGCTCCTATCGTTCTTGACAATGAACTTGATATTTGCTCAATCTGATGATTATCAAATCGCAAATCATGTTATAAACGGACAGGAGAACTATCCCAATGACATTTCCAAGATCATTTTTTCAAAAACAAAAGATTTTCCCGAAAGCACACAACTTTCGATTGCTATCATTCAAAATGGAGAAACCAATTATTACGGTGTTATAAAACTCAATGACACCATAAGACCCATTGAAAACCATCACAAGGTATTTGAAATTGGCTCTATTACAAAAGTTTTCACATCGACTGTTTTAGCTTCACTCGTGGAAGAAGGAAAAATCAAATTGACAGATGAAATTAATTCGGTTTACCCATTTGCTTTTAAGGATCACATCAAACTGAATTTTAAGGACCTGGCAAATCACACCTCGGGTTTACCTCGGTTGCCGGAAAATTTTGATTTCGCAAATCAAATCGATCCCTATAAAAACTATGGGAAAATTCAATTGGATGAATATCTCACAAATATTCTAAAGCTTGAAAATGAACCTGCAAAAATTTATTCTTATTCAAATCTAGGAGCTGGAGTGTTGGGTTATACACTTGGATTAACGCAAAAAACGAGCTTTGAAAAATTGTTACAAGAGAAAGTTTTTGACAAATACAACATGAGAAGTTCTTTTATAAGTCGCCAAAATTTAAACGAAAAACTTGTAAAAGGACAAAATATGAATGGCGAAGTGACTTCCAATTGGTCCTGGGACGTGTTGTCAGGAGCAGGAGGAATTTTATCCACAACAGAAGATTTGGTTAAATTTGCAAATGCCCAATTCAACCCTGAAAATAAAGAGCTTGCATTGACACGGACACCAACTTTCACCATCAATGAAAACATGAAAATTGGTTTAGGTTGGCACCTCTTAAAATCCAAAAGTGGGAAGGATTTAGTCTGGCATAATGGAGGGACAGGTGGATATTCTTCTTCAATGACTTTAAACACGGACGACAAAATAGCCGTGATCATCCTTTCCAACCTTTCTGCTTTCCATTCTAAAATGAAAAATATCGATGAATTATGTTTTGAACTGATCAACGAAACAGAAAGAGTTCATACAAACACACAGATAATTCATTGATGTGGATAGCATAATAGTCATAACGGAAGCGCGGGAAATTTTGAGGTGAGAGCAATCATCATCAAGGAAGCCAAAATTGTGATTTTCATCATGCTGAACGCAGAAAACGATGAAACTCTTGGAGGAATGCATTAAATTATTAATTACCTCGAAAAGAAATACACCGCATAAGACAGACAAAATCTGAACTTTCAGAATTGAAAAAACTCTTTGAAAAAGAAGCAAATAAAGCACATTAAACAATGCAATAGAAATAAATTTAAATTGAATATTTTATGAAATTCAGCAACGTAAGATTATTGGTCAAAGACTACAAAAAGTGTTTTAAGTTTTACACAGAACAATTGGGATTAGAACCCCTTTGGGGAGATGAAAACGGATGCTATGCCTCATTTAAAGTGGCTGACGGCATTGAAGGATTGGCCATTTTCGTTTCAGATTATATGGCTCCAGCGGTAGGAAATGTGGAAAAAACGCAACCAATTGGTTACAGGGAAAAATCAATGATTTCTTTTGAAGTAGAGAATGTGGATGATACCTATCAGACATTTTTAGAAAAAGGCATTCAATTTATTAATGAACCGATCGATATGCCTGACTGGGGAATGAGGGTCGTTCACTTGCGAGATCCGGAAGAAAATTTGATTGAGTTTTATACACCTTTGGCCGCACAGTGAGATGAATTGGGAACCCTGGACAGGTTGTTATAAAATAAGCGATGGTTGCACCAACTGCTATTTCTATGGCCCTTTCTCAAAACGTTACGGACAAAATACGGTACATCAAACGGACGAATTTGATAAACCTATCGCCAAAACAACAAAAGGCAGTTATAAAATTCAAAGCGGAAAGATTGTTGCGACTTGTTTTGCAAGCGATTTCTTTATTGCAGAAGCGGATGAGTGGCGTGCAGAAGCTTGGGCAATGATAAAGAAGCGGACTGACCTTGACTTTTTGATTTTAACCAAACGCATTGATCGCTTTAATGTTTCTCTTCCAACCGATTGGGGTGATGGATATGATAATGTGAATATAGGGTGCACAATTGAAAATCAGGAATTGGCTGATTATCGACTGCCCCTGTTTTTATCCTACCCCATTAAAAGGAGATTTATAGCAACAGCGCCACTTTTGGGCGCTATTGATTTATCGGCTTATCTTGACGGAATTGAGCATGTTACCGTAGGGGGTGAAACAGGACGAGAGGCTCGTATATGTGATTATGATTGGGTTTTAGATATTCGGGAGCAATGTGCAAAAGCAGGAAAAACCTTTTGGTTTAAAAACACAGGTACGTTTTTTAGATACCACGGCACAGTGCAGAAAATCAATCCATTCAAGCAGAGTAGTGTCGCTAAAGAATATGGCATTAATATTTTAAACGGCAAAAAGCTATTTTAATCATATAAAAAACAGGATTATTTGCTTTGACATCAATAACAAACTAATATGGACAAATTATAAAATCATTTATTTATGAAAAAAGTATATTGCCCAAATTGTTACTCAGAATTCGAGAATCAAACGGATATTTGTTCTTGCGGCTATCCATTTAGCGGAAATGACATGGATAAATACAAATTCATGTCACAGAGAATCAAAAAGTTGAAAACAGTTAAAGAAGGTATTGAGAGTGCTGATTACGCTAGATTTGTCCTTTTTATTATTGGAGGAATTAATCTTTTAGTTTCAATCATTTTCTTAATGTCTGCACAATATACTACAATTCATATAGTCACTATAATATATAGCATTTCGTTAATAGGCCTTGGTTTTCTTTCTTTCAAAGAGCCATTCTTCTCATTGCTCTTAGGATTCATTGTTTTGATTATAATCTATATCGTTACAGGTCTAATCGATCCAAAGTTGCTAATGAGCGGATTGATTATGAAGGTAATTATTATATCAGGATTTGTTTATGGATTAGCAAAGATCAAAATGGCCGAAAATGTAATAAAAAGAGAACAGAAAAAATAGATGCTTGAAAGCAGAGAAAGGGTGAAAATAGAAATTATTAAAGATAATAAGAAAGATTTTCTTGACTTGTTGCTGTTGGCCGATGAGCAAGAAAATATGATGTTCGATGGTGACATACAGCTCATTGACATGATTTACCTTAAAAAGGATTTACGGGAATGCAATGTTGCATACAAACAAAAGAAAATAACATGAAACAGTGGTATGAAAAGTTGTTCGAAAACTACGGCGAGAAATACGACAACGAAAGTTTTGCACAGGGGACAATGGGTGAATGTGATTTCATTGAGAAAGAAATTAATCACAATAAAGCATTAAAAATTATTGATGTAGGATGCGGCACTGGGCGTCATTCCATTGAATTGTCGAAGAGAGGTTATTTAATGACCGGAATTGATTTGTCCGAATCTTTACTTGAAAAAGCAAGAGATAAGGCAAAACAAAATGGAGTGCAAGTTGTTTTTTTACAACACGATGCACGAGATCTGCCTTTTGACAAACACTTTGATGTAGCAATCATGATGTGTGAAGGTAGTTTCCCTTTAATGGAAACGGATGAAATGAATTATGAGATTCTTAAAAATGTTTCCAGGTCGTTGAAGGAAAATGCAAAATTTATTTTTACTACACTCAATGGTCTGTTCCCAATATTTAATTCTATCGGAGAGTTTTGTGCTTCAACTACCGACGAAGGGAATGCGACCTATCACAAGAACACCTTCGACTTGATGACATTCAGAGATTACAATATTACCAAAGTTGTAGATGACAATGGCATTGAAAAAGAACTCGAATGTAACGAGAGATATTATATTCCCAGTGAAATCACGTGGTTGTTGAAAACGCTGGGATTCAAAAAAGTTGAGATTTTCGGCGCAACACTTGGTGCTTTTTCCCGTGCGGATAAATTAACAACAAATGATTTCGAGATGTTGGTAATTGCAGAAAGATAGGATAATTGATAGCAATTATCAAGTACTATTCCGGATCACAACCTCCATATGTTGTACACAATTCGGTGATATGTACTTGATGTAGATCTTTCTCATTATGAATGAATCATAAATCATTGAAACTGCTAGTTGCAAAATACAACCAGATGTAGCTAGATTACAACTACAAATAACTACTTTTTTTTGATTTAAGGCATGCATCAAAATACCTTTGTTTCATCATAAATTTTAAAATTAAACGTATGTTAGAAACAAAAAGAATTGGCAATAAAATTGCCGAAGCACGCAAGAAAATGGGTATTTCTCAAACTGAGCTTGCTCAACAACTATTTATCAGTCCCCAGGCAGTGGGTAAATGGGAGCGTGGAGAATCAATGCCCGACATTACAACTTTTGATCGTCTTGCCGCAATACTGGGTGTGGACTTGAACTATTTTTCAGAGAGTTTTCAATCCTCGGTCACCGGAACGTCAACAAGTGAGCCATTGGAAAGTCAATATGTGGAATTATCAACTGAGCAACAAAAGAAAAATCTGAGTTGGGATCTGTCTAAGCTGAATTTGGTGAATACCGATTTTTCAGGGTTAAAGAACCTGCATGAGAAATTCAGTTCGTCAAATATGCTGAATTGTCAATTTATTGGTTCGGAAATGTCGGGACTTATTCTAAAAAACAACAATGTGGTCCAGTGCGATTTCTCAAACTCCGACATCAGTAAAAGTCATATACAAAACTCGAATTTGGGCAGTAACCATTTTAATAATTGTTCGCTCCGAGAAACGGAAATTACAGGCAGTTATATACAAAACTGCGACTTTACAGGTGCCGATTTCACCAGGAGTAAATTTAAATCAAGCGGCATTGAAAATAGTATCATTACGAATACCTTGTGGGCTCTCACCTCATTTACCGACACATATTTTGGCGATATTACTTTCGAAGGCAGATTAGAAGAATGCTCTTTTGAAAATTGTGGTTTTAAAAAAGTCAAATTCATACATGTCACATTGATTAATACCTTCTTTAAGAATAACAAGAAAATGAAACAGGTTGAGTTTATCGACTGTAAAGCCGATAAAATAACCTATGCTTTTTTAAAAACCAATTTAGCCAATCTGACAGGGATCACCTTACTGAACGTAGGAGAAGATGAACAATGATACAAAAAGAAAAAGGGCGGGCTGATGTGCACCCACATTGTCAACATTAGAATGGGGCTTGATAAAGAATGTTACACAAAGTTTGACAGCCTTTCACCCGCAAAAAACAGCATTTCGCCAAAATAATTTCACATGACCTTTGAGGCAAACCTACTTTTGCATCAAAAAAGGGAATGATGAAAAAGATCATGTTATGCGCTGTGTTGATTCAATGTCTCGGTCTCTCCCTGCTATGGGGGCAACAATCAATGACGATACAGGGAACACTCCTCGACGAGACGGGCACTCCGCTGGTCGGGGGGAATATTGTGATACCAGGGACATCAACAGGAACTTCAACCGACCTGAAGGGTGAGTTTCAACTGGAGATCCCTGCCGACACCAAATTGCTGAGCTGCTCTTTTATCGGTTACATACCGCTGGAGGTCGTTCCCGAGAAGAAGATGACGATCACCCTTCAGCCGGACGTGAAGCTGATGGATGAGGTGGTGATCAAGGCACAAAAGCCGACCCTGCTGATCACGGCCGAAAAAACAACAGTCTACCCGGCTATGTCACCCACCACCTTTTCGGGAAGTGCCTATTCGGTGTTGAAGAACATGCCCGGCATCATTCTCAACAGCGATGGCACCCTGTTCCTGAATGGGAAATCGGGTGTGAAAATTCTTGTCGATGGCAAAGACTCTTACCTCAGTGGCACCGATCTGGTGAACTACCTGATCTCCCTGCCAGCATCGTCACTCAATAAAATTGATCTGATCCATCATCCCTCTGCCCGGCATGATGCAGCCGGAAATGCAGGAATCATCGATATCTACACCCTCAAAAAACATTCCGCAGGATACCACATCAACTACAACACCCACTACGAACAAGGTAAGTACGGACGAAGCAACAACAATCTTTCGCTAGGGTATCATCAGAATAAGCTGAATATGAGTGGAATGTACGGTTATTACCGTGGAAACGATTATGTGGATCTGATGATTACCCGCATGTATCCGGAAATTGCCAACGAGCCGAAGATCCTCTTTGACCAGGATTCCTATCGGAAACAAAACAACCGGTCGCACTATTTCAATGCAGGCATCGACTATTACGCCCATCCGCAAACAACCGTTGGAATGAGCCTGAGAGGGAACATCGGGGAAAAAACTATAAACGGCTCGCTGTCCTCTCTCTTTTATACGCTCGCATCACCCTCCGACTCCACCCTCTCTTCCCGTACCGACAACCGACAGCACAGCAAGAACATCAACGCAACGCTCTATCTCCAGCATCAAATTGATTCTCTCGGGAAAGAGATCTCGGCATCGGCCAATGGGTTGTATTATGCAATCGATGAGACTCAGATGCATCATGACCTGATCTCCACGGGCGAAGGGACCTCTACCGGCACCGGCTCTCATGCACTGAAAAATGGAACCATCAAAATGGTTTCGGGACGTGTGGACCTGGCTTACCCTTTCAACAACAGATGGCAACTCGACGCCGGGGCAAAAAGCGATCTGGTGGATATCCACAACCAATCGGACTACAAGAAAATGGATCACGAAGAGTGGATCAACGACCCGAAACTACGTACAACCTTCTTTTACAAAGAGAATATCAATGCAATCTACCTCAGCAGCAGACTGGAAAATGAAGCCGTGACTGCAGAAATCGGCCTACGGGCCGAAAACACCAACATCCACACAGATGCAATCGATCAATCCTATACGCACCTCTTCCCCAATATGCTGGTCAGCTGGCGTTCATCGGAAAACAATGCATTCACGCTCACCTACGACCGACGGATCGACCGGCCCAATTATCGTGACCTAAACCCTTTCGTCTACGTTTTCGACAGTTATACCTACGAACAGAGTAACACCGAGCTCAAACCCCAGTTTACCGATCGCATTAACCTGGCCTACACCCTGCACAAAGCATATAAGCTGGGGCTGTTTTACACCCGTACCCGTCAGGCGATCATCAAGTCGTACAACATTCAACCGGGCACAAAACGCGTCCTGGTGATGCCTACCAACATGTCATCATTCTACTCCTGGGGCATACAGGGTGATGCGGCGGGAATGTCACTGGCCGATTGGTTTCATACGAACATCCACACCGAACTGGTGCAAAACAGGTACAGATGGACAGAGAATGGTGTTCCCGTGGAAAACAGCGGCTTCACCTTTCAGGTGGGCATTCAAAACCGCATTCGTTTACCGTGGGGATGGTCGGGCGAAGTGAGCGGCTTCTACAACAGCCGCATGGCTTACGGCCAGATCGACGTGATGCCGGTATACCAGATCTCGGGGGGTATTCAAAAGAACTTTTTCGATGGGAACGCCACGCTCAGTATCTTTTCAAACGACTGGTTTCATACCAACCGGACCCGGGTAAAGGGAATCATAAACGGAGGGTATGCCTCGACCGATGAATTCAACGACCATGCCGTTTTTGGTATTTCATTCTCCTATCGGTTTAAAAAAGGCTCCGATCTAAAAAAGAGTCCCAATCAAAAAGAGATTGACACAAAACGAATATCTTTGTAGCAAGTAAATCAATACGTATGAGAAAAAGGAATGCATGGTTTTGGATCTCGCCGGTCATCTTTGGCCTCCTGGTTATGACAACCATTCGCCTGGTGAGTGATGTGCCCCAGGAAGCCAAATTCTGGGAACGCCCCCTTGTGCTGAATCTGATAGAAATCATCTCAGTGATTGTCATATTCTATCTCATTCAATTCTCCCTACTCTATTTTATCAAACGTCAGAAAGCCAAAGAGACCCGGCTCTCATTGAAAAAACTCATCACGGAGTATTTGATCGTCACCCTCTCCGGAATATTGATCATCATACCCTTTCTTTATCTCGTACATTTCATGACGGGAGATCCGGTGGACATCGACGACCTGGTTATTGCCGAAATTATGGTGACGCTGTTTCTGGTGATTTACTATTCGATATTCAGAGGTGGTGATTTGCTCCAGGCGTATGTCAATCAGAAGACGCTGACACAGCAAATCAAGAATACACAGATGGAGACAGAACTGAATTTCCTGAAGGTGCAGTTTCATCCCCACTTTCTATTCAATGCGCTCAATGCGATCTATTTCCAGATCGACGAGGAGAATGAAGCGCCCCGAAAATCTATTGAGCAACTCTCCGAACTGTTGCGCTATCAGCTTTACGACATCAACCAAACCGTCATGATTGAACAGGAACTGAAGTTCATTCGCAATTATATTGCCTTCCAGAAGGTAAGAATGCCGGAGACGTTTCATCTTTCCGTTCGTTTCGACCCGCAGTTGAATGTTCAACCGATACATCCGCTGTTGCTGTTTCCGCTGGTAGAGAATGCATACAAATATGTGGGCGGCGACTATTGGATAAAAATTGAGGCCCTTTTGAAAAAGGGAGGCCTCAGTTTCACCGTGGAGAATTCCATTCCAGAGATTGCACAGGTAACGAAAAACAAGAATTTCGGCATTGGCCTCGAAAACTTACAACGAAGACTCAATCTGCTTTACCCGGATAAGTATACCTTTGAAACCAAGAAAAAGGACAATTCATTTATCACAAATTTAAGGATTGAATGGTGAAATTACGATGTGTCATAACCGACGACGAGCCACTGGCCCGGAAAGGCCTGCAAAGCTATCTGGAGAAAATCGATTTCCTGGAACTTGTCGCCTTGTGTGAGGACGGCATTCAACTGGGCAACGTGTTGAAAGAGCAACCCGTCGATTTGATCTTTCTCGATATCGAGATGCCTTACCTGTCTGGTATTGAATTGCTTTCGGGGCTGACCAATCCGCCCAAGGTAATCATTGTAAGTGCTTACGAACAATATGCGCTGAAAGGGTTCGAACTGGAGGTCGCCGATTACCTGTTGAAGCCGGTTTCATTTGAGCGGTTCTATAAAGCCGTTAACAAAGTATACGACTGGTTTGTGAAAGAAAAAGCAGATGAGTCACAACCCGAATCAATCTTCATCAAAACAACACAGAAATACGAAAAAGTAGATTTTGCCGACATCCTCTTTGTGGAAGCCCTCGATAACTATATTTCAATACAAACGGCCAAAAAAAGATACATCACCCATGCTACCTTGAGCGCATTCATCGAGAGATTGCCGCCACACAACTTTGTTCAGATACACAAATCATTCGTGGTGAACGTCGATAAGGTGACCTCGCTCGAAGGCAACCTGCTAGGAATTGACACCTATAAGTTACCCGTATCAAAAAGTTACAGGACAGAGATAAAAGAGATGCTGTTGAAGTAGCTATCATTCCACCCGATGCCGGCCGGCATACTGGCTGTCTGACACCAGGGTCAGATCGTCGGCCGAAAGAAAGGCGACATAGGTCTCCACGGTATCGCCCTGCCAGTTCGGCGGCAAGGGTAAGGTGGTAGCCAGGCTACCTCTTTTACCGGCATGCAGATCAAACTCCGCTCTGTTTTTCTCACGATTGTAAGCAAGCAGCATCACCTGGTCTCTCTTCTTTGCCCGCTTTTCACTGCATTCCTCCCACTCCACATGCAGCACCCCCTCTGCAACGGAAGACAACAGGACGGGAGATACGGGCAGTAGCCCCGTTGAAACAACTACATTGAGATAATCGACCTCAAAATCGGGCACCTCACCTTTCACGGCATGCCGTACGTTGTACGACATGGCAGCATTGAAAGCACTCCTCATCCCCAACGCCTCCGACTGGAATCCAACTCGGATAAAAGGAGTAAATGTTTTCAAAAATGCCTGGATTGTCGTGAACCGGCTACGCTGCGTGACCTGCTTCTTCGATTGGGGATCTCTCACATGCCCGGGCAGGCTCCTCAAATAGTACGCACCATTGCGTGAAACGCTTACCACGCCACCAATCTTGCCCGTGACACCTCCCCACAAGCCATTTTTCATTGTTGCCATTGTCCTTACATTTAATCGTTAAACAAACTGATTCATTGAATATCAACAATATATCCAGACTCCAAAGTAAACAATCTTAATCCGAAAAAGCAAATTCCGGTTCCATTTGTCTTCATTTGTCCTCCAAA